>CBFCYP010000036.1:0-22186 GCA_965602185.1 uncultured bacterium
TCCACAATGACGCCGTTTTCTATCTTCAAAAAAAGCCTCATCATATCTCCGCAAGCGGGGTTGCCCACGTTTCCAACGGCGGAGGGGTTTTCCATGTCACCCATGTTTCGCGGATTGGCGAAATGATCCATCACTATTTCAGAATACGGAAAGGGCTTATCCATCGGTTGTCTCCTTGTTTTTCATGTAATCATCATAACTGGGCGACATGGTAAGAAGTTTCTCCACCAGACCCGGCAAAACCGACTTTACGTAACTGAAATCCTCCTCCGTATTATACCTTCCCGCGGAAAGGGTAATAGACCCCGAACAGATATCGGAAGGAACGCCGACGGCATCGAGAACATGCGAAGCCATCAACTCGTTCTCATCCTTGGCCTTCAGGTTCGAGCTGCAGGCCGATCCCGAAGAGGCCATAATTCCATTCATACTCAACAATAATAATAGCGATTCTCCCTCTATATGTTCCACCCAGAACGAAACATGACCGGGGAGACGTTTTTCGGGGTGTCCCGTAAAATTTATAAACCGCACGGACTCCTGCAGCGATTTCCAGAGATCATTGCCCAGATATTTCAGCCGCTCGCGGTGCGATTTCAAATCGCTTTTTATCATATCGCAGGCTTCTCCCATACCGGCAATACCGGGGACATTCTCGGTACCGGGCCTGATCCCGCTTTCCTGGTTTCCACCCTCAAAAATCGAGGTTAATCTTATATTCTTATTAATATACAGCGCCCCCACACCCGCAGGTCCATACATATTGTGCGCTGAAAGGGTCAAAAGGTCGATCCCCATTTTGTTCACATCGATCTCGATCAATCCCGCCGCCGCGGTGGCGTCGGAATGCAAAATCGACCCTTTCCGATGGCAAATCTCCGAAATATTCTCGATATCCTGAATGGAGCCGATTTCGGGATTGGCAATCGACAGGGAAACAATCGAGGGATCATTTTCCAGAGCCTTTTCGAGCATTTCCAGATCGACAAGCCCATAGCGGTCGACTTCAAGTACCGATATGTCTATATCATCATTTTTGAGTGATCGAACCTGATTCAATACCGAAAAATGCTCTATATTGGTGGTTACAAATCCGAAATCGGGATTGGCCTTTAAAAAACCGGTGATGGCCAGGTTATTCGATTCGGTCGCTCCCGAGGTAAAAATCAGGGTTTCCGGGGAAGCTCCCATCAGGGCCGAGACTTTTTCCCTGGCGTCGTCGATTATCCTGCCGGCGGCTACGCCGGCGGAATGAATATGCGAAGAAGGGTTGCCCAGCCTGGAGCTCAGGACCTCGTGCATTTTCCGGACCACCCGGGGGTCTGGAAAGGTGGTGTTTAAATTGTCAAAATAAGCGAATTTCTCGGTTTGCACAGTTTTAAAAAATCGCTAAATACTAATCAATAATATTCGGCTGCTGGTTTCAGGGTTTTATTATTATTCTTCCGGTTCTTTCAAAATGCCCTCGGCGAGAGACAGCGCCACACCGGACAACATTACCTCCACGCCGAATTTCGTAAAATCATTCGATATCAGGCTCCGGTTGACGTCGGTATACAGGGAGCAGGCGGCCTCGCGTTCGAGAACCAATCCCGAAATCTTTCCGGTCGTTTCAGCTATAAAAGTAACCTCTCCCAATTCCTCCGAAATTACGTAACCGGTGCAATTATGCAGTTGCAGATGGCAGTTATGGGTGTATACAACGACCAGGGCTCCTTCGGCTTTTTCCCCCAGAGAGACCCTGGGATAAATTTCCAGAGAAAGCTGCCTTTTGGCCTCCTCATTGACGAGTTTTATTCGATAATGATCCTGAAGGTCGGTAATTTGACCGTTACCCAGACAGGCAGTAATCTTGTCAATATCTTCCCTGGTAAAAACAGGCTTGCTCATTGTTTCTTACTTGATTCGGAGTCGCTATCGGTTTCCTTGTGCGTAATTTTGCCCTTCGATTTCTCGTCGATATCGATTTCCGACTGAACATCCTTGATCGATTTTTTGAATTCCCTGATTCCCTTACCGAGCCCCGAAGCGATTTCGGGAATACGTTTGGCGCCAAAAAGGATCAGGACAATAACCAGGATAATGATAAGTTCGCCGCCGCCGGGCATCGATATTAAAATTGCTTGGTCCATTCTTTCACCTCAAACTTACAGATACCACCATTTGAAGTATATTATAACAAATATTACGGCCAAAACGGAAACAAAATTTAATTTTATTAACAGACCAAACGCGAGAGAGATGCTATACAGATTAATATACACGGGATCTTGAATCTCGTTAACCAACACTCCCCGGTCGCCTATACCGATTTCGAGACTTTCTTTAAATAGTGTTTTGACCGCGCCGTCAGGAAGATATTCGCCGATCAGTTCTCCCAGGAATCCGCCTAAAACGGATGCCAGAATCAACGCTACAATCAGGAAAGTTACTTCTCTATTTTTCATCTTATTCCCCTAACTCTTTGCCATACAAACAGATCGGACAATATGGCCGCCGTCAATTGATCCCAATATTTGTTCAATCGCTCTTTCAGGATGGGGCATCATACCCAGAACATTGCCTTTTTCGTTAATGATACCCGCTATACCGTTAATCGAACCGTTGGGATTGGCCTCCGCGGTAACAACTCCCCCCCTATCCACATATCTGAAAACAACACGGTCTTCGGACTCCAGTTTAGATAGTGTCATAGTATCGGCATAATAATTTCCCTCGCCATGTGCCACCGGCATTTTGAACAGCTGACCCTGTTTCAATCCCGACGTAAAGGCAGTATTCGCGTTTTCGACTCTCAGAATCACGTCTCTGCAGACAAAGCGAAGGTTGGAGTTTTTCATAAGTGCGCCCGGTAAAAGTCCGGACTCCAACAAGACCTGGAATCCGTTGCATATACCTATTACAAACCCGCCGGAATCTGAAAATTCAATGACTCTTTTCATGATCGGCGAAAAACGGGCGATTGAGCCGGCTCTGAGATAGTCACCATGAGCGAACCCGCCGGGCAAAACAACAGTATCAACCGACCTTAAATCGTCGGATCCATGCCAGAGGTATTCGACCTCGACGCCGTCAATCATCTTGAACGCCTGATAAGCATCATAATCGCAATTTGAACCGGGGAATATGACGATCCCGACTTTCATGGAACTACCTCGACTTTATATTGCTCGATTACGGGATTGGCCAGAAGTTTGGATGCGGCTTCGGAAGCCGTCCGGGCCGCGTCGGATTCCGTCTCGGCGTCTATTTCCAGAGTAAAAATCTTGCCGGTTTTAACTTTCAAAATATTTTCAAACCCGAGATCCAGAAGCGCGTTCCCGATTGTCTGACCCTGGGGATCAAGAACGCTCTCTTTTAACGAAACAGTAACTTTTGCCTGGAATTTCATTTTATTATTCCGTTTCCTCTCTATTCTTCTTTTTTCCAAAATCCTTCCGTTTTCCGTAAAACCCGCCAATACCGACGTTATAAAACATATTTATCACGAATCTCAGGATAGCGTAGGCTATATAGATCACCACCAGCGGAAACAAAATCAAAGACGAGTTAATCATCATACCTGCCGCCATCAGGAACAAGAAAAGGACTTTTAATCTGTTAATGCGTTTTGAAAAATCGAAATTCGGCATGGTTTCAAATTCGATAACGCTGACCATAAGGGCCGATGTTACCAGGACGAGTATTATGTAGAATTTTTCCGGATTAATGCCTCCTAAAACCTCATTTTCGAATAGAATGAACGAGACTATTGTAAAGGCGGCCGCCGGTACCGGCATACCCAGAAATTTGGTTTTTTCTTCTATTGTGGCGGTCATATTATAACGGGCCAATCTGAAACTGGCCGCCATGAGATAGACGAAGGCCAGAATCCATCCCCAGTGGCCTTTCGAGATCAAGGAGAAATTAATAATCATGACAGCGGGAGCGACCCCGAAAGAAATAACATCGGCCAAAGAATCAATTTCAACCCCAAACCGAGAAGAGGCTTTGGAAAAACGCGCCACCAGACCGTCAAGAATATCAAAAAAGGCCGCCAGAATAATAAGCCAGACGGCCTCGTTTATTCTAAGATTTTTTTCGATACCGGTGAGATACTTCGCTCCACCTGAGATAATAATAACCCCGAAACCGCAGGCGAGATTGCCCATGGTAAAGATCCCCGGAAGTATACCCTTGATATTTTTCACGGCAGCATACCCAGAATTGTTTTCCCGCCTTTAACTCTTTGCTTTAATTTAACATCGAGTTTCGAGCCGACAGGCAGGATAATATCCACCCTGCTCCCGAATCTTACTAAGCCGATTCTCTGGCCGGCCTTTAAATTATCGCCGATTTTATAATAGAAAATCGTCCGGCGGGCTATGGAGCCGGCGACCTGATACAATTTCACAATTCCCGCCGGCGTTTCGAATTCAATCTCGTTTTTCTGATTTTCCTTCATAGCGCTATCCTTAAAAGCGGAATAGAATTTTCCCGGATGGTATTCAAAATATTTCACGGTTCCGGAAACCGGCGCCCGGTTTACGTGAACGTTAAATATGGAAAGGAATATCGACAACACGTGATGACCGTGCATTTCATCAATTTTTATTACGCGGCCGTCAGCGGGAGAGAGTATCAGTTTTTCGCCCTCCGGGATTTTTCTATCGGGATCCCGAAAAAACAACATAACCGCCATGCCGAGAAAAAAGAAGACGGCAGCGATGTACGCGAAAGTTATATCGACATACCTGCTGAAAAGAAACATAAAAAAAGCGGATATTATCAAAAACGGTAATGGGAAAATATATCCTTCTCTGGTCATAGCGTAAGGGCCCTTTTGATTATCTCGCCTGCTCTTCTGGTATAGTAGGCGATATCGAAAAGCGGATCGATCTCTTTCGGTTTCAGGTGTTTTTTCACCTCCGGAGAAGAACCAACCAGCTTTTTAAAATCTTCTCCCTTTTCCCAGCTTTTCATAGCGAGGGACTGAACAATTTTATAGGCTTCTTCCCTGCTCGGCATTTTTTCGGTTAAAGCCAGAAGCACTCTCTGGGAGAAAACAAGACCGTGAGTCAGTTCAATATTTTTTCTCATCCTCCCGGAGTTTATTTTCAAATTGAGGAGCACGTTGTTCAACTTATGAAGCATATAATGCAAAAGCGTGGTGGAATCCGGTATGATAATCCTTTCTACCGACGAATGGGTGATATCGCGTTCGTGCCAGAGAGCGATATTCTCCATTGCCGCCATGGAATTAGCCCTCAGCACTCTCGCCAACCCGGCGAGACGTTCGCAGGTGATGGGATTTTTCTTATGGGGCATGGCCGATGAGCCCTTCTGGCCTCTGGCGAATCCTTCCTCCAGTTCGAGGATCTCGGTTCGCTGCAGGTTTCTTATCTCGGTGGCGATTTTCTCTACAGTTCCGCCGATTATCGCCAGAACCGAAAGAAAATAGGCGTGCCGATCACGCTGAACGACCTGAGTGGATACCTCGGCGGGCCTGAGGCCCAGCTTTTTGCACACGGCGGCCTCTATTTCGGGGCTGATATTCGCAAAATTCCCCACCGCCCCGGACAATTTTCCGACGGATATCTCTTTGATCGCGGCATTCAATCGTTTCAAGTTGCGAACGATTTCCGTATACCACAGCGCCAGCTTGAGGCCAAAGACGGTCGGTTCGGCGTGGATGCCGTGTGTCCTTCCGATACAGGGAACATCGGCGTATTTCGAAGCCATCTCTTTAAGAATTCTCGCCGTTTCTGAGAGTTTCTTTTTTATCAATGACCCGGCGTCTTTCATGAGAATGGCAAGAGACATATCCAGAATATCGGAGGAGGTCAAACCGGCATGGATATATCTGGATTCTTCGCCGACGTTTTCGGCGACGTTGGTAAGGAAGGCTATCACATCATGGTCTGTTACCGCTTCGATTTCATCGATTCTTTTTACATTAAAGGCAGCCTTTTGCTTTATTACATTAACCGCCTTTGATGGAATTTCCCCTTTTTCCGCCCTGGCATCGCAGACCGCAATCTCGACTTTGAGCCAGGTGGCGAATTTATTTTCATCAGACCAGAGCCCGGCCATCTCCGGCAATGTGTAGCGGGCGATCATTATTTTTTAACCTTCTTCCAATCGGCCAGGAATTTTTCAAGCCCGATGTCGGTGAGGGGATGTTTCAGAAGCTTGCCTATAACGTTAAACGGCATGGTTATTATATCGGCGCCCATAAGTGCCGCCTCGACCACGTGCATGGAGTGCCGAACCGACGCCACCAATACCTCCGTTTCAAAACCGTAGTTATCGTAGATGGTTATTATTTCCTGGACGAGCCTCATGCCGTCCGACGAGATATCGTCAAGCCTGCCTATGAAAGGCGAGATGAAACTGGCGCCGGCTTTGGCCGCGATTATTGCTTGCGTGGGCGAGAAACAGAGAGTCACGTTGACTTTGATCCCTTCGGATTCAAGCTTCTTTATGGCGGTAACACCAGCTTTGATGATGGGTACCTTGATAACGATATTGTCAGCGATTTTCGCCAGTTCCCGTGCTTCCTTTATCATCCCATCGGTTTCAACAGAGGTAACCTCCGCCGAAACCGGCCCATCGCAGATTTCGCAAATTTCAGTTAGAAGTTCGCGGTACTGCCTGTTCTCTTTTGATAACAAACTGGGGTTGGTGGTTACCCCGTCTAAAAGCCCCATCTCTTTAGCGGCCCGGATCTCGTCCGGATTACCGGTGTCGATGAAAAATTTCATAAATTTATCCCTTCATACTTGACATCAACCAGGTACAGCCCACACGCCGGCGCGATGTATTTTGTTTTTTCATCAGTTTTATTCTCTAAAATCTCGTAAAACTTATCTATCCTCATCTTCCCTCTCTCCACTGCCGCCATCGATCCCACCAACAACCTTACCATGTTATGCAAAAACCTGTTTGCGGAGATATTGAATCGTAAAAATCCCCCATACCTGGACCATCCGGCGTCCAGTATAACGCAGTCGTTGGAGGGTTTTCTCGATTTGACCTTACAGAAGTTGTCAAAATGAACCGATTCTTTTATTTTCGCCGCCATATCGTTCAGTATAGATATATCAAGTCTTCTTCCGATAATCCATGAAAAGTTGACATTTAAGGCCGATAATTTTTCGGAAATCAGGTAACGATACGATCGATAAACGGCGTCCTTGCGGGAATTGAACCCCAGGGGAACCTCCCGGCAGGAAAGTACAACTATATCGTCGGGAATCATCTTATTTAGTCTATATTTAATTTCGGATGGTTTTAGCGGCCCGGAGGCGATAAAATTGGCGTATTGCCCCAGGGCATGCGCCCCGCTGTCGGTACGTCCCGCGCCTATCAGGTTTATCTTTCCTTTGGTGAATTTCGATAAACAATCGCTCAGGATTCCCTGGACGGTTCTCCCCCTGGTCTGGATCTGCCAGCCTTCGAAATTTGTGCCGGAATACTCGAGTTTTAACAGGAAATTTCTTCTCACCTCGAAAGCCACCCCCCGACAATCATACAGAACGAAACCGCACAAACAAAAATCCCAAACGGGCCGACCCTTACGGGCGGAAAAACAGCCTGTTTAAAGCGCAAAGGATATCCCTTTATCTCCAGCGCCGTGGAAACAGATTCGGCTCTTTTAAACGTGTTTACGAATATCGAAATCATAAGCAGGTTGGCCATTTTGATTTTTTTTAAAATCCCGCCCCTGAAATCATATCCGCGTGATCTGAACGCCATCAGGGTCGTTTGAGCCTGCCGGGAAAGATCCGGCAGAAAGCGCAAAGCCAGAGAAAACGATATAAGAAAAGACGAAATGTACCGGCCGAGAGGACCGGCAAATCTCACGATTCTTTCCAGGGGATTTATCAATTCCACAGGATCCACTTTGAAAAAAATTATATAGGCGGAATAGACAAAAACGACTAGTTTCAAACCATAAAATAAGCCGCTCACCGCGCCGTCTATGGTCGCCTTTAAAAACCAGATTTCGAATAAAACCGTGTCGGAACCGGAGAAAAGATGCAAAAGGAATACCAGCAGGAAAAACCATAACGCGATTCTTCCGATTTTCAGGATATCTTTAAGAGTTCCTCCCCAGGTAAAAAAGGCGGTCAGGACCGCGGCAAGCATAATAATCAGGAAGCCGGATTCGTTTGAAATCGCTGCCGCGAACGCCGCCGCAACCGCGAATATGAATTTTGTAACCGATCCTACCGCCATCGCCAATCCACCAGGTTAAAGCGCATTTTCGAAAAAAACTATAATAACACAATTTAGTGTCATATTCAAGTGGCTGAATCATAATATCCCTGTTGCTAAAAGCGGCCCGGCCAAATATCTTTACGGCCATGTCTCGAACACCACAAAACTTCAAGCACAATTTTACCTTGGGTGTTATAAACGGCACATTTTTTATGGCGGCCCTGGCCTTTGTGGCCGGATCAACGGTTTTGCCTGTTTTTATCTCAAAACTGACGTCATCCAGAACGTTGATAGGCATAATCTCGCATGTGGAATGGTTTGGCTGGATGTTCCCGCAGCTTTTCGCGGCGGCCTTTCTGGCCCACAAAAAGAAAGCTCTGGGATTTTATAATAGCTTATCCATCATAAGGTTAATTCTATTCGCTTCAGTCATAGCATCAATCTTCATTTTCAGTGATAATTACCCCGTGATTCTACTTGTTTTTGGCGTTGGGTTTACAATCTTTTCGCTCTCTTCGGGTATTGCGGGAGTGGCGTTTATGGAGGTGGTCGGCAAGACCATACCGGCAGATCGGCGGGGCAGCTTTTTCGGATGGCGGATGTTTTCAGGCGGGCTCCTGGCTGCAATGGGCGGGCTGGTCATCAAGAAGATTATTGCAACCTATCGGTTTCCATACGATTTCGGATATACCTGCATAATCGCCTGGAGTCTGATGTTTTTCGGGCTTTTATGCTTCGCCTTGTTGAGGGAACCCGAAAATATCGATCCCCTCGAAAAAGCCCCTCCCAAAATGCACCTTAAAACGGCGGTGAAAATATTCAAAGATAACGAAAACCTGAGGAAATTAATTTTTTCCAGGGCCTGGCTTAACACCGCTTTGATGGCGGCGCCGTTTTACGTAATATTCGCCATCGAATTTCTGGGCGCGGAGGAATGGATGGCCGGAATATATCTGACTGCCCAGATGATCGGCTACCTCGGCTCGAATCTTTTATGGGGATGGCTTTCCAATCGCGTTTCCAACAGGCTCGTTATTCTGCTTTCAGGCTTTTTCAGGATTTTGTCGCCCTTAATCGCGTTCGGGGGATGTTTTATCACAATCGATCCTTACGTTTTTTCCGGCGTATTTCTGTTTTTGGGGATGGCCGAAGCCGGGATCGATATGGGGTATATGAATTATATGCTGGAAATATCTCCGGATAAGGGTCGGCCTCTTTATATAGGACTGGTCCACACTTTAATAGCTCCGACGATTCTTTTTGCCGGACTGGGCGGCTGGTTGAGCGAAATAATAACGTTGAAATGGCTTTTCGCCACCGTGTTTGTGACTGTAGGAATAGCGCTTGTGATATCGTCTAAGTTGAAGGAGCCTCGTTCCCCAGCCGCTTGACGAAAATATCGGCCGCGATATCGGAGTCTATGGCGACTTCGGTTGACCCCAGCCTTAACAGATATGAGGGTTTTTTTTGAAGAAGAGTGATATTTCCCCCGGGTACAAGGCCTAAATTAGCGAGCCGTCCGAACCTGTGATGATGAGGGGTGGTAATAAACGCGATCCTGGCGTCACTGGAAACCGGCAACTCCGTCAGGGGCAAAACAATAGGTTTTAATTTTCGGCGGGAAGCCCGGCAGCATCTGCCGGGTGGAATTCTCTTCCCGTGGGGACATGTCGGGGGATGTCCCAGGAAAGTACATACCGATTCGGTCACCGAGGCGTCAAGTATATGTTCAAAGGAACAGCTGGTGGAGTTCAGTTCCGATCCTCTCAAATCCAGGATCTCCGAAAATAACCGCTCGGCTAAGCGGTGATTTCTAACAAGCGTTTCAGCGATTTCTCTGCCTTTATCGGCCAAGGTAAGTTTGCCGTTTTCGCTCTTTATAAATTCTTTATTAATCAGCGAATCAATTTCCTGAGGTTCGAGAGGATTGGTAAGGTTTAAAGCCGATTCCTCTATAGGAAGATTACCATCCTCACCCGCTTTGTAAAGGGCCTCCAGGAATTCGTCCCTCAAATGATCTTTATGGTCTTCCAACTGCCTTCTCTTTTTTGAATAAACTCATGAGTTTTTTAACGAGGGATGTGGACTCAATCCAGCCGTAATGACAATTAGGACAGCAGATCCTTTCACAATCAGATCCTACCGGACAGCCTTTGCAGGCCTGGTTCAGGGATGAATCGAAACGATAACCGCAAACGGGGCATTTCGCTACCATAACGCAGTTCCTCTTAAAACCAGGTTCAGGATACCGCCGACGGCTATGGCGAAAGGAACGATAAACGATACCATCAAAAGAGCCGTTTTCAAGCCTCTTTCTTTAATAATAATAAAAAAGTTTGCGATACACGGTATAAATAAAGTTATGGTAGTCATGGCGACTATTGTCCCGACTGGATCGAGAATGCCGTTATCGAACATGTTTTTAAAACCGGCGGCCCCATAGTCTCGCCTTAAAAATCCCATTATGAACGCTTCGGCGGATTTTTCGGGCAATCCTAAAATCCCGGTTGATATGGGGCCAAATGATTTCATTATAATGCCGAGGATCTTAAGTTTGTCCAGCACGAACAAAACCAGGGTTCCCAGAATAAACAGCGGCACAGCTTCCTTAAGATACCATTCCAGTCTCATCAGGGTCTTAACTACTATATTCTCGATTCTGGGAAGTCTCAAGGGAGGGATTTCGAGAATGAATTCCGATGATCTCCCCGGAATGACCTTTGAAGCCAGATACCCGACCAGGAATATAACGGCTATTATGACCGTCAACCAGATTAACACCGCCGACAGCGAGATTGAAGCCAGAATGCCAAGCGTTACACCCAACTGAGCGGAACAGGGCACTGCCAGGGCCAGAAGGAAAGTGACCAGCATTTTTTCCTTTTTGGAATACAGTATTCTGGTGGTCAATACGGCCATGGTATCGCAACCCAATCCGAGAATCATGGGCAAAACGGCGCGGCCGTTCAAGCCTATCTTTTTGAAAATTCTGTTGACCATAAACGCGAGCCTGGGAAGATATCCCGAATCCTCCAACACGCCGAACACAAGAAAGAATGTGGTTACGATCGGGAGTATAAGAGCAAGCGCGTAAGTAACCGCCATAGTTATAACGCCATATTCACCGACGAATAGGTCCCGGACGAACTGAATGGGAACCAGGTTGAAGAGCCGTTCAATAAACGGATTTATTATTCCTCCAAAAAGATTTTCCTCCAGAATTCCGACAAGCGTCTGCGCGCCGAAAACCCCGACGAAATAATATGTTCCGACCAGAATAGCTATAAGAATCGGTATGCCGTAATATGGATCAAGAGAGAGCCGTCCTATGATCTGAAAAGCCTTCTGGCCGGCGGTTTTTTGGGCGTCAACGGTTTGATCGATAATCGACTGTATCGAGTCATTTCTGCGCTTGGCGATTACGAATCCCAGCGGTTCCGCGGTCGCAGATTCGAGGCGCGTTTTGACATGCCTGATTCTATTAAAATCAAGTTCCGTAAGCTGGTTCCCGACTTTCGACGGAAGCCCATTATCTCCGCTCAAGAAGCTCAGCGAAATTCCCCTGGCGCTATGATAGATATCCCCGAGTTTGTCTTCAATCTCAACTACCGCGGCTGATATTTCGCCATTGTAATTAACGGGAATATTCGGAACGGCCGCGACCTGTAATGCTTCTTTTAAACGTTCGATGCCCCGTCTTTGAGTCGCCACGGTGGAAACAACCGGGATACCGAGGATTTCCGAGAGTTTGTCGGTATCGATATTGATACCGGATATTTTTGCCTCGTCCGCCATATTTAACGCCAAAACGACTTTTCTACCGAATTCCGCCAGTTGTGAAAGCAAGACAAGGCCACGCTTGAGATTTTTGGAATCGACAACACAGATTACGGTTGAATCCGGGTATGAGAGAAGCAGGTCCCTGGTGACAATTTCGTCCTCCGAAACCGGCGAAAGAGAATCGGCGCCGGGGGAATCGAAAAGCCTGACTTTCTCTCCCTTTACTTTTATCCACCCGGCGGCGTAATCGACAGTTGTGCCCGGATAATTCGATACCTCCACATACCGCCCGGATAAGGCCCCGAACAGCGCGGACTTGCCCACATTGGGATTACCCACAAGAATGACAGGCGCTGTATTCGTAGTGCGTTTTTTCTCTTCGGTTAATATTTTATCAGTGATAGACATATCACTCAATGATTTTGAAATTCATTATCATAACATGCTCAAAAAAATTTACCTGCATTTCTTGCATAAACCGTAAACCTCCAATCGGTGACCTTCGACCTTGAAACCGTATTTTGAGGCGATCTTTTCAATCGATTTCTCCATTGAGCTTATTGTGAATTCCTCGGCTTTTCCGCAATTGGTGCAGATCAGGTGTCCGTGCTGGCTTCTATCAATCGCCCTTTCGAAACGGGCCCTTCCGTCCCCGAAATTCACCTCCCTCGCCAGGCCGCACTCGCTAAAAAGCCTTAACGTTCTATATACTGTAGAAAAGCCGATTTTGGGATTTTGTTCCCGGACCATGGTATGAAGTTCATCCGCGGAAAGATGGCGTTTGGATGCCAGAAACCGATCCAGTATGAAAAATCGCTGGGATGTTTGTTTTAATCCCTTCTGTTTCAAATAGTTAGTTAGAATCTTGTGCTCTTTTTTCATCTGATTCCTCGATTTGAACCAAAAAACCTCATCATGATTCTGATACTCAAAATCAATCTAAAATTACTGGATGGATTTGTCAAGTATTTTGTGTAAATTTTCACATGATATCGCAATTTTTATCTGCCGTTCCATCAATACCGATATCATTCCAATCTTCCATAATTCGGGGCCTCGGTTACGATTTTGACATCATGGGGGTGGCTTTCCCGCAATCCGGCCCCAGTAATTCTTACGAATTTCGCGGTTTTCTTGAGAGTCGGAATATCTTTCGCCCCGGAAATACCCATGCCGGCCTTCAGGCCTCCCACGAACTGATAGATAGTATCCGCCAGAGGTCCTTTATAAGGGACTCTTCCCACCACGCCTTCAGGGACCATTTTGCCGGAATCGTTTTCCTGGAAATACCTGTCGGCGCTTCCCTGTCTCATGGCTTCGATGGAACCCATGCCCCTGTAGACCTTATAGGATCTTCCTTCCGAGAGGATTGTCTCTCCGGGGGATTCCTCGGTACCGGCAAACAGCGAGCCGATCATTACCGAATCCGCACCGGCGGCAATAGCCTTGGTAATATCGCCGGAGTATTTTATGCCGCCGTCGGCGATTAAAGGGATATTCGATTTTTCGCACGCTTTCGCGCATTCGACAATTGCGGTAATCTGCGGCATACCCGCCCCGGTTATCACGCGAGTTGTGCAGATGGAGCCCGGCCCGATACCGACCTTTACAGCACTAACGCCGGCGGAGATAAGATCGGCGGCGCCGTCATAGGTGGCCACGTTTCCCCCGATGATATCGATTTCGGGATATTCGGTTCTAACTTTCTCAATGGCGTCAATAACGCCTTCGGAATGACCATGGGATGAATCCACCGCTATAACATCCACTCCGTTTTTCACCAGTTCGGACGCTCTCTCCGAGAGATCGCCGGTTATGCCGACCGCCGCGCCCACCCGGAGCCGCCCCCTTTCATCCTGAGACGAATTCGGATATTGTATCCTTTTCATGATATCCTTAACGGTAATCATACCCTTCAGATTTCCGCCTGAATCGACAATCAGGAGTTTTTCTATTCGGTGTTTATGAAGCAGCCCCTTGGCTTCTTCCATATCGGTCCCTTCGGGCACCGTAATAAGGTTTTCCCTGGTCATAACCTGGTCGATCTGCACGGAGGGGTCGCGATGGAACCTGAGGTCACGATTTGTCAGGATTCCCAATAACTTCTCGTTTCTGGTAATTGGTATTCCGGAGATTGAAAATTTCTCCATGGTTTCCCATGCCTGCTGAACGGTAGCGTCGGGCGGGAGAGTTACCGGATCGACAATCATACCCGATTCTGAACGTTTAACTTTATCGACCTCGGATGCCTGATCAGCTATAGGCATATTCTTATGAATGATCCCGATACCGCCCTGCCTCGCTATGGAGATAGCGAGAGCGGACTCGGTTACGGTATCCATGGCGGCTGAAACCACCGGGATATTTAGCAGGATATTCCGGGTTAATCTGGTTTTAACATCCACCTGCGAGGGCAGCACCGAGGACTTGGCGGGAATCAATAAAACATCATCAAACGTTAATGCTTCTTTTAAGGATTCCATTGAATCTCCTTTAAATTTATTTAAAATAAATCGATTGCGGCCGGGAAAATACAGCTCGACAATCGATTCAAGACTATTCCGCGCCGTTTTCGTCAGCCCAGATCAATATCCTGCCGCAACTGTCACAGGAAAATATTTTGTCTCCTCTTCTGATCTCCTGAATTCTCTGAGGGGGAATCTGCTTGAAACAACCGCCACAGGCCCTTTTCCTGATGGAAACAACCACCAATCCCCCCTTACCTTTTCTCACCCGTTCATATATACCAACCACCTGTCTTTTTATTTTCTTAATCAGCTGGTTGCGTTTTTCCATCCTGTCATCGATTTTTGCCTGTAGAGAAAACGATTGTTCATTCAGGTTTTTTAGCTGTTCCTTGTTACCTTCCTTAACTTCGTCAAGTTTGGACGATAGTTCTTTTTCCTTCTCCTGACACTCATCGATGGTAGACATCAAGGTTAAAACACGCTCTTCTTTTTCGGCTATTTCAAGTTTTTTAGTGTCAATCTCCGCGGTAAGAGCATCATATTCTTTATTGGTTTTAATTACTCTCATCTGGCGCTGATAATTTTCGAGTTGCTGTTTATCTGTTTCTATTTCAAGTTCGAGGGCTTTCTGTTCTTTCAGGCTATCCCGAAGAGTGGATTTGCTTTCCTCAATTTCCTTTTCCAGGCCGGAGATATCAGTCTCCAGTTTCTGGATCATTTCCGGCAGGTAGATTTTAGAGCGTTCCAGTTCGCCCAGTTCATCGTCAATTTCCTGTAAATCCAGAAGTAACTCTAAATCACGCTGCAATTTTACCTCCCGTCATAAAACAAAAAATGCGTCGTAATACGACGCATCCATATCTTTTCCAACCCGGCCCCATAACCGGCGTTTTTCAACGGAAGGTTATGAGAATTCGGAATAAACCCGAATATTTTGTTTCTTCGTTTACCTCGGACCATATTCTCTTTTCAAATGGTGGGCAATACTGGATTCGAACCAGTGACCTCTCGGATGTGAACCGAACGCTCTAACCAACTGAGCTAATTGCCCACAAAGCCAACGTCAGACACCCTATCGCAACCTATCTCCTGAACGGGTAGTATCTTCATTAGCTCGGTTTGGTTTTTGTTCGAATCGGTCAACTGGTTTCCCCATCGCTCCCGTTCAAGAGGAAATCCTCTATAAGCTTGTAAATATATTCCCCTCGTAAGCCGATGTCAAGAATGTTATTCAGATTATTTAGAAATTCTGGAACCAAATTGACGGTTCATCCGTTTAAATCGCAACAACATTGCCAATTGGAAACGCAACTTTTGGAGCCAATTCTTAGCCTGAAAATCAAGCCGCACACGAAGATGATACTTGACAATTCTTTGATCTACAATATCTTAGAGCCATGAAAATTATAAGAGACGCTTTTTTAATTGTCATATTGGCCGCGATTTTCGCCCTTCTGATCAACACCGTTCGAAACGCTACGGGGCTGAACGGCCTGGCCATGGATACCCCCTGGCCCGATAATCGCGAAAAAGTCGAGCTGGTAAAACCGCTCTCCTATACCCCATGCGATTCTTTGAATTCCACCCTGTGCGATTCCCTGATCTCGCTGGAGCAAGCCTATGCCATGTTCCTCAAGGGCGAGGCGATTTTTATCGATACGCGGGAGGAGGCGGAATACGACGAGGGTCATATCGCCGGGGCTCTCAACCTGCCGTTTGAGTTCTGGGACGATTACTGGGAATACGTGGAACCGGAACTCGATCCGGGGATAGAGATAGTCGCCTATTGCGGAGGGTTCGATTGCGAGTTGTCGCTTTTCGCGGCCAGAGAGTTGAAAAGCCTGGGATACGAAAAATCGTATACCTTCTTCGGCGGCTGGCAGAAATGGGTCGACGCCGATTTGCCGATCGAGGAAATAGTTTACGATGACGAAGGCGAGTATGAGGAATACTATGAAGATGAAAGCCAGGAAGACGAGGAAGAGGAATAATGGTCAAGACCTTCCTTGAAAAAAAGCAGATTCTGCTTATCTCCCGTATAGTCCTGGGCGGATTGTTCATTTATTCCGGTATCGATAAGATCATAGACCCGTTGTCATTCGCGACAATTATTCATCATTACCGTATAACCCCTCCGAATATGATCAATTTCGCCGCCATCGTCATTCCCTGGATTGAATTAATCGCCGGTGTGTTTCTGATTTTCAGTATAAGATTAAAGGCCTCGGCTTTGACCATAAATCTTATGCTGGTATTTTTTACAGTTGTTCTGGCCATAACCGCGTTTCGAGGAATCAACGTCGCCTGCGGATGTTTCAGCACCTCCACGGCGGTGAAGTCGAACCTGGTGATAAGGATTATCGAGGATTTCGGCATGCTGGCGCTGGGCCTGCACGTGATGTTTTTTAGTAAGAAATAATTGTTCGACGTCAGATAAATCTGGACATAGGGTGGAACTGAACCAAGAGACGGTTTTGGTTAGCTTGTCGTAAAAAGGAGAGGAGTTTTTATGGCAGGCAGGAAAAGCCAGAATCCGGAATCGGTGGTTCGAGAGATCCGACGCAAGACCCGGCGAAAGTTTTTGACTTTTACAACTTACATATAGGGATTTTTATATAAATCAATAATAAATACCTTAAAGGGTACGGCATAGGTGAATTAGGGAATTTTATTTGTAAAAGCATTATCCGCTATTATGCTTTTAAGAGCTCTTTTGTATAACTACCATTCCCATAGTATCCTTATAGCATCGCCTTTGCGTGGCTTTCTAATAGCGCACTTTATAAATTCACGATGGGATTCAAAATGCGAATTTTCCAGATTTTGTTTAAAGGACAATCCTTCCACTTTTGTCTGAATAGCTCTCGCTTTTTCTGGTATGAATGGTCTGTTTTCATGTGATTTAATTATAACTTCAGCTTCTCTAGTAATACAATTAACTGATGCGCCATAATATTCTTTCGATTTAATGAATGAATTTTGCAACTCTAAGTTTGATGTTAATAGGTAGGGCTTTCCTTTTTTTAAGGAGGTATCAAAAGCATATTCTACATCATTATAATCTCCCTTTAGGAATAATTCCTTATATGGAAAATCAACCTGAATCTCATTAACGCGTTTAGCCGATTTATTTAGTTTATCTAATTCATATATATGTAATTCCATACTTTTGACTTTTCCGTCAAATTTAGGAGTACCTTCGAATATATTACGTACATTTTTCTTTACTGGTTTAAAACACTTCTCTCTGTAAATTGTCGAATTTTCTCCCCCGCTATCAAGCATCGTAACTTCAATTTTGGAAAAATCGACATAAATTTGATCCTGTGTCGCAAAATACTTTAAAATGATATTTATTCCAATAGCAAAAAACAACACAGAAGCCGAAAGTAGAAACGAATTAAAATATATTGGTTTGGCAATGAAAGCCTGCCAGGAAGAAATATTCTGAATAATCAGAGCCACCGCCGATATTGCAGCTATTATGGCACTGACGGCATTTACTACGTTGATCCCACGTTCAATTGACTTATAAATTTTATACATCCGGCCTCCTATTGGCATTATAAATTATAACTAATTATATGGAAAATAGATTTTCTATGCAATAAAAAAAGGAAGAAAAAATCTCCCTTTTTTATTGCCAGAATCTTGACATTCTCTTTAAAAGTCGGTCTCGGCTCCATCAGAGTATTGGTACATATACCCTTCCTTGTTTGTCATTTCTCAATACAGCCCTTTACAACTTGAATCCTATCAAGTTCTATCGGCACATGTCAAGAGAAATCGACCATTGTTCCTTTTATTATTTATGCTGCGCAAATGATCACCCTTTCTACAGACTATCAGAAGCCTTATATTTACCAATTTAAAACTCCGTTTTTATTTGTCAAGACAAATCTACTATTTAGCCTCTAACTGATTATTACTAATTAACATACCAATGATTTTTACAATATTGTTCCCGCAAGATTATTTTGTTTATTTTGGGCTATTTGAAGTGCAGCCATTAAAGCCCGATGCCGGCATTAAAATGCCAATCTACATAGAAAAAAGCGCTGGGTGCGGTGACCTGGCACCACGATTCAGATCGGCCGGACAGAAATGTCCGGCCTACCAGATATAATTCTTATTCTACAACCGCCCCACAACCGCTTCGGCGATCTCCAGGGTGGTGTTGGTCCCGCCCATGTCATAGGTGCGGACCCTGCCCTCTTTGATAACGTCGGCGATGGCGGTTTCAAGTTTCGCCGCGATGTCAAGTTGGCCAAGATAATCAAGCATCATTTTGACGGTCAGAAGCATGGCCGTGGGATTGACCTTGTATTGCCCGGCGTATTTGGGAGCGGAGCCATGGGTCGGCTCGAAGACGGCGTAATCATCGCCGATATTGCCGGAGCAGGCGAATCCCAACCCACCTACCAGCTGGGCGGCGAGATCGGAGACTATGTCGCCGAACATGTTGGAGGTCACCAGGACGGAATAATCCTGGGGATTTTTCACCAGCCACATGCACATGGCGTCGATATTGGTCTCCCAGAGGGGAATGTCGGGGAATTCTTTGGCGATTTTTCGAGCGGTGCGAACCATCAAGCCGGAGGTTTCCCTGATAACGTTCGGTTTTTCGACCACGGTTACGGTTTTCTTGCCATGCTTTTTCGCGTATTCGAAAGCGTCACGAACTATGTTCTGGCAGGCCTTTTCGGTGATTATGCGGCATGAAAGGGCGGTCTTATCGGCGGGAGACCAGTCGAAACGGGACATCTTTTTATTGTGTTTGACCAGCGACATACGAAGGTCATCCGGAAGCGGGAAAAACTCCACGCCGGAATAGAGGTCCTCGGTGTTCTCCCTGAAGACGGTTATGTCGATATTATCCCTGTAGTTGAGAGGATTGCCGGGATAAGCCTTGCAGGGACGCAGATTGGTACGAAGATCAAACTGCTGACGCAATCTCACTATGGGCGAGAGATAGACCAATCCCTTACCCTGCAGCTTGGGAACGAGTTCGTTCTCAGCCTCCTCTTTGGGTTTCGAGGTTATGGCGCCGAAAAGCGCGCAATCGGTATTCTTGATGATTTTCAGAGTACGTTCCGGAAGGGGATTGCCTTCTTTGCGCCAGAATTCCCAGCCGATATCGGCATGAATATATTCAGCATCAAGGTTTATTTTATCCAGCACAATTCGAGCGGCTTTCATCACATCGTTGCCGACGCCGTCGCCCGGCATCCAGGCTATCTTATATTTTGGCATTTAATTCTCCTTCGTCATTTTCGGGCTCATTTCTTGACATTAAACAATAAAAATAAAAATGATCGTCAATATAAAAACTGTAAAAATCGGCTAAAGTTTCGATACGGCGTTTACAGCCTTATTCGCATGGTAATTCTATGCGTATCGCTCAGGTTATTCCGGAAAATTACATAGGCGTAGTCGATATAGTAGACCCGATATGCCAGGCCGCCCCCAACGGCGAGGGACCGGGAATCGTAACCGAGATTGTAACCACTTCTGAAGAACACAAAATTATCGTAATTGTATTCCCCGCCGAAATTAAGTTTGGAATCGCCGTTGCCCCATTTAGGCAGGATATAGTCGACGGCGAACAGGACGCCGTCCAAAGCGGATTCCGGCGCGCCCCGGTAGGAGAATCCGAGCCTGAATTCCCTGGGCAGGTCGTATGATCTGGAGATGAATTTCGGTTTGGTACCCAGATTCCTGATGGCTGCCCCAAAAGCGATCCGGGGATCGAAGGTATAGAAAACCCCCAGGTCGGTACCGAAGGCGGTCGCGCTTCCGTAATCGAGTTTTTCGTAGGCGAATTTGAGGGCATTACCGATAGACCATCGAGGAGATACGGGATAGGCCCAGAAAATCGAGAAAGCGAAATTGTGTTCATCGAAGGTTCCCAGGGGTTCGCTCGAGGGAAAATCGTCGCGACGCTCAAAATCGGCGACCTGCCCGATGCTCATATTCAAACCGAGGCGCATATTCCCCGAATGCGTCAGGGCCGATAATTGCTCTATGGAGGCGTCCTCAAGGTAAACGAGATGAGCGAAGGAGATTTCGCTGCCTTTCATAACCCCCGCGGAAGCGGGATTGAAATACGGCGCGCCGACATCACCGCTGACGGCGGTAAAGGCTTCCCCCATGGCGGAAGCCCTGGAGCCGGATCCCACAAGCAGAAATTCGAAGGAACTGCCGCCGACCTCCGCAGACGACACGGAATACAGAAGAAGCAGGAGCGTTAAAGTTTTCTTTATCATCGTCAACCTAAAAAACAAATCCCAGGGTAAAAAGGTGCCCGGCCGATGTTCCCTCACGTCCCACAAGATAAGCATAATCGAGGCTTAATGATATATTTTTTATTTCCTGAATCAGCGACGCACCGAAAGTTGGATTTCCCCTATCCATACCGATTCGCAAACCGGCGACGCGAACATCCTCCTCGATTTCAATATATATATCTTCCTCGTACTCATCCTCCACCTGGCGGATGGCTTTCTTCGTATACCATAATTCCGCGCCGGCCCTGAATTTGAGTTCCCCTTTATCGCTGGTTTCGATTTCAACGGCGGGTATAATCTTATTATCGACAAAATAACCCGCGGCCCCGAACTTCATTACCACCGGAAATTGTTCCTCATAGGTTGTGCCCTGGCTCCAGTAATCGCCGCCGTTCCATTGGTGTTTCGAGCCTAAATTCTGAAACACCGCGGCAAGCGAGACAAATTTGTGCGGCTTGGAGATTGCGCCCAGATCCATACCGACGGTGAAGCTTTGAAGATCATCGAATTTTTCCTGGATATATCGAAGTTTACCGCCGAAAGAGAACATCTCTGATAAGGCCTTTCCAAAGGAGAGCTCGAATGCGTTGCTGCTGTTGCCGACTTCACCCAGAATCTGCCGGGACTGCCCTCTCATGGGTACGTCAGATACTCCGAAATTCAACCAACTGGCAGCCATAGCGGCCTCATTTCTGATGGGGAACGCGACGGCAACATGACCGAGATGCCTGTCCAGCGAAAGAGATTTATAGCTGAATCCCGCCATGGTTTTGGGGATAAAACCCAATCCCGCCGGATTATAATAGACGGCGTCGATACCTTCAGCAACCGCGGTGAACGCTCCGCCCATACCGAGAGCCCTCGCACCCACACCGTTTCTCAGAAACGCTCCGGCATATCCCGCGTAGTCGCCCGAAAGGGCGATCGATGATGCCGATAAAAGTATGATGATTACTGCCAATGTTCTTCTCATTTTATCAACACCACCTTTCCCCAGAGGTCTTCGCCCGAATCGAGTTCGATTCTATAGAAATAGATTCCGTTGGCGGCCAGTTCGCCGTCACCATTGGCGCCGTCCCAGAGGATATCATCGGATTCGATGCCCCCCCGTCGAAACACGCCGTCGGCGACGATCTTTACCAGTTCGAGATTTATATCGTAGATTTTAATAGTGGCGTATGTATCCACCGACGGTTTGAAATGGATGGTCGCGCCCTGCCTGGTGACATGCGTGGGCGAAAAGGGGGACGGATAAGCGAAATGATCATTGGCGTCGATGGATGATCGGTATACATCCCAGTTGCCGGCCTGTCCCCTAATTACGCCGTCCGAGCCGCCGGCCCAGATATCGGGGCTGATAACATCGACCGTAAAGAACGAGGCTTCATCGTGAACAAAAGTCTGATCCAGAGTATCTTTGAATTCCGTAAAATAATCCCATTCCGAATA
>CBFCYP010000037.1:0-22148 GCA_965602185.1 uncultured bacterium
GGATTGGATTTTGTTTTAATTCCGGTTGATGTGGAAGGGAGATGTTTGGATTATGGCGTGAAGCCGTCAGGAAGCCCCGCCAATGGCGGGGCTGACGGCGCAGGGGTAATTTTTTGTAAACGCGTCGAGAGAGGAATAAGATAGAACAGCGGGGTCAGGAACCCCTTCCTGACCCCAAACAGTATGTTACCGATGAGACGGAGATAGAATGAGCCACTACCTGATCATGTACCGCCCGCCGAGAGAGGATTTCGCGGAGAACGCGACTCCCGAGGAATCGGCGATCATAGAGCGGCATTTCGAGTACCTGCAAAAACAGGAAGCCGACGGGCGGCTTATCCTGGCCGGGCGCACCGAGGACGCCCGCTTCGGTATCGCGGTGATAGAGGCAAACAGCGAGAACGAAGCCAAAGAGATCATGGCCGACGACCCGCCGGTGAAAGAGGGCGTTTTCACCGGGGAGCTGCTGCCGTTTCGGCTGGCGTTGTTGCGGGGTGGGGAGTGATTGGCTGTTGGCGCTATTATTGAAAGCGATATGAAAAATACTAGTCGAATAGTCGTTGTTTTATTAACGGTGGCGCTTTTATTACCAGGTTGTGCCGCATCCTTAAACAAGGCTGCAGAAAAGTATTTTGGCAATGTTTTTTCGGATCTAATTGTTGGCCAAGGGATCGGTTTTGTCCTTGCGATAGAAATGACAACTCTTGGGACGGCTATAAATTTTGGCCAACAGGATAGATTCGAGTTTCCTGCCCCTATTGAAGAGATAAAAGAAAAACTGAAACTAAACGAATCCCTAAAGGTAAGGAATACCTTTGAGTATTTTAGGATGAATATAGATAGTATAAATATTGATTATTTCGCCAATGATACGCTGGTCGCCGAAGGTAGAATAGTCGATATTAATATGAGAAACGTCGAATCGATTTTAATTGAGAACGGCTCTTTTTTCGGAAGCTGCCTGCATTTCAAAATGGAGTATTATTTTGGATCGAAATTTAAGGGGGAAGGAGATATTAGTATTTCGAAACCGGATTCAGAAATTACGCAATTTATTTCTAAAGATGAAAAGAATGTCCAAATAAGTCAAGATACGACCATTTCATACGTCAAAGAGAAAATGGAGGATGGGTTTGAGGAAGAGGAATGTCCTTACGTATTTAAAGTCTTATATGAAAGAATTGATTTAGATCCAAAATCGATGAGTAGGGCTATAGTTAAATCATATTTATCAATGGAATTTGTAAAATCTGTTTCCGATACTTTACAAACTGCAAATGATATATTGTCAATAACTTATAATCTCGATGAATCGGAGCACCTTATCGATTCCGCGGATAAAAATCTGGTTGAATTATTGGAGAATTTGGATAATGATGTTATACCGTCAGGAAATCCCGCCGTAGGCGGGACTGACGGCGCAGAGGCTGAGTGACGCGTATAAGAGATAGACGGATGAAAATAGCGGGATTCATATCGATTTCGATATTATTGGCTTTGGGGTGCGCGGGGACGACGGATAAGGTAAGGGGCGAAGCAGATAATCCCGAGGATAAGAATGATGTTAGAGATCAGTATATGGACGTGAATCTTCATTACCCTGATTCGGATTACTACTCAATATTGGAATATTACGAACCAACAGATACGAACATAATTATGTTGTACAACGGTGGCGAATTAAATGAATTTTATTCAATCTTAGATACTCTGTATACAAGCCGCCTAATAAAAGAAAGTAAAACGGACGCTTATACATCACCATTTTTAGACAGGTTCGATCTGGAAATCCCGGATGATAGTGTATTGGTTACGTTAATGATTCTGGATCGGGATAAGTGCCTTATTGATATTACTCTTAATCAAATACTTTCCGGAGGAAAATATGCTTTTTTCCTGAAATATAATGAAATGTTTGATAAAACTGGCTCCGGAATATATCATTATTTAGTGAGAGTAGGATCAGAAGAAAGACTTTTGAAATTCACAGTTTTGAGATAAATATATTTGACAATAAAAAGGAATCCCGATGCAAACAATCACGGCATCATTAATAATTAAAAACGCCTCGCAACTGGTGACCATGCACGATCTTAAAAAGATCGGGCCCAAAGGGGAGGAAGGCGCAGGGGGCTAAGTGGCGCGTATAAAAGATAGACGGATGAAAATAGCGGGATTCATATCGATTTCGATATTATTGGCTTTGGGGTGCGCGGGGAGGGCGAGTAGGATCGAGCCCGAGATGGAAATACCTAAAGATAAGGCTGACGTAAAATATCAATATATGGATGACAAACTACATTATGTTGACGTGGATTACTACTCAAAATTGGAATATAACGAACCAACGGATACAAACCTAATTATGTTGCACAATGGTGGCGAGTTAAGTGAATTTTATTCAATCTTAGATACTCTATATACAAGCGGGATTATAAAAGAAAGTAAGCCGGACGCCAATACGTTAGGATTTATAGACAGATTCGATTTGGAAGTCCCAGAAGATAGTGTATTGGTTACGTTAATGATTCTGGATCGAAATAAACAGCTATTGGATATTGCGCTTAATCAAATGCTCTTAAAGGGGAAATACGCTTTTTTCCTGAAATATGATGAAATGTTTGAAAAAACTGGTTCGGGAGTATATCATTTTCTGGCAAGAATGGGATCAGATGAAAGACTTTTAAAATTTATGGTGTTGAGATGAATATTTTCGAAATAAAAAGGAATCCCGATGCAAACACTCACAGCATCATTGATAATTAAAAACGCGTCGCAGCTGGTGACCCTGCACGATCCCAAAAAGATCGGGCCCAAGGGGGGGAAGGCGCAGGGGGAGCTGAACATCATCAAAAACGGCGCGGTGGCGGTTTACGGCTCGAGGATAGTGGCCGCCGGCGAAACAAACAAAGTGCTTAAGACTGTTAGAGTAACAAAGAACGCCAGGGTTATCGACGCCAAAAAACGGGTGGTGACACCCGGCCTGATCGACCCGCATACCCACCCGGTTTTCGCCGGGCAGAGGTCCGGGGAGTTCGAGATGCGGATCGCGGGGAAAACGTACCTGGATATCGCCAAGGCGGGCGGGGGGATCAACGCCACGGTGGCGGCGGTGCGGAAAGCGTCGAAAAAGGTTCTCAAGGAGAACGGCCGCAAGATACTGGACCGGATGCTCACGCTGGGCACCACTACCGTGGAGGCGAAATCGGGCTATGGATTGACAACCAAAGACGAGATCAAGCAGCTTCAGGCGATAAAGGAGCTGAACGAGGAGCACGAGGTCGACCTTGTGCCGACCTTTCTGGGAGCACATGAGATACCCCCGGAGTATAAGAAGAAGCCGGACGATTATGTCGCGCTGGTATGCAATGAGATGATTCCGAAAGTATCGTCGAAAGATCTGGCTGAATTCTGCGACGTTTTCTGCGAGAAGGGGGTATTCACTCCCAAACAGACGCGGGTGATCCTGCAGACGGCGCAGGCGTTCGGGATGAAACTCAAGCTTCACGCCGACGAGTTCTACAATACGGGTGGGGCGGAGCTGGCGGCGGAATTTGACGCTATCAGTGCCGATCACCTGGTAAGCGTGGGAGACGAGGGGATTCACCTGATGCACAAGGCGGGTGTTATTCCGGTGCTTCTGCCGGGGACCACGTTTTATCTAAGCTTGAAAAAGGAGGCCCCGGCCCGTAAAATGATAGAGAAAGGACTACCGGTTGCCCTGGCGACGGACTGCAATCCGGGATCATCGATGACCGAATCGATGCAGATGATAATGACGCTGGCATGCCTGAAATATAAGATGTCGCCGGCGGAGGTTTTAACAGGATCGACAATAAACGCGGCCTTCGCCATTGACCGGGGAAACGAGGTCGGTTCGCTGTCGCCGGGAAAATATGCCGATATGGTAATATGGGATGCCGGCGACTACCGGGAGATACCGTATCATTTCGGCGGTAACATGGTCGAGAGGGTATTCAAAAAAGGGGAGATGGTTCGTTGAGGTTTTCCGCGGGGGTCTTTATATCAGCGGTTTTTTTAATTGGAATTTCGTGCGGAGTTTATACCTTTTCGCCGTCGGCGCTGGGCGGGATTAAGTCAGTCGCCGTTCCACTTTTCGAGAACCAGACTCTGGAAAGCGGCATCAGCGAGAAGCTGACGGACGGATTGGCGGAGGCGTTCGTGACCGACAATACATTACGCGTGGTCCCAGAGGGGAGATCGGATTCGATTTTGAGAGGAACTGTTGTTTCCTATAATCGTAACGCTTATACTTACGATGAATCGGAAACAGTCAGCGAATATATTGTAAGGATCGAAGTTAACGTTCAATTTGTTGAGAGTAAAAGCGATAAAATAATCTGGGAGGAACGCCTTTCGAACTGGGGCACCTACGAATCGGCGTCCGAAACGGAGGAAACGGGCCAGGACAACGCCATTACCAAACTGGTTGAGGATATATTAAACAGGACAGTAAAAGGCTGGTAAGAGAGGATATGTTATGCTTATAAAAAGACAGAATTACATCGCGGCGGCAGTGATTTTATTCGTATTTATTAACGCCGCCATCGCGTTCGGCACCAATTCCAACGCCGGAACCGCCGCGTATCCGTTTTTAAAGATAGGCACCGGGGCGAAATCGCAGGCGCTGGGCGGAGCGTTTGTAGGGCTGTCCGATGATGAATCAGCATTATATTACAATCCCGCCGGTCTAACGGCTAAGGCGGAAAGTTACGAAATCTACGACGATCTTCTCGAAAAGCCGACCGACGATCCGGTCAAGAACAAATTTACGGCGACTTATATAAATTATCTCCTCGATTTCCAGTATGGTTTTATCGGGTATACCCGGGAGCTGGACGAAAGGTCTATAGCCGGGATATCGGTTTCTTATCAGAACTACGGCACCTTTAACAGGCTGGATATAGACGGCGATAAGATCGGGACCTTCGGGGCCTCCGATATCGCGATCGGCATGACCTATTCGAAAAGGTTGAAGCCGAAATTTTCGGCAGGCGCGACGGGGAAATTTATTTACGAGACCATCGACACTTACAGCTCCAACGGCCTGGCCCTGGACCTGGGGATTATGTATCTAATAGATGAAGATGGTTCCACGAGATTCGGCATGGCGTTAACCAATCTCGGAGCTCAAATTTCAGGCCTGACCGAGACGCATAAAGACCCGTTGCCGACAAAAATCGCCATGGGGCTGTCGCATAAATTGAGAGGGCTGCCGTTTTTGTTCAGCACGGAAGCCGGGAAACCGTTCGATAACGATTTTTATTTCGCGTTGGGGGCTGAACTTATCTCGTTGGAACCGTTTTTTGTAAGGATCGGGTGGTCGTCGACCGGAAAAGATTACCGGACCGGTGACGACAGCGATACCATGGCGGGATTTGCCGGCGGATTCGGATATACTTATGATAAATACACCATAGACTATTCCTATTCGTCTTTTGTCGATCTTGGTACGGTGCACAGGATATCGCTGGGGGCCGGTTTTTAATTGATGAAAAACATCCTGAATGTTATGGAATAAGATAAGAATTAATCTGGAATAATATTTATTTATCAGTCTTCTTATTTTTTTTGTCAGGCGAAATAATTTTTTCAACCTGCAATCTGTTAACTTTATGGCCTGATTTTTCCATAATAGTAATTTTTAGTCCCGCCGTTTCTATCGATTCGTTTAAGGCCGGAATACGTCCCAGCTTATCGATTACCAGGCCGGCTATGGATTCGAATTCGCTCTCCGGAAATTGCTCGATGCCGAATTGCTCCCAAACAAGGTCGGCGTCGACCAGGCCTTTGACGATAGCCGATCCATCCGGTTTCATAACTATATCATCCTCTTCGGCGTCGTATTCGTCCTGAATTTCGCCCACCAATTCCTCTAAGATATCTTCGAGGGTTATTATTCCGGCGGTCCCTCCGTAATCGTCCAGCACGATAGCCATATGCGTCCTCTGTTTCTGCATATCCGTTAGAATGTCGGAGATTTTTTTGGAGTCGGGGACGAAAATGGGTGGACGCATTATATCTCTGGTTATGATGAGGCCGTCGGTAAGAAAAACATTAAGCAGGTCCCTTACGTGAATTAAGCCTTTGATCTGATCCAGGTTTTCCTCGAATACCGGAAGGCGGGAGAAACCCGCGGTGGTGGCTATCTCCAGGATTTTTTTGGGTTGATCTTCAATCTCAACCGCGACGATTTCGGTTCGGGGGGTCATGGCGTTTTTCGCCAGGGTATCGGAAAATTCGAAAACCGAGTGAATGAGTTTTTGTTCTTCCGGCTCAAAGACGCCGGTTTTCAGGCCTTCCGCGAGGATGATTTTGACCTCCTCCTCGGTGATAACGGAATCTCTTCTGTCTTTAGGCGAGATCCCGATTATTCTCAAACACAGGTTGGTCGACCAGGAAAGAAAAGAAATAAATATCCTTATAGTCTTCAGCGACCACCAGGTGGTGGGACCGACCCAGAGCGCCATTTTTTCGGAGTATCTTATGGCCAGGGCTTTGGGAACCAGTTCCGCGAGCACCAGGAATAGATACGATATGACAACGACAACCATAATGATGGAGATCGATTCGGCTCCCCGCTGAATTGCCGGAACGGGTATCGATGAGATCAACGGCTTGATGACTATAATAGCCGTAGCGCCGCCGAGAGCGCTGGCCGCGGACGCAGTGACGGTCATACCTATTTGTACTATAGCGAAAAAATTGTCGGGATTGTTCTTGAGTTTTTCGACAAAGGCGGCTCTGGAATCCCCGGATTTCGCCAGCTTTTTTATACGGCTTTTTCTGACGGCTATAACCGCTATTTCAGACGCGGAGAAGAATCCTGAGACAAATACCAGGATTAAGATAATTACTATTTCCAGCCAGAATTTAAGATCCATTTAAGGCGGTTAAATACCCTCCCTGTAATATTTCTCCAGCCTTTCGATACGCTCCTCGATGGGTGGATGAGTTGAGAAAAGCGAGGCGAAATTTTTTCTGGTTAAAGGATTTACAATAAACATATGCGCCGACGCGGGATTGGTTTTCAGGGGGATCATCCGGCTCCGTTCGCTGAGTTTCTTCAGAGCGCCGGCCAGCGCCAGAGGCTTATGAGATATCTCGGCGGCGGTACGGTCGGCAAGGTATTCGCGTTGCCGTGAAATGGCCATCTGTACCAAAGCGGCGGCGATGGGTGCGAGGATACCGATAATCAGCATCACTATCAGGTTTCCGCCTCCTTCGTCATCGTCGGAGCCGAAAAACGGCATCCAGCGAGCCATAAAGGCCAAATAAGTAATAGCCCCCGCGATGGTAGCGGCGATCGTCCCCACCAGAATGTCCCGGTTTTTAACGTGCCCCAGTTCATGGGAAATGACGCCCAACAGCTCGTCATCGTTAAGGAACTTCAGTATTCCCTCGGTGACAGCGACCGCCGCGTTTTGCGGATTTCTGCCGGTGGCGAAAGCATTGGGGCTTTCGGCCGGAACCAGGTAAACCTTCGGCATGGGTAAACCGGACATCTGAACGGCGTTCCTGACCGTGCTGAAAAGACGGGGATTATCGTGTTCCTCAATCCTTTTGGCCCGATATAGCTTCAGGACTATCTTATCGGAAAACCAGTAGCTTCCGAAGTTCATCACCAGGGCGAAGATGAAAGCATAAGTGACGCCGGTTTGTCCGCCGATCAAATAACCTATAAATATCAACATTAAAGTTAAAACCACGAACAGTATGGCAGTCTTAACATTATTCATTTCAGCCTCCTGAATATAAAAATAAGACCTCGGGCATTTTAACGTCAAGCTAAAGTGTTATTATAAAAGCCCGCAAGGAAGTTTCCACATCTCAAAATATTATACCGAAAATTCGGCGCATCGGTTTCAAATCAAGTTTTTTTGTTTTGTTTGCGGGACGCCCAGGCGATTTTGAGCGAGCCGAGAAGCGGTATTTTCTTATAAATCGCCACAATTATTGCCAGCTCGAGGATTATCCATACCCAGTAGATGAGATTGTAAAATTCCAGAATTTTGATATGAAAAATATCCCAGATAATTTTATCGGATGCGGGATCATTTATGAATGGAAGCATTATCTGGCTAGCGTGATATTGAAAGTAGATTTGAGTGAACCACAGAATAAAGAGCCCTCCCGCCTCGTACCATCGGAAATTCATCTTGGACAGGATCACGACGCCCAGAATGCCCTGAGTGGCGGTGAGCATTATTTCCGCGCGGTGCATCCAATCGAAGGGGATGCTCTCTATCCGGCCCAGGGCGATACAGAATATGATGGGTATGACGGCTATGAGCAGCGTAAACTCGGCTATCCCCGATGATACCATATTCATCAGCGCCATGGGGGCTTTCACCACGCTTTTGGCCCAGTAGAAGGCCGATATTTTTTCCGGGAATTCCGAGAGAAATGGGGCCAGCCATTGAATGAGCATAAATGCCGGAACACCGAGAACGAACGAAAGCCCCAACGCGGATTCCAAAAACGGGTCGGCCACCAGGATAATTCCCCCGCCTCCGCATAGAAAGCACAACCATATTAAGATATTTCTGGTTTTTCTTTTTCTGGTGAGGATGAACCTCGGAACGAGTTCGAGTTCGTTGATCCCGGCCTCATCCCGGGCCGGGAGTCTTAAAAGAACGGTGACGTAAAGACCGTATATTGTGAAAAGAATCAGGCTGTCGATTACGGTTAACGAACCTTTGGCCACGATTATAAAAGCGTAAAGCGAACCTGTGAATAGACCGGTTACCTCTATGGCGTGCTCATCCTCCAGCACTATTCGGGTAACGCTGAACCTCCTGTTTTTTCTCAGGTTAAATATGACCGTGGTGGTAAAGATCAAAGGCCATCCCAGACCGACCAGGAGTCTTAAGGCGCCGGTGAAATTGGCGGTCATGAGCCCGATGTTGGTGATGGTGGGGAACTTGCCGGCGTTCCAGGCGATTACTCCCTCCACGGCGAACTCTGGCAGAGTCTGGATAAGGGCGAGCATCGTAAGGGCGAAGGCTTGAGATACCAGAAACTGGGCCGATTCCGCGCCCCAGGCGATAACCAGGGCGGATAATATCATAGATGGAAAAGTCCATAAAGATTGCCAGGCCGAGGCTTTAGCTGATGCTGCGGTTAACTCTTCTATATTTTTTATCATACTAACCGCGGATTATCTTCGAGACTATATCGGTGCGGGAAATCATTCCGATAAACTTATCGTTCTCGACCACCATGACCCTATCGATATCTTTGAACAACATCAGGGCGGCGGCCTCGACCACCTGCGTTTCTTTAAAGACGGTTTCGACATTCTTATTCATTACGTCTTTGACCAGGACCCTGTCGCCCTGCTTCAAGGTATCCTCAAACGGTTCCAGATCGGGGGCGTTGGCGATATTGGCTATGAAACTCTCATAATCCGGCAGGGCGAATTTCAGGAGTTCCTTTTCGGAAACCTCGCCCACGAGTCTTTTATTCGAATCCACCACCGCTACGCCGTCAACCCTGTGCTTAAACATTATGTTAGCTACCTTTTTCAGGGAATCTTCCATCGAGACGGTGGGCGTTTTCTCCGACATAATATCGGAGACCATGAGGGCTTTTTTAATTCTTATATTGGCGCGCTCTATGAGTTTTATTAAGTTTTTGGGGCTGTCTACCTTCAATATTATATTCAGGATGTCTGGTCTTCGAGCCAGGCCCGCCAGCGCGGATAAAGTCTGAAGATAAAGCCTCGATATATTGCGGGGGGTCAGGAGCAAACAGATGACTTTAAGAGGCATATGGTCCGGGGCGTCGGTTTCTATCCCTTCTCTGCATATACCGAAGACTATGAACAGATCATCGACGGCGTCGGTCCTGGCGTGCGGAAAGGCGAAACCGCGCCCGAAGGAAGTGGAGCCGTAGTCTTCCCGATCAATAACGGATTGTATGATCTCGTCTTTATTTTTTTCGGAGTATTTTTTACAGAACAGGTCGGTTAGTTTTTCAATCGCCTCGATCTTGGTATTGGCTTTCAGGTTAATTTCAATTAAATCGGGATTAAAAAAACGGGCCAAATTCATGGCTTAAAAGTTCCTCCGTTTCTATGAGTAAATCTCCGCGGTCGAGCTTTTCTTTTTTATATTATGTTTTTCTATGGCCCGCCACGAACTCCGGGCCGCCACGCTTCCGGAAACGAAATATTTTATGCCCTCGTCAACCGGCATATCCAGGATTGTCGCTTCCCCTTCCGGAACCAGAATGACGATGCCGGAAAAAGGCGTCGGGGTGGAGGCGATAAAAACGCTCCAGAAAATTCTTTCCCCGCCGGCAGAATGAATTTTTATGCTATTGGCCAGAAAGCCCAGAGCGTACAAACCTTTTCGAGGGAACTCTACCATCACCACCTTTTCAAAGGTCCGGTTATCCGTCGAGGCGAAACCTTCCAATAATTTTTTCGCCGCAGAATATATTACACTGAAAAAAGGAATTTTCAAGAGGATATTTTCCCATTTTTTCAAAAGCTTCTGTCCAAGAACATTTGTGGTGAGTATTCCCGTCAGGATAATGAGCATCAATGTGACGGCAAGCCCGATAAAGGGGAAATCATATTCCTGGCCCGCTACCCGTACAAGATATGGTTTTATAAAATTATCTATTGTCAATATCCCGAATTTCAATATTGCGAATGCTATGAACAGAGGGACAATTACCAATAAGCCGGATATGAACCGGGTCTTTAGTGTTTTTTTAAGTTCGCTTTTAAAATTCATCTCTTTTATAAATCACGGCGTCTCAACGATGTCAAGCAAAAATGACACAAGTCCCATACCTGAGACTTCGGGAATTTTTCGTCCTGTTCCATATTTTCGACAGATATTTTATATTTATAATAATGATATCGCAAAAAGCGCAATTTGAGGGATGAAATAGAATCTAAAATTCCGGGAAAAAGGCCTTTACCGCCCTGGAGGCCCATTCATAAAAGGTGGCCGGCAAAACGCAGATGAGTATCACCATTATGCCGGATATCGTGATGCCCAATCCCAAGGCGGGACCGTAGTATAATTTCGTTTCGTCCTCGCGCTTACGGAAGACCATTATCCGCACCACGTTTATGTAGTAGAAAAGGGATACGACCGACATAAGAACTGCTACAACCACCAGCCAGTATAAATGTCCTTTGACGGCGGCGGCAAAAAGCCAGTATTTACCGAGGAAACCCGCCGTGGGGGGGATGCCCACAAGTGAAAGCATGAATATGGTCATCATTGCCGAAGCCAGAGGATTGCGTCTTATCATACCGGCGTAATCGTTGATTTCATCCGAACCGGTCATGTTGGAGAAGCCGATGGCGATCATGAAAGCTCCGATATTGGCGAATAGATAAGCCATCAGGAAAATCATCATACCGATTATCGAATAACCATTGCCGGCGCAGAGCGCTACCAGGACATATCCGACCTGGGCGATCGAGGAGTAAGCCAGCATCCTTTTGATATTGGATTGCAGCAGGGCAACGAAGTTTCCGATAACCATCGCCAGCACCGCCACGATTTCGAGGATCAGCACCCAGTCGGTTTGGGCGATTAAGAGCGGGCTGAAGAAGATTCTCACGAAGGCGACCAGACCGGCGGCCTTGGAAGCGACGGATAGAAAAGCGGTAACAGGGGTCGGCGCGCCCTCGTAAACGTCCGGCGCCCACATATGAAACGGCGCGGCGGCGAGCTTGAATCCGAAACCGGCGATAAGCAGGACTATGGAGAGCGCCAGCCCGAGATTCAGTTTGGCCGCGGTTAAATTCCAACTCTGAATGTCGGCGAGAAAGGTCGTTCCGGAAAGACCATATAAAAGGCTGATGCCGAAAAGTAAAATGGCTGATGACGCTCCACCGATAATCACGTATTTTAGACCGGCCTCGGTCGATTTCAGGTCTTTCTTTAAAAACGCCGCCAATATGTATAACGGAATGGTAGCCAGTTCCAGAGATACATAAAGAGTGATCAATTCATTCGCGCCGGAAAGGAACATCATGCCCACCACGGCGAAGAGCAGAAGCCCGTAATATTCGCCTTTATGTTTGAGCCTGATTTCGGCAAAGTCGACTGAAGCCAGGATGGTAAGCATGGCGGATAATATGAAGATTATATTGAACAGTTTTCCGTAATCATCGGAAACGTAGGTTCCGAAGAAACCGTCGCCGTATCCAGCGGTTACCACAAGAACCGCGGTAATGGCCAGGCCGAGCAGGGCGAAGTATCCCAGCCCTTTTCGGCTTTCGCCTTTTTTAAAGAAATCAATAATAAGGATCAGTACGGCCCAGCCGAAAAGGAAAAGCTGGGGGATTATCAGACTTAGATTTATCATCCCAGTATCAACTTTACAAGGTTATCGACTGTATCTTTCAAAAACACGTTTAACACCTTCGGGTAAACGCCGATCAAAATTGTCAGAATTGCCAGAGGGGCGACGGTAAAGATCTCTCTGCCGTTTATCTCCGTCAGACCCTCCCACTTGGTATTGAACTGCCCGAGAAACATCTTCTGGATCATCCTGAGAATATATCCGGCGGTCAGAACGACTCCGAGAACGGCCAGGATCACTATCCATTTTCCGAAAAAGACCGTCTGGTATGAACCGACAAAAACCATGAATTCAGAGACAAAACCGCTCATACCCGGAAGTCCCAGAGACGCCATCCCAAACAGAACGAATAGGCCAGTGAATACCGGAAGTTTTACTCCCAGTCCGCCGAAGGCGGCGATCTCGCGGGTATGGGCTCTCTCGTAAATAACGCCGACCAGAATAAATAGCGCGCCCGTGATAACGCCGTGGCTGAACATCTGGAACAGACATCCGGAAACGCCTACCGTTGTAATGGCCGCCATCCCCAGCATGCAGTATCCCATGTGGGATACGGATGAGTATGCCACCAGCTTTTTCAGGTCCTTCTGCGCCATCGATACCAGGGCTCCGTAGATTATCCCGATCAAACCGAGAATCGCTATGGGTACCGCATAAGCCTTGGCGGCTTCGGGGAACATGGGGAAAGAGACCCGCAGGATACCGTATGTTCCCATTTTCAGGAGGATTCCGGCCAGGATAACCGATACTGCGGTGGGCGCCTCGACATGGGCGTCCGGCAACCACGTATGGAAAGGCCAGACTGGAACCTTGATGGCGAAAGCTATGAAAAATCCCGCGAACACCCACATCTGAAATAGATGGGAGTACATGGCGTTCTGTCTTATAAGCTCAAGCATGTTCAAATTGCCGGTGGTGAAATATAAGGCCAGTATACCGATCAGCATGAAAACCGAGCCGAACAATGTATACAGGAAGAACTTGATGGCCGCGTATTCGCGTCTCGGGCCGCCCCAGACGCCTATCAGGAAATACATGGGCACCAGCATTATCTCCCAGAAAATGTAGAAGAGGAAGAAATCGAGGGCGCTGAAGACGCCGAACATACCAACCTCCAGAAGTAAAAACCAGGCAAAGTACTCTTTAACCCTGTCTTTAATGCTGAACGATACAAATATAGAAACAAAAGAAAGCAAACCTGTCAGGAATATCATCGGGACCGAGAGCCCATCGGCTCCCATGTGATAAAAGATGTTAACCTGCGGGAACCAGACCAGGGGATTTTCGAAGTCGAATACAAAACCGGCGGTCTGATTGTTGATATCGAATAGCAAACCTGTTCCCATGGATGAGAGGTAAAACCATACCAGGTATATAGACAGGACAAAGGGAACAAAGGAGAAAAACGCCGCCGTCCATCTAATCGCTCCTACCGATTCTTTTTTCAAAAGGAGAATCGCGATGATTCCGATCAATGGAAAAAACGTTATGTATGTCAGTACGGGGAAATTTAACGTAATGGATTCCAACTAATCCTCCTTTATTGTCAGATTAACTTTATAAAAATAAAGACCACAACGCCCAGGAAGACGAACAAGGCGTAGGTCTGTAATTGTCCGGTTTGGATTTTTCTAATATGCCTGCCGAAAAACATGGACATATGGCCGGCTCCGTTAACCGCGCCGTCAACCACGTAGGTATCGAAGCGTTCGTGAATCCACGAGGTGAACAGTGTTACTTTTCCAAAGCCGTTTACTATCCCATCTATAACCAGCAGATCAAATTTGAATAGAAATTCCATGAACCAGTATGTGGGATTGATTACCGTCGCCATATAGAGCTCGTCGAAATACCATTTGTTATACAGGAATGTATATATCGGTTTGAACGCTTTGCCAATGGCCTCGGCGGTAACCGTCTTTTTAACGTATATAATGTAAGCGAGCCCAATACCGCTTAACGCCACCGCGAGAGAGATTAACATAAGAATCAAGTTGGGAGCGACGTGATGGACAGCGCCATAAAATACAAACGACGAATATCCTTTATGCAGCCACGGAATTCCTACCCAGCCCGCGAATATAGACAAGAAAGCGAGAATCATAAGCGGAACAGTCATGCTCTTCGGAGATTCGTGGGCATGTTCATAGGCGTGTTTATCGCGGGGTTCGCCTGTAAAGGTGAGGAAATATAACCTGAACATGTAGAACGCGGTCATCCCGGCGACCAGTATACCGACGATCAGGAAGGGATAATGCCCGCCATCAAAGGCGACGGCGAATATCTCGTCCTTCGACCAGAATCCGGAAAGCGGAAAGATCCCAGATATGGAAAGGCTGGCAATCAGGAAGGTGGCGGAGGTGATCTTCAATTTTTTACTCAGGCCGCCCATGAACTGAATATCGTTGGTGTGGACGGCGTGTATTACCGATCCGGCGGCAAGGAATAACAGTGCCTTGAAGAAAGCATGGGTCATCAGATGGAATGTTCCGGCGGCGTATCCGGCCAATCCCAGAGCCATCATCATATAGCCGAGTTGAGATATGGTAGAATATGCCAGGACGCGCTTTATATCGTTCTGCACCAATCCTATAGACGCCGCCAGGAAGGCGGTAAAGGCACCTATAGAGGCAACAACATACATCATGGTTTCGGAGATCATGATGATCCCCATCATGCGGGCAGCGAGATAAACGCCCGCCGCGACCATGGTAGCGGCATGGATCAACGCGGAAACGGGAGTGGGACCCTCCATGGCATCCGGGAGCCAGACATGCAGAGGGAACTGCGCCGATTTTCCGACCGCGCCGCAAAACATTAAAATTCCGGCGATGGCGACAAGGGGCATGAGATTTTCAGAGATCTGACCGTTGGCGATCATATAATCGAGCTCAGGTAGTGATGCCGATCCCACAGCGAAAATTAAAATCGCGAGGCCCAGCAAAAATCCTAGGTCGCCGATCTTGGTGGTGACGAAGGCCTTTTTCCCGGCGTCCGACGCGATCTTTTTCTCAAACCAGAAACCGATCAACAGGTATGAGGTCAGTCCTACGAGCTCCCAGAATACAAACATCAAAACGTAGGTGCCCGCCAGCACGAGACCAAGCATGGAGAAAGTAAACAGCGACAGATAAGCGAAGTATCTGGCAAATCTTGGATCGCCCTTCATATAGCCGAGTGAGTAAATATGAACCAGGCCCGCCACGATAGAGACAACCATAAGCATGATCGCAGTCAGCGGATCTATATAAATCCCTATGGGGATTACAAACGAGTCTTTCTTGCCGTGGCGTTGCGGCTCTTTGAATCTGAGATTATGTTCGGAATCGTGCCCCGATGGCTTTTCGTGATGAATCCCGGCAATGATGGCTGTATCTTGAATTTCCTCGGCTTGATGTTCGATAGCCGAATCAAGGGCAATTTCAGATGCAAGCGTGTCTTCGGATTCATAATGCTCATAATCGGGTTCGATTGTATCAGGATGATGTTCGGGTATTTGATGGATTTGGTCTGATTCGATTTCGGGTGTGATCTGATCGGCACCGGACATGCCATAGTCGCCGAAAGTCAGCCAATCCACCCAGTATTCTTTTGGCGTGGGGTCAGCCAGAACCTGTATTAGAACAACGCAAGAAAGGACAAATGAAGTCAGAACCATGGCAATAGAAAAATAGCTGGAGATTTTGTTGCTCCTGTTCAGGAAAAAGACGATAAGAACAAAGGCCAAAAGAGGCAGGGCGGCTATTATCCAGCTATATTGCAGCATCAGTTCGACCCTCCCGATTTTTTGGCGGCCAGCTTGATACCGGTGGACGTATCCGATTCATTATTGGAGTACATGCTTTCGCCGGCATATAAAAACACTCCCGGCAGCCTGAAGATGTGTTTCCAACTCTTGTTATTTAAGTTCACAGATACCACAAAATCACCATTTCATAAAGTTAATCTTATCGACCTCGATACCGCGGAAATTACGATAAATCAGGATCACAATTGCCAGCCCTACCGCGGCTTCCGCCGCCGCAATGGTAATAATGAATATTGCGAAAATCTGTCCCGATAAGGCGTCAGGCGATAGAAATCTCGAAAAGGCCACAAAATTGATATTGACGGCATTGAACATCAATTCTATGGACATCAAGACGCCGACGGCGTTACGCCGGGTTAAAAGCCCGAATATCCCCACGCAGAACAGAGCGGAGGCCAGAATTAAGTAATGAGCAAGACCCGGCATATTAATCGTCCTTCCTCGCTATTACGATGGCGCCTATCAGCGCGGCCAGCAGAAGCACCGAAACCACCTCAAAGGGCAAAACAAATTTCGACATTAAAAGACGACCGATGGATTCTGAATTACTGTTGGAGAATTGAATTACGATTTTTTCATCATCGTCAATGGCGCCTAAAAGAGACCAGGGATCTTCGCCGGGCCGATCAACCGCTTTGAAAATATACAGTTCAGCCGCGGAGATCGAATTGTAGTCTACCTCGTCGCTCCATATCTTATAGTATACATTCTGCCCGCGCGGAAAAACTGTGTTCGATGTTGTGAAACCGGAATTGGAGGAAACGATATAGCCGTTTCCGATTCCGGGTTCGGTCTTCACTTTTTTACCCATGGGGATTTCCGCGTTTTCATCGAGGATGGTCAAGCTCCCGAATGCATAGTAGTCATTTCCGGATTCATCCTCGATTTTAGCAGCCCAATCCAGGAAACCATCATTGTTCTGAAATTCATCGGTATCAAATGTAGCGGTCCAGGAACCGCGGTTCGGGCTTTTGGATGGTGCGTCGCCGAAGGTCCGGACTATTGTGAATGCCGATATCGCCAGGAGCAGTCCCGCAATAATTATAGCGGGCAAAACCTGTTCATTAACCTGCCTTATGGATTTCGATTGAATTTTATGCGTGAGCATGATGGCAAATAATATCAGAATGGTGACGGCTCCCACGTAGATCAGTATCTGTACCGCCGCCAGGAATTCCGCGTTTAGCATAAGGTATATTCCGGCTACGAAGAAAAAGGTCGCCACCAGGAACAGCGCGGAATGAAATACGTTGCGGAGCGTAACCACCATAAACGCGGCAATAAGAATCGCGGCCCCGAGTATGTAGAAGATCACCAGACTCAAGAGCTTTCCTCCCCCGGTTTGGTTTCGGTTTTTTCTTCCGCCGTTTTTGTCTCTATTTTTTCTGTTTTAACGCCTTCCCCGGCCTTATTATCAGCGGCCGGTTTTTGTTTTTTCTTAGGCGTATATTTTACATCGCGGCCAAGCTCCTGAAGCTTTTCCTTATTATATATGAGTTCCTCTTTGTTGAAGACCGAGAATTCATATTTTCCCGTCAGCTTAATGGCGTCGAAGTTACAGACCTCCTCGCAAATCCCGCAGAAACAGCAGATGGTATTATCGATGGTAAATTTCCCCGGGTACCTTTTCTTGGTTTCGGGATCTTTTATCTGTTCGACATCGATAGCATGGATAGGGCACTGTTTCATGCAGACCTGGCAGGCGTTGCAGTTCAATTCGCCGGTTTCGGGATCCGAAAGTAGGACGACTACCCCGCGCGATCTTTCGGGCATGGGCCATCTCTCATCGGGATACTGCAGCGTAACCGATTTCTTCGGGAGATATTTGCCGGTTGTAAAAAGCCCCAGTATGAGATTCCAGAAGCCGTTTATTGTGTCTTTTACGATCCCCATACTTTTATCCGAAGAAATAGACTCCCAGTCCGGTTAAAAATAGATTGGCGAACGCCAGCGGAAGCAGAAATTTCCAGGCGAATCCCATTAACTGGTCGACCCGCAGGCGCGGATATGTCCATCGGAACCACATTAAAACGAATACCAGGAACAATGTCTTGCCGAAGAACCAGATCCAGCTGGGGATAAACGATAAACCGGGCAAGGGCGGCTGCCATCCGCCGAGAAACAAAGTCGTGGCTATGGCCGATACGGTGAACATGTTGGCGAATTCCGCCAGGAAAAACATGGCGAACTTCATTCCTGAATATTCGACATTGAATCCCGCCACCAATTCCTGCTCTGCCTCCGGAAGATCGAACGGCGTCCGGTTGGCCTCTGCTGTGGCGGCTACGAAATAAATACCAAACCCGAGTATCTGCGGCAGCCAGTACCACTGCCAGAAATAAGGGCCCTGGGCTTTCACAATGTCGACCATGGATAACGAGCCGGCCAGCATGACGGCGCCTATGACGGATAAGGTTAGAGGGACTTCATATGAGACTATCTGGGCGGCCGACCTCATTCCTCCCAGAAGCGCGTATTTGTTGTTTGACGCCCATCCCGCCATCAGAATCGATATCACGGTGAAAGATGTTATGGCCACGATGTAAAAGATGCCGATATTCAGGTCGCGGCCGATGAGGCCTTTGCCGAACGGAATTACTATGTAGGCCATGTATGCGGTAACAAAACAAACGACCGGGGCCCAGAAGTAGACTTTTTTATCTGCCATGTTGGGAACGATATCTTCTTTTTGCAGGAGTTTTATTCCGTCGGCAAGAGTCTGCAAAACACCGTGGGTTCCGGTACGCATGGGACCCAGCCTATCCTGAATGTGCGCCGAGACTTTCCTCTCCCACCACACCAGAAAAAGGACCGATATTGCTATAACGCCCAGTATTACGGCGGCGGCGAAAACCATAACCAGAAGATCCAGCCAGATTATCGGGATACCGATTGCTGCGAACCATAAAGACAGCGAATTGTAAATGTTTAAAAGTAAGCCGTCAAATTCCAACATCAGCGGTCAACCTCAGGCAGGATCACGTCGAGCGATCCGAAGATCGCCACCAGATCGGCTATCTTTAAATTCAGGGAGATGGGACCGAGGCACTGCAGATTGTTATACGATGCCGTCCTTATCTTTACCCTATACGGTTTCTTATCTCCGGTGGAGACAATATAATACCCCATCTCGCCTCGGGGCGCCTCAATACGGGAGAAGACCTCGCCGGCGGGCGGTCTGAACACCGCTTTCATTTTCGCCCGGACCGTATCGCCTTCGGGGATTCCGTCAAGGGCCTGTTCGACTATATTGCAGGATTGCCGGAACTCCTCGATCCTGACCATATACCTGTCCCAGACGTCGCCGTTTTTCCCGGTCGGTATTTTAAAATCGAATTTATCATAAACTGAATACGGTTCGACTTTTCTTATATCCCATTCGTAATCGGAACCGCGAATGGTGGGCCCGGAAGCGCCGAGGTCTTTGGCGAGATCGAGCGGGAGAATTCCGACCTCTTTTGTTCTACTGAGGAAAATAGGGTTTTCGGTCAGAATCGCTTCGTAGTCATCGACTTTCTTACGGAAATCTTTTATGAAATCCCGGCAGGATTTTTCAAACTGCGGGGGGATATCTTTTGAGACACCGCCCACCCTTATATAATGATAGGTCAGTCTCTGGCCGCAGGTCATCTCGAACAGGTCGAGAATCCATTCCCTTTCTCGGAAAGCGTAGAGAAATGGAGTTACCGCGCCCAGGTCGAGGGACATGGTACCCAGCCAGATCAAGTGGGAGGCGATTCGATTCAATTCCACCATTATTACTCGAAGATATTCCGCCCGTTCCGGAATCTCCATTCCGGCCAGTTTTTCCACCGCCACGGCAAAAGCCAGGTTGGAGGGCATGGAAGCGCAATAATCGATTCTGTCGGTAAAGGGCATGAATTGGTTGTAGGTGCGGTTTTCGGCGATTTTTTCTATGGCTCTATGCAGGTAGCCGACATGCGGGGTGAGTTCACGAATGAACTCGCCTTCCATTTTTAAGACCAACCTCAGTACACCGTGTGTGGAGGGGTGCTGAGGCCCCATATTAATGAGGAATTCTTCTTCCCGTAGTTTCTTGCTGCCGGTCGCGCGTTCCATATTAACTTTCCGGCATGGGGATGAAGTCCGGTCCCGTCCAGCCCTTTCTCATGGGATAACCGTGATCCCAGTCCTCCACCAGCAAAAGCAGCCTGGGATCGGGGTGATTCTTGAATTTTATTCCGTAAAGCTCTATCGCTTCTCTTTCGAACCAGTTGGCCGCCCCCCAAACGTCGGATACGGTTTCAGTTTCCGGGTTTTCTATATCGAGTTTAACTTTAATAACAGCGTTGTGCCTTTTTTCGTGGGAGGATAGACAGAGTATCAGTTCGAATCGTTCTTCGGGATAATGCGCTCCGGCAAGGTTAAAAAGATAATCGAAATCGAGATCGGGATCATTTTTGGCGAATTCGCAGAGCTGGTGATATTTTGATATGGAGATATAGAGATACGGTTCCGGCTGTTCCGTTTCGATAACCTCCAGATCGGAACCGAATTTATTTTTAAATTTTTCGGAGATCTCTTGTTTAGTCATTCCGGCTTAATTAAAAATCAGTCTTAAGCTTGTCTTTTGTCGGATGCCCAGTCCGACATTTTTTCTTTTTTAATCTTCTGCTGGAGTTTCAGGCACCCTTCCATCAACGATTCCGGACGGGGAGGACATCCGGGTACGTAAACATCTACCGGAATGACCTTGTCAATGCCTTTCAATACAGAATAACTATCATAATAAAACGGTCCGCCGTTGCAGGCGCAGCCGCCCATGGCCAGCACGTATCGCGGCTCGGCCATCTGCTCGTAAAGTATCTTAACCCGTTTGGCCATCTTATGGGTAACCGTTCCGGCCACGAACATGAGATCGGATTGGCGGGGAGAGGCTCTGAACATCATGCCGAACCTGTCGAAATCGTAACGCGACGCCCCGGCGGCCATCATCTCGATGGCGCAGCAGGCCAGCCCAAAGAGCATATACCATAAAGAGCAGGCTCTTGACTGGTTCAAAATCCAATCCATGGAGGTGGTCACGATGCCGCCGCCCGGTATTCTTTCAATATAGGCGGGGGCCTTTTCGATTATACCCATCTGAGAGCTCCTTTTCTCCAGGCGTAAACCAGGCCGAAAATCAGTATGGCAAGGAATATGAACATCTCGATTAACGCAAATAGGCCTAATTTTTTGAAAGCTACGGCCCACGGAAAAAGAAATATCACCTCGACATCGAAAATAACGAAGATCAAGGCGAATATGTAATAACCGACATTATACTGAATCCAGGAGCTTCCCATAATATGTTCGCCGCACTCGTAACTTTCCAATTTAACGGGACTTGGACGGTGCGGGCGCAGGAGCCTGGCGATAAAGAAGGTGACCAGGACAAAACCAAGACCTATTAAAAGAAAGATTCCTATTATCGCGTAATCGTCAGCCATAAAAAAACCTACTTGTGACTAATTTCACTATTTCCAATCAGGGCGAAAAAACGCTATATAGGAAAAAATGTCAAGTTTATTTTTAAATAATCGGTTAGATTTTTAATCCTAATGATAATTAGACCTATATTTATCATTATTCCGGTCACTCCGGTTAACGCGGGATCTTGCGGACGCCATAATTTATAGGGTTCACGAATACCGCTTGGTTTTTTTGGGAATTTACTGGACAAATAAATCCAATAGATTATATTTATTGTCAAAGAGGTTTATCTTCTTTTGCTTCGGGTTTTATTCGGATGTTTTTAGTTGAAATTAAAAAGATAATCCGACGCGGGTTTAAAGCTTAGTGCGGTTGGCTCAACTATTATCGATATTGGGCGGCAGCGGGCAGGTTTTTCAAACATTGAAGTTTCGGCGCAGGTAAGGGTTTATAATCAAGATACTGAAAATTAAGAAAGGAGAGAGGATGACCAAAGGTTATTTGTTCAACAGCTTCGCGTTTTTTATCCTGATTCTATTGTTTTCGGGCG
>CBFCYP010000038.1:0-22086 GCA_965602185.1 uncultured bacterium
GATTATTATCTCGGATTTGAATTGCCTGACGGCTATGTTTTCACGTTGATGGACCAGGGCGGAGACGACGAGCTCGACAGCGACGTCGATCCTGATTCCGGAACCACGGATTGCTTTACCCTGGCCGAAGATCAATCGGATATGACGCTCGATGCCGGTATGTATGAGGATACCACCGGCGGATGTACCTGGGGCAAAGGTTTCTGGAAAAATCATACCGGGTTCGGTCCCCAGCCGGATCTGGTTACGGATTTGCTGCCCATCTGGCTCGGCGATGAAGACGACTCGTTGAGCTTAGCGGTCACGACCGCTCAAATGGCGTATGATATACTGCAGCAGCATGAATACGGTCACCCGTCCAACGGCATAACCAGGCTTTACGCTCATCTTCTGGCGGCCAAGCTGAATATCGCCAACGGCGCGGACGATGAGGATATCGCGGATACCGTTACCGACGCCGACGCTTTTCTCGGCGACCACGACTGGGAGAGCTGGGACGATCTGGGTCAGGACGACCGCCAGATGGTAAACGGCTGGAAGGACATGCTCGAGGATTACAACAGCGGGGAGATCGGTCCCGGCAGCTGCGATGAATATTTTATGATGGACTAAAATAGCATTAAAAATAACTTCTGGAATAAAGGGAGGATCTACGTCCTCCCTTTATTGTTTCTTGATATAAAAATATACAGATTCTGGTAAATAAATATCGCCCGTATGTATGAAGCGTTTTCATTAATTTTTACCCATGAAAACATTTTCAGGTCAATATTGGGAAGATTATGGGAGTTAGTAAGAATGAGTCCCCAGCACCACCTCTATGCCGAATTTCTTTTCCAGGGTAATCTTAAGATCATCGTAATCTATGGGGCAATCCGCCGTTTCCATGGCCAGCTTGATGCAGGTCCCGAGATGAAGAGTCTCTATGGGTCTTTCCAGACCGGTTGTGATTTCATTTAAAAGTTTCACTCTCGGAACTACAAGACCGGGGCAGTCTCCGCAATCGGTCATGGCCACCAGCTCTATTTCATCGTGTTTGGCAAACTCCGCGTTTTTCTCGTCCATCCCTTTGAAACATTTCGCGCAGGCGATGCATGAATGATCCTGAATCCGTTTACAGTAGAGTATCGCGATTCTTGACATTTCTTTCTCCTTTTATTTTTTTATTAATAAAATTGACCAGTTTCGTATCAGTTTTGGATAGCCGGTTATGGAAAACCCCGCCTGTTGCGCTCTGGATCTGACAGTCCCGCAATATTCGGATGACGCGTGATGTCTCGGTTCAACGATTAAAAACTTCCCATCGGATTTCAGAGCGTTGTTTACACGCGTCATAAGCCCCGAAATATCGGCCGCATGGTGGACTACATAAAAGGCCAGCGCGAAATCGATCTGACCGCTCAAATCGTCAATTCCCAGGTTATGATCGTTACAAACACGGGCATCAATCCTTCCCGATAAACCAGCTTTTATGGTCCGCGCTTTCAGGTTTTCAATGGCTTCGGTCTTAAGATCGATACAAACGACTTTTCCATCCGGACCGACCATCTTAGCCATTCCGAAACTGAAAAATCCCGCTCCGCAGCCTATATCCAGAACGACCATACCCGGTTTGACATAATCCCGAAGAATTTTACCCGGATTCTGGAAAAAAAATCTTAAGGGCCCCGCTCCTGTAATATGATCGATCCATCTTGAAATTGTTTTATCCATCACGTAAGCCCATAGAAAAATCCTTCTTTTGTCGGCTTTCCCTTCAACACATCCCTGCTCAATTGTAATATAGCAGAAAAAGCCATATCTGTAAACATCTCTCAATTTGGATCTTCTTTTTCGATTTTTGCTCTAAGCGATGAATAATTTCGGGCATTCAAGACAGGTCTTAGTAAGCCGTTCGGTATTAAAGGAATTTCTGAAGAGCCTATAGGCTTTTTGATTCCATATGTGGGGCAGCGTATGCTCGTCGATATTTCCGAAAGTTAAACGGTGGTAAGACGAAAAGGCGTTTTTGTCCGGCACCGTTGATTCGGCGATCGGTATGTTTGTGAAAACGCAGGGCGATATCGCGCCATCTGAGGAGACGAAAAGCGAATTCTGAACATTCTCGGTGCATACCTTACGACGTTTTGAAGGATTAAAGAGATTATAGTGGATATCCAGACCAAGTTCCCGCCCCTCGGCAACGGTCATATCCAGACGGACTCGCAATCTCTCGTACTCGGCGTCGTTATCCGGAAGAATAGCTTCATTTACAAATTCACTATCGGGAATAAAATCAAGCGTGCTTATCACAATCTGGTTTATTCCCGACCCGCTGAAGATCGCCGGCAATCTCGATAGATCCTGAATTCTTGAGCGAAAAAGCATGTAAGCTATGTTTATCGACGGCAATGTGGTTCCCGCTTTTGCTTTTTCCTGATTGATAGATCTTATAGCCTCCATGACGGTCGTAAATTCTGTCCCTCTACGGATCAAGTCGTTGTTCTCATCTATTCCGGCCAGGGAAAAGGCGATAATATCCATATCTTCTTCGATAATCTGCCTTATCGTCTTACCGTCAAGCAGCATGCCGTTGGTTGATGTTCCCACCATACATCCTGCATCCTTAGCCAGCTTCACCATTTTGAAGAAATCGGGATTTTGGAACGGTTCGCCCCACCCCTGAAGATATACCAGCTTAACCTCGGATAACGCCGGTAGTAATTTACGGAATATGGTTAGCGGCAGGTGTCTGTTCAGCCACATATGATGAAATACGGCATGAGGGCAATAGATACAGGAAGCATCGCAATGAGAACTGACCTCGATTTGAATCCAATCCAGCTCAGGAGTGTATAGTCTCTGCAAATTATCTTTTATTGTTTGCCAGAAGGGTAAGCGCATAATTTTAACATTTTTTGGCTGAATGGACGTGAGTCTAATACATATCAGTAAATCACAGTCGCATCATTTCGTAAGGCAAACAAATTCCAGTCCCGCGGCCTCCCGGTATCTTGCTCCCTGCGCGAAGCTCAGCTTTGCTTTTTCTTTATCAGCGACAATTACCCCGCAAACCGCATCTATCCCGAAATCAAACAACAATGGAGTCAAAGGCGTGCTGGGGCCGAGAAGGATATTGTAGCTGTCCTTACATAATCCAACGATATCCCCGAATGAATGATTTATTAACGTGGTTCCGCTTATTAGAACGATATCCGATTGCGGGATATATTTGGGGATGAGATCCGACGATAAGTCATCGGGGTCTTTCGGATTCAGTTCGAATACCCAGATGTTTTTACAGGTTTTGTTTTTGATCAATCCTTCGACAAAAGGAAAATGCCCGATTATCGAAACATTTTTGCCCTCGCCTCTTTCCCGCAGGATTTTAATGGCATTTGCGTGAACCAACCTGCTTTTCAATTTAGTGAGATTGAGGGATGCGTTAATGGCAGCGAGTCCGATGGCCGCTTCGATAATCTCATTTGAATGCATCAATGCGGTGAGTTCCTTGGTGGTCATTTCATGCATCCTGCCGATGTTGGCGATCTCGGCGCAGGGATCCGCGTTGGCGGTGGACGCCAGCCCCACGTTAGCGCTGTCCACATAGACGGTGTGACGATATATCGCGAAGTCGTTCACGGTGGACTCGATTGCCTCATCGATCAGGCAACTTATAATTTGATGCGTCATAACATCTGCTCCGGCCTTCGTTCTAAAGGACAATTAGAATGTCCTCCGTTTCAATAATCGTTACCTGCAATATATTTTTCATATAGGTGATTATCAAGGTTCAATTTTGATAATAATTCGACTTAAAAATAATAGGAATCATATTTACGTATTTCCGTTAAATGACTTGCCTGAGTGGAATATGTTTTTTAGTTTTGATTTTGACGATTGTGAATTTGTTTGGGTGATCGAAACACGAGGAGAATATGATAAAACTCCCGCCTGATGTAAAAATTGACGAAATACCGCTCGATGTAAAATATCGCGGTGTGCTGCGCGGCTTGCTGACCCGTATCAAGGGGCTGTATGAGGCTATATATGGCCGTTACGGGGAAGAGGGATTGGAGCTTATCCGGGAGGTCAGCAGAGATTATGGAAGCGAGGTCGCTCGAAAGGTCTTAAAGGGCGGCAATTATATGGATATTAAGGCGGTCGGTTTATATTTGATCAAGGTATTCAACAATATGCGTTCAGAAGGGGAAGTAACAGAGTTCAATGACAGGCGCGTTGCGATCATGGTCCCGCGCTGCCCATATCCTTTCGAAGATGCTAAAATCTGCGAGGCTCATACCTCCATGGAACGAGCCCTCGTGCGAGGTCTGAATCCAGAGTTGGATTACAGTATTGAGAAATCAGTTCCCGCGGGTGATCCCTATTGCCTTCACGTATTGATTGATAGCAAAGCTGATCTTCCCCCGAAAAATAAGACAGCGGGATAAGAATCTTTTGCTCTGTCGGTATGACGAAACCGATATTACCGGAATTACCCATTACATAAGATTATATTTTGAAAAATATTAAGGCGGACCGAGCATAGTTTGAGTTGAGTAAAAGCGCCTACCGGAGTGCAAATAATACTATTATATAGGCGTAAACATCGCTTTACATATCCATAAAAAATCCTTGACAATGCCATGAGCGGATTTTTTCTTGGTTTGAGTTTTGCAGCTCTAGGGCAACTCCGTAGAATCAATATAAAATAAATCTCACTTTTCAGACAGTGTTGGGAGGATGGCATGAAGCAAGGGCTATTGGCTGCAATAGTGGCGCCAGTGTTGTTTACTTTTATCGACAGTTCTGATTTTTCTACAAAAATATCGTTTCTACAATAACAACCAAGAGAATGAGATGAGAACAGGATTATTGGCTGTGGTTATGGCAGTAGTATTTTTGAATTTGGCCGGTCTTGGGAGAGCCCAGGGCCCATTGTTTGCTCCCGCGGTCAATTATGGAGTTGGCGAGCGTCCCAGTTCTGTTTTTTCGGCCGATTTTAACGGCGACGGTGATTTCGACCTGGCGGTGGCGAACTGGTATACCAGTAACGTCTCGATATTACTCAATAACGGCAACGGGACTTTCCAGGGGGCGGTCAACTACGGAGCCGGGGGCGCGCCATATTCTGTTTTCTCGGCCCGCCTTGACGCCGATGGTGACTTTGACCTGGCGGTGGCGAATCTCGATAACGTATCTATTCTCCTGAACAATGGCAACGGGACTTTCGTGGGAGGTGGTAATTTCAACGGCGGCACGGGCGAGGATGCTGTTTACGGGGCCGATCTTGACGGCGACGGCGACGTTGATCTGGCAGTAACGAACTCCCTTTCCGATAACGTCTCGATATTGCGTAATCTTGGCACCGGGATTTTTCAGTGGATCGGTAGCTATGGGGTAGGCGACGATCCATGGTCGGTTTTCGCGGCCGATCTTGACGGCGACAACGATTTTGATCTGGCGGTAGGAAATAGGGGGGCCGGCAACATCTCGGTTTTGCGCAACAATGGAAATGGAACATTCCAAGCGGCGGTCAATTACCCCTCCGGGGCTCCCCACCCACTATCGGTTTTTGCAGCCGATCTTGACAATGATAACGACAATGACCTGGCGGTGGCAAATGGCAGCAACATTTCCATTTTTATAAATAACGGTAATGGTACTTTCCAGGCCGCAGTCAACTACAACGGCGGGGCTGGCGAGAGTTCCGTTTTCTGTGCGGATTTTGATGATGATGGCGATAAGGATCTGGTAACAGCGAATTCTGATTCAGACAATATCGGGCTTCTTATGAATAACGGGGATGGGACTTTTCAGACGGCGCTTAATTACAGCACCGGTACCGACGCCACTTCAGTATATGCGGCCGATTTTGATAGTGACGGCGATTTTGATGTGGCCGTGGCAAACAAAGGTTCAGACAACGTTTCAGTCCTGTTGTATATCGGTCAACCGGGGTCGATTTCCGGCACGGTAACCGACGATGCGATGAATCCGATTGAGGGCGTGCATGTAATCGCTCTCGGGACTACCGTCGAGGATTTCACGGATATTAACGGCGAATACACTCTCGACAGCCTTGATGCAGGGTTTTATGACATATCGTTTTCCCATATTGATTACCGTGATACGGTTGTAACCGGGGTTGAGGTTATCTACAACGAAACCACCGATCTGGATGTTATAATGATGGTTCCGCCCCAAATTATATCCATCTCTCCGGCGCAAAACGAGCTTAACGTCTCAGTGTCAGCTAACATATCGGTGACTTTCGATATAGAAATGGACCCGGCCACTATTAATGATTCTACATTTATTGTGACCGGCATGGTTACAGGCCTGCATTATGGAACGATAACTTATGACTCTCCCGCAAAAACGGCAACATTCAATCCGGCAGAAGATTTCGAGGAGGGGGAAATCGTAACGGTTGTTCTTACCGACGGTGTGGAATCATCGGCCGGAGCGCGGCTTGCGGCCCCCTATGTATGGTCATTTACCGCGGCGGTCGATGATGGTCCGGGTAATTTTATCCTTTACGATTCTTGCGCCGTCAATGGTCCCGGTCCCGTATTCTCTTCCGATTTTGACGGTGACGGTGATCTCGATCTGGCCACCTCTCAATATAATTACAACAGCGTTTCGGTTCTGCTAAATAACGGCGACGGCTCCTTCGCCGCTCCGGTCGCTTATGCTGTAGGGAATTTACCTCATTATGTATATGGGGGCGATTTTGACAACGATGGCGACGTGGACCTGGCGGCAGCTATCGTCGATAGCTGGTCTATTTCCGTACTCATGAATAACGGCAACGGCACTTTCGCTCCGCCGGTTTCCTATGTTCTGGGTTGGAGCGCCTGGCCCAATTCCGTCTTCGCGGCCGACCTTGACGGCGATGGCTACCTCGATCTGATATCGGTTAATTTGAATGATGACGATGTCTCTGTATTGCTGAACAACGGAGACGGCACTTTCGGCGCGCGTTCCGACTACGGCGTGGGCGACAGACCTCGCCAAGGCTTCGCCTCCGATCTGGATAACGACGGTGATTTGGATCTGGCGGTAGGGAATGGGAACGAAACTGATATTTCCGTTCTTCTGAACAACGGAAACGGTACTTTCGCCACGAAAGTCGATTATGCCGTGGCTTCCGGGCCCGGCGTTATCTTCGCCTCCGATTTTGATAGTGACGGCGACAACGATCTGGCCATAAATACATATGCTACGGATAAGGTCTGTGTCCTTTTGAACAATGGTAACGGCACTTTCGGATCGTATATCGGTTATACTGTCGGTGACGGTCCCAGTGCGGTTTTCGCCGGTGATTATGACGGCGATGGCGACAACGACCTTATAACGTCAAATAACTTATCGGACAGCATATCGGTGCTGCTGAACAATGGCGACGGTACATTCGCCCCGTACTACACCAATCCCGCCGGTAACGCTTCCAACGCGATATTCGCCTCGGATCTCGACGGCGACGGCGATCTGGATCTGTCAGTTGTTAACGGCGCTTCCAACGCCATTTTAATCCTGCTGAACCAGCCTATTCCACAAATTGTTGCCACAGCGCCGACTCAAAATGAACTTAATGTTTCGGTTGCCACCGATATTTCCGTAACTTTCGATATAGATATGGACTCAACCACAATCAACGATTCCACTTTTATTGTAAACGCCAGATCCACGGGATTGAGTTCGGGATCCTTCAGTTATGATATTCCCTCAAAAACAGCCACATTTAATCCTTCGAGCGATTTTGAAGAAGGCGAGGTTGTAACGGTCGTGCTGACAACCGGTATTACATCCTCGCAGGGGATACCGCTGGACAGTAGCTATATCTGGTGTTTTACGGTTACGGTAAGCGAGAATAGCCCCGGAATATTCATTCTTGATTCGACCTACGCGATAAGTGCCAGCCCCCATCCGATCTTCGGGGCCGATTTTGATAACGACGGCGATATCGATATAGCTTCTGCCTCTTATAATTACGGCGTATTGGTTTTATTGAACAACGGGGATGGAACTTTCGCGAACGAACTCGTATTTCCAGCAGGTACGGGTGCCTGGTCCTTGTCTGCGGCCGATCTCAACCGCGACGGTTTGATTGATATTATCAACCCCAGTTCGAATAACGACAACGTCTATGTCCTTATTAACAACGGGGACAGCACCTTCGGCCCGGCTGTGCCATATCCCACCGGTGATGGTGCCTTTGGAGTATGTGCCGCCGATCTTGACGGGGACGGTCATATCGATCTGGCGGTATCCAATCCCTATGTAAGTTACATATCGATCCTGATAAATAATGGTGATGGAACGTTCGCGGCCCAGGTTCCTTACCCGGCCAGTTCCCCGCGCATTATTCGCGCGGCGGATTTAGATAACGACGGCGACCTCGACCTGACTTCGGCGAACTATAGTCAGACCATATCAGTTTTAATGAATAACGGGGATGGAACCTTCGCGGCGCAGGTTACTTATAATGTGAGTCCCGAAGTCTGGGCCGTCTTCTGCGGGGATTATGACGGTGATGGCGATATCGATCTCGCCACGGCAAATAATTATACTAATAATGTTTCGGTTCTCATGAATAGCGGTAACGGTACTTTTGCCTCACCCGTTAACTATTCCAGCGGTTCCGGTCCGCTGTATATCTTTTCTGCCGAACTTAATGGCGATGGGCTTCTCGACTTGTTGACCGCGAATTGGAGCGGAGACAATATATCGGTGCTTTTTAACGACGGAGCCGGGACTTTTGGGTCTTTTGTTAATTACTACTCGGGGAATCACTGTAATTCGGTTTTCGCGGCCGATCTCGACGGCGACGCCGATCTTGACCTGGCGACCGTCAATGCATGGTCAAATGATATGTCGATCTTCTTTAATATCAATCCTTACGGCGCGATTGCAGGGACTGTGACCGACGAAGAAACAGCTCCCATACAGGATGTTTATGTATTAGCGGTAAGCACGTCCGCCGATGACACTACGGACCTGGATGGATTTTATTCGCTTGAGGGACTCGATCTTGGCGTCTACGACATATCATTTTCTCATCCCGATTACCGGGATACCGTTGTGACCGGTATACAGGTCACAGCCGAAGATACGACAATTCTGGATGTCATAATGGAGGAGCTGCCGGGATTGCTATCGGGAACCGTAACTGACGAAGGGAGCCAGCCGATCGAAAGCGTCTATGTGGAGATAAATACAGCGGCTATCTCCCTGGCGGGAATCGATGATAATCGTTCAGAGAGCAGCACCAAAATTATCCTGGGTAATAAGCCTGTAGACGGATTGCTTCTGGAAGCAGTTGATTCCATGTACACCGATGAGAACGGCTATTATGAATGCGAACTCACCGCGGGATCGTATGATGTTCTTTTCTCCCATAATGATTATGGTGATACCACCTGCACAGGCGTATCGTTAACACCAGGAGATACAACTGTTTTGGATGTACAGCTGGTATCGGCCGCCTGCGACTACGTGGTCGGCGATGTCAATGGCAGCGATAGCTATAACGGTCTGGATATCACCTACGGCGTGGCATTTCTAAAAGGCGGCAACCCGCCCATGTGCGATACCTGCCTGTTATGCCCCGATTGGCACTATTGCGGCGATGTCAACGGCAGCTGCAGCTACAACGGATTGGATATAACCTACGGAGTCGCGTACTTAAAGGGCGGCGACGCGCCGATTCCCTGCGCCGACTGCCCGCCCCTGGGGGCAATCGCGGTTTCAGCGCCGATCTCCAGGATGAGATAATACGGCGGACAGAGCATAGCAGGGGATGAATCCGGGTTTATAAAACAAAGCCTTAAAACAACATTTGCTTAGGTATATACTCTGATTGATTACCGATGCCGTTGCCTTTAACTTGCTATGTTAACTTTAGTTACGTTAATGGAATAGCCCGCGGTCGGATCGCATGAGTTTCCCCACCGACCTTCATCAGATATCTTCGAAAAAAAGTTAAATTTTACCTTGACAGCCAAGATATTATATTTATATTGGAGATAGTGTAACTACTACTACTATTTTTAAGAATAGTAGTAACCGTATTGCAGGATTGCTATGGCAAAAGAGATCGATCCCAAAGAACTCAAGAAATTCGGTTTAACTCATTATGAATCAAAGTGTTACCTATCGCTTCTGGGGCAATCCAGGCTATCCGCGGTTGAAGTGGCGAAATCCGCCGGAGTCCCCAGGGCCAAAGTTTACGAGATATTAGAAGGCTTGGTTAATAAGGCGCTTTGCCGATCTTTTCCGGATAAGGTGAACAAATATAGCGCGGTCAATCCCATTATCCTGAAAAAGAAATTCGAAAGCTCCCTTGAGGTTTTAAATAACGAAATCAGTCAGAAAACTCGGAATCTTGATTCAATTAAAAAAGAGGGCGATGATATACTGGAAAAACTGATGCCTTTATATGCCGAGGGCAGAAACAAGAAAGATTCTTTAAATTATATCGAGATTATCAAAAATTCCGAAATGATCAAGGAAAGATACCTGCAGCTTGTTGACAAAGCCAGAGAGGAGATACTGGTATTCACCAAACCCCCGTTCGACAGCACGGCCGAACAGGCCCGGGAGCAGGGTGAGCAGGTTTTAAATGTTATAAAGAGAAAAGTCCGATTAAGATGTATTTACGAAATGCTGGAAAGCGATGAAAGGAATAAATGGCTTTATAATTTCATAAAGTGGGGAATAGGGGAGGGAGAAGAAGCCCGCGTTATTGATAAATTGCCCATGAAGATGGCTATCTTTGACAAGAAGACTGTTTTGCTCGCTCTGGAGGATCCTGTCTCGAAGGAGTTGTCATTGACCACCCAGATTATAGAGCACCGGGCTTTGGCAAACGGCTTAAGAATATTATTCGATGTAATGTGGGGAAAAGCGGAAGATTATCAAATCCTGGAACGGTTGATTTAGGGAGGTGATGTAAAAAACATATTAATGTAAGTAGCCCTCAGCTTTGAAACAAATGGCCGCCCGTGTTTTGGGAAAAACGCGAAAGAACGTCCGAAATTTTATGATGCGAATTCGCTCTTGATGTTTAAATGATTATTAATTTCTTAAAAGGAAATCGGGAATTTTATTCCGCTCGAAGTTGTTTAAAATATTAAAAAAGGATCTGGAATATGGGAATTAGATTTCTGGAAAAGACAATGCTTAAGATAATTATCTTTACGGGCTTAACGCTGTTTGTTTTTTCCAGCTATGGTCTGGCGCAAAACGAGGGGGACACGCTCTGGACCAGGGTTTATGGTGACACCGCGAACCAGATGGCCTATTCGGTAGTGCAGACGTCCGATGGCGGTTTCGCAGTCGCCGGCTATACCGGCGGTTATGATACGGCCGATTTTTGGCTGATCAAAATCGATCCCAACGGTGATACGGTATGGACTCGTACTTACGGCACCGACGAAAGCGAACACGCGGAGTCGGTAAAGCAAACCTATGACGGCGGATTCATAATGGCCGGGTGGGTTTCGTTTATTGATACATTTTTGTACTACAACATTTACGTCGTCAGGACCGATGCCGTCGGTGATACGATCTGGACCTGGAAATCCGGCGGTGAACTTTATGCTTATGCTTACGATGTTGAAGAGATGCCCGATAGCGGTTATGTAATTGTCGGTAAAACCGGCGGTCCCAATTTCGATGATTATGATGCCTGCCTGATAAGGCTGGATTCCAATGGAGACTCGCTCTGGACGCAAGTGTACGGCGGACCCGATCATCAGGAAGGTTATGACGTGGAGTTGACATCGGATGGCGGATATGTCATTACGGGTCTGACGGGAAGCTGCCCAGACTACGATGCTTATCTCATAAAGGCCGATGCCAACGGGGATTCTTTGTGGGGACACACCTACGGCGATTCTCTGATTGAAACAGGCTATTCTGTCAAAGCTACTTCTGACGGCGGCTATATAATATCCGGAAACGCCGAATCCTGGACGCCCGGCGATCTGCAGACATACTTCATCAAAACGAATTCAACTGGTGATACCCTCTGGACCAGAATATACGGCGGAGGCTTTCCGGATGAGGCGTACTCAATATGCCAGACTTTCGCGGGCAACTATGTTGCCGCCGGCTCCTATGGATTGTCGCGCGATACCGATGTTTATTTGCTGAAACTGGATACCAATGGCGATACATTGTGGACCAGAACATATGGCGGTGGGGGATTTGATGCTGGAAATTCGGTTGTTCAGGCTGCCAACGGCTCATATCTAATAGCGGGCGGCACAGACTCTTTTGGAGCGGGTCAACATGACGTGTATCTCCTTAATATTGCCGGTCCCGAACCTGGCTCAATTGCCGGGCATGTTTCAGATGAAATCGAGAGGGCGCCGATTGAGAGCGTCTATGTATCCGCGGGTCAAGCTGAAACGTGGACCGACCAGTACGGCAATTACGAGCTAAGAGATATGCTGGCACAGAGTTACGACGTTTCATTCTCTCATCCCGATTACCAGGATACGACCGTTACCGGCGTTCAAGTTACACCGGGGAACTCAACGGCGCTGAATGTACTGATGACAACGGCAGTCGGCTCAATTGCCGGGCATGTTTCAGATGAAATCGAGAGGGCGCCGATTGAGAGCGTCTATGTATCCGCGGGTCAAGCTGAAACGTGGACCGACCAGTACGGCAATTACGAGCTAAGAGATATGCTGGCACAGAGTTACGACGTTTCATTCTCTCATCCCGATTACCAGGATACGACCGTTACCGGCGTTCAAGTTACACCGGGGAACTCAACGGCGCTGAATGTACTGATGACAGCGGCAAGCGGATGCGACTATGTGGTCGGTGATGTAAACGGCAGCGATAGCTATAACGGGCTTGATGTTACTTATGGCGTAGCCTTCTTCAAGGGCGGCCCCGATCCTATGTGTCCGCTCGGTTCCTGTCCTATTGCTCCTTGCGACGCCTTTTTCTATTGCGGCGATGTCAACGGCAGCTGCAGTTATAATGGTTTGGATATCACATACGGCGTCGCCTACTTCAAAGGCGGGCCATCACCCGTTCCCTGCAGCGATTGTCCGCCGCCGGAGGCTCTGGCGATCTCGCAAGATTAAATGATTGGAAACTGATGCGCCATTTACCATAGGGTAAAATAGGAAATGCAATTCATCCGATAAAACAGGATACAGGTTGAAAATCAGGGGAGCCCCGGCGGCTCCCCTTTTTTTATTGTGAAATATTCAGACGACATCATAGCGCACGGGGCAACGACGGATTCTGCCGGAACCTCCAATCAGGCAAATACTTGGCGTATAATAACAAGTTTTTCATTGTCCAAACGTGATTCTATAATTATCTTTAATATGTTTGATATTTGAAATCTGAATCCATCGCATACTCCGATAGACAACTTGAGCGGTATGCCGGATTCTAAAATCCTAAGGTTTAATTACCACGCTTGTAAGAGAGGGAGCAGGTTTATGGAGCATAAGGCAAAGTTAAAGGACGGCACCGAGGTAGTTATTCGGGAGCTGACAATAGACGATTTAGATAAATCCATTGCCTTTTTCAAGGCGCTTCCCAAAGAGGACAGGATTTACCTTAGAGTCGATGTCACCAAGCCCGAAAACGTGGAACACAGAATACAGATGATGAAATTCGGCAAGGTAAAAAGGCTTGTCGCCATTATTGACGATCAGATTGTGGCCGACGGAGCCTTGGAACTGGAAACCGAGGAATGGGAAGAGCATATAGCGGAGTTGAGGCTTATCGTAGGGCATTCTTATCAGCGAAGAGGTCTGGGAATGATCATGGCTCGAGAGCTTTTCGCAATTGCGGCCAGCAAGAACGTGGAAGAGATCGTGGCAAAGTTCATGGAGCCGCAGGTCGCCGCCTGGAAAGTTATCGAGAAGCTGGGATTCCATAAGGATTCGATTCTACACGATTATGTAAAGGATATTGACGGCGTAAAGCACGACCTGGTTTTAATGAGATGCGATCTCAAGTCGCTCTGGCAAAAACTTGATGATTTCCTGAGCGATTCCGACTGGCAGAGAACGCGATAGATAAAAGTCCGAGCCTGAATAAACATCAGAATTATATAAAGGCGTTTTTTTCTATAATGTCGTGAAATATTTTTATATCTTGTCCGAGTGAAAATCCTGCTTTTAAATCCTCCGTTTCCGGCGCCCAAAGACGCGGGACTGGAGATATCGTTTCCATTGGGGCTGGCATACCTCGCCACGGCCGTTAAAAAAGCGGGATTCGATGTTGCCGCGCTCGATGCCGCCGCGGAGCGCCCGGCCCGGGAGAGTAAGAATGGCCTGTTGCGTTTCGGCCTCGATGCGAAAGAGCTTCGAAAACAAATCGCCGATATTAAACCGGACGTAGTTGGAATCGGCTGTTTTTTTTCATCGAGGTTTCCGGCGGTATTGGAAGCGGCAAGAGCGGTCAAGAAAATCGATAAACATATCGTCACCATCACCGGGGGAATACATCCGTCCCTGATGCCCGAGGAGGTCTGTTCTCATCCTGAAATCGATTTCGCCGTAATCGGGGAAGGGGAACAAACGTTTGTCGAATTACTAAAAGCGATTTCCGCAGGCGGGAGATTTGAGAATATCGACGGCCTGGTATACAAAACCGACGGCAGTATAAGACTGAATCGCAGGAAAACATATATTGAGGATCTCGACAGCTTGGGATTTCCGGCCTGGGAACTGTTCGATATGGAAAAATACCTTGGTATCGGCGAGGGGCGCTGGGATCTGGGCAAAGGCCGCTACGCGCCGGTGGTGACCTCACGAAGCTGCCCCTTCAGATGTACTTTCTGCAGCATTCATCATGTCATGGGGCCGAAATACCGGGCTCACTCGCCGGGCTATGTAGTCGACATGATCGATACGCTCGTAGAAAAATACGATGTCGACGAAATTTCCTTCGAGGACGATAATCTAACGTACGATAAAGACAGGTTCACTTCTATATGTAAAGGGATTGTCGAGAGGGGTATTAATGTTAAATGGAATACTCCCAATGGCGTGCATGTCGGTTCCCTGGACCGCGATTCTATCGGGTGGGCCAAACGCTCCGGGTGTGACTCGTTGAATCTGGCGGTGGAATCGGGCGATGATTTCATACGGAATAAAGTCATTAAGAAGGGCTTGAGTTCTGAGAGTATCTACGGGGTGGCGAGAGCCTGCCGCGAGGTGGGAATCAAAACCAACGCCTATTTCGTGATCGGAATGCCCGGGGAGACCGAGGAATCGGTCAATAAATCCAGAAGACTATTAAGCGATCTAAAATTCAACAACGTTTCGATATTCGTGGCCACCCCCATGCCGGGCACGAAACTTTACGATGAATGCATCGACAAGGGTTATCTCGATAAAGACAGTTACGAGGCCGATTTTATTAATTACCAGGCCGCCATATTCACTCAGCCCTCGATTGAAACGCCGGAGTTTGACAGAAAGAGAATACGCCTGTGGCAGTATCGCCTATATATAGCATATTTCAAAGCGGCCTTAAGAGACAGGTTTTTCAACTGGCTTACCTCCAGGCCCCGCGCGACAGTCGCCATGATTATAAAAATCCTGCTGTATACGCTTTTCGGGGAGAGACTGAGCTACAGCCTCATCCAGGGTATCAGGAAGAAAATAAAGTAATACTAAATATAATTATCCTGAGGGCTTTTCACTGTAAATGGTCAAACGCTTAGATCTTCTGGAAAATATTTTAATTCAACCACGATTATTAGCGTATTTTCGGAGGTTTTTATTTCAATGTATAATTACAGGTTCCACCAGTAACTGGCTTTTACCAGGAATACATTCTCCGAATCGCCGGAGAAAAGCCGGTCGAGATCCCGCTGGACATCGAGATTGTTTATGTTATCGTCGGACTCCGACATGGCCCTGGTCCAGACCGCGTAAAGCGTGCTGCCGGGTATATATTCCCAACGGATGATAAAGGTCGAATTGAGGGCCGAATAATTGAAATCCTGCTCATCCAACGCGTAAGGCTCGTAATTCTCACCGCCCAGGTAACGTCTGTAATTGCTGTAATCGATGCCGGAAATATATCCCTGCCCGGATAGCTGGACCGAGAGATCGCGGGTCAGCATTATACTCGCAGTCAACTGCAGTACCAACTCGTCCTGGTCCATATCGGCGAAAACTGAAGTATCCTCGACATTTTCCACCCAGATAATCTCATGATTCGTCCTGATGATGTTTGTGCCGACGGTGAATTCCATGTTGCTGGCAGGGCGATATGTGACACCGGTATAATGAGCCCACCAGGAACCGTAACGAGCCTCCCCGCTGCCGGGATTGAGATTGAGGGAGATTTTCTTACGCACGTCCGTATTCAAGGAGGCCCACCAGTTCCATGAGTCGGGCCGATCCCAGACGCCGTTACCCCGCGTTTCCAGGTCTTCGTATTCCGCCAGTTGCATATTGAATCCGCCACTGAGTGACCAGTAGTTGATAAAATCTATAGCTGTATTGAAGTTCCAGCCTTTATCGATGTTATAGCCAGCCGCGTTATTACCTCCGTACAGGTTAATGTTGTTCCAACTGTTGCGGATAATCCACCAGTCCTCGTTGGTGCGGTACTGAATCCATATCCAGCCTCCCAGAAAATCGTTTCTACCAAGATAGCCGAGCCGGTTGAGGTCGAGATGAGTATCTTTATAGTTAAACCCGATTTCCCCTCGAAAATGCTCTCCGGCCATTTTACTCACGTCGCAGTTCAGGCCGAAGCCGGTATTATCATTATCAACGCGGCTGAATACGGATTGACCGGTAAAACCCCATTTCCCGGAATTCGTAAGCAAACGCCAATCGACGCCGCCGGTCGTAACAGGATTTCTCTTATCCTGCGCCGCCATTGTAACCATCCCGCCCAGATTGGAATTCTTAAACAGATCCTGTTGCAGACGGAATACCGAATAGTTGGCAGATGGTTCGACTATTCCGTTACGATTATCTCCGTTAATAGTAATATATTTCGCGTTTTCCTCCTGGGTAACCGCGTTAAGAAACGCGATTGAAGTACCGCTTTTAAGTTTTCCGGTCAACTTGGCTGCGCCCATGATAGTTGTCGATTTAGGATAATGGGAATAATAGTCGAAATCGGGATCGTAACTGAAGTCATCTTCATCATCTATGGCCCCTCCGGGAGAGCGTCCAATACGACGCGAGTAAAACAGGCCATAACGGGTATCGAAGAGGTTGGCGCCCTCCACAAAGAACGGTCTTTTTTCCTCGTAGTAGGTTTCGTATGTAGAAAGATTCAAAACCGGCTGGTCGAGTTCCACCTGCCCGAAGTCGGGATTGATGGCGGCATCGAGGATCAGGTTGGATGATAATCCGTATTTGAGGTCGAAACCGATATTTTTCATATAATCGTGGCCGTCGGGATTACCCAGGTCTTTGGGTTCCGTTTCCAGGCCTGAGACTGCATATGGTAAAACCTCCAGATGTCTGGTCGGTTTTATCCCCTTTAAGCCGGTGAGGTGCCCGAAACGGGACACGAAACCGCCCTCGGATGATGGCGAGAAAGCCCACCAGGGCGATTCAACTCTTCGACAGATATATCGGGTGACATTCATTCCCCATACATGTTCATCTTTTTCGGTGAAGCGCAGACAGTGATATGGTATGCGGATCTCGGCCGACCATCCCCACGGCTGCATTTTTACAGCGGATTCCCAGACACCGTCCCAGGAGTAATCGCTCCAATCGTCGTTATATAGTCGGCAATCTCGTTGGACGCCGGCGGCGCTAACATCGAATTTGTAACCGGTTTGATGATCGTGGTAGGGGTCCAGTCGAACCGTCACTACATCCGATTCGCCCCAGCGGTCACGCCTTACCAGTTGCCGGGCGATCTTATCCGGTTCCGATTCAAAACACCAGAAGGCGAAATATAACGCATTGTCGTCATATGCGACTGCCACCAGCGTCGATTCCGTCGCCGGCATCCCCTCGTCCGGTTCCCGTTGAATAAAATCGCGGGCGAATTCAATGTCATCCCTTTTCCAGATCTGATCATTAAGATCGCCGTCGATTTTCGGGGGGTAGGGATTAATGCGAAGTGCTTTCAACTCCGGGACGGTACTTTCAGTTAATGGAGTTTCCTGGGCAACAGTCAAGTTAGCGATGATGAAAATCGATGCCAGCAGAAATGGTCCCAAAAAATAATACCGATATTTCATCTTTTCTCTCCCTCATTAAATGTGGCGGCCATCACATTCATTTGCTAGTCATACTACGATATATTGGACAGATGGTTCCAATTTGGGAGTATATCTATTTTAAATTTGATCTTTTATCTATCAATAAAAAGACCGCTGAAAGTTTCTCAGCGGTCCGTGTTTACAATTCTTATAAGGCTTATTTAATAGCCCGCAAACAGCAAAAATCCTCTAATAATCTCCCAGGTCCTTATACGTTTGCTGCGGGGCGATATAGAATTCCACGCGGCGGTTTTGTTGTCTGCCCTCGGCGGTGTCGTTGGAGGCGAGGGGACGATTTTCCCCGTATCCGACGGCGATCAATCTCTCGGGGCTGAGGCCTTTCTTGTTGATCAAATATCTTACAACCTCGGTTGCCCTGGCGGTGGATAGTTCCCAGTTGCTCCTGAACTTATCATAAAATTCAGGTTTAATTTTCCTGTTGTCGGCATGCCCTTCGACGCGGACATCGTACTCGGTATACCTGGTTAATATTTCGGCTATATCGTTCAGCACGTTCCTGCCTCCCGAACTCAGACTGGCCTGGCTGGAGTTGAACAGGAGCCGTTCCGGAACCCGTAACATTGTGTATTTTTCGCTCTTTTCCATCTCGATCTGCAGCTTGTCCGACAGATCGTCCAGCTCGCCCTGTAAGGTGTTGGCGCGGTCTTCGACGACCTTTTTCTCATCCTCGAGAATCACGCATTGACTACGAGCTTCCTCCAATTGCTGTCTTAGCTCCGCTATTTCAGCATCGCGCGCTTTTAATTGTCCTTTGGTAGCACAACCGGCCAGCAACGCAGCCAACAAAAGCGCCAGCACTAACACAAGAATTTTAGCCTTCATAAAATCCCTCCTGTAGATAGGCTCCCATTAATTTATTTGGTTAAGTTTTGTTTCGCGCTTGAATTGTCCTTAATCATCGTTGCTATATATACATAGCCCCGCGATTATGCAAGCAATAAGAAGTATTTGGGCAATTTTTTTATTGTAATAAAGGGTATACAATTGAAATAAAATTCAAATCGTGGATGATACGACCCAAAACGTGCCGCGCCACACCATGCTGCATTTAGTAGCTATTATCAATATACAATCAGGAATGGTCGTCTCCTTTGTTATATAAATTCATTTGTTTATTTGCCCAGGCGCTCTTTCAGCCATTCGACAATTCGCGATGGTCCCTGGAGTTTTTTGCTCCATTGGGGATCGGGATTCCTGAAATAGACGTCATATCTGAGCGTTACGATATTTTCTATGGAACCGAACTCCTTTTCGGCTTCGTATTGCCGGTGAAAAAAGATGGGATAGTTATACCGATCCGATAATTCGATCATCTCCTCTTTCTTCAATTTGTTCAGCGCAGCCCCGACCAGAGCGGTTTGATGGATGAATATTTTCTTTTCGATATCGTTATCGCACATATCTGCCAGTACCGAGTCGCTGTAAAGTGTAGTGAAATCCTCACCCCATCTACGAAGTATCCTTTGTTCCGGCCGAACAACCAATAAACCCGCGTTGAAGTAAACCCGAATCGTCTGCCGGTCCGCCGGCGTAACCATGGGGAACAAAGCGTTCTCGTCTATTTTTAATTTTTCGTAAATCCGACTCCAGAAGGCGCCGGGCGGCTCAGAATAAAGCGACCCGGATCGATTGTGCATCACCGGCCGATAAGCAAAACTTATCCCGTTTTTGAGATTAAAATCCTCCGGTTCGGCCAGTATTATAGTATCCTCATCCATCCAGACCAAGATATCGGCGTTTCCCTCGGCTTCGGTCTCGGCTTTTCCGGCGGCGAAGACCTTTCGAGCGAAATAATACCGCAGAGATTGTTCCGGCGCCCGGCTGGTTTTTGTTCCAGCTCCCAGCGCGGCGATCTTATCTTCCAATCGCGCATATTTATTTAAAAGGTCGGTAGGGATATAAACCCATACGGGGGCATTCTTAAATTTCCCGGCGAAGGCGCGAACGCTTTCCACCAAGAAAACGGCATGCTGCAGCTGCTCTTCGGTTTCGGCAAAGGTGGCGAAGACAATCGGGTAATTTTGATTCATCGTTTGGTCCCTTTCCGGTTGTGCCGATAAATTGGCAGAATATGAAACGAGAACGAGGAAAGATAACAAAATCTTAATTGATTGCATAAAATGTCCTTTCCAGCTTATTGAAAAAGTCGACAATATCATTAAGGCGCGATGCAAAATGCCCAGCTTCCCCAAAGTGCCATTCCGACATGAGCTGCCGGGGAAATGGCCATGTCTTCAGTCTCGAATTTCCAAATTTCTTCGCCGGTTCTGGTATCCAACGCGGACAGGTTTCCCTATCCCGAGCCTTCCCTCTTGCACGACGAATAAATGCCTCTTTATTTGCTACGTGGAATAATGTCAATCGTTTCGATAGTCGTAGTATTTGCGAAATAAAAACACCTTATGAGTAATGGGCAATGGTAATATGGCCGCACCCTTAATAATAATTAATACCGATAATTGATATTGTCTCGGTTTATTGCGGCAGTAATAATTTATGGAAGCTCGAGATAATCGAACAATTGAGACAATATTATTGTTATAAAGATGTAGCTAGTTGGGAGGTGTATTTTGGCCGTCTTAAATGTGCTTTATTCGATATCTGTGTCAAGCTGCATTTCATACAAAATATCATTATTGAAGAAATACAAAAGATTTAATTTAGCAAAAATGTCATCAATTGTTGTGTAGTGAAATAAACCATTGGAGGTGAAAATGAGGAGATTTGTAGCCGCTCTGAAGATTTTTGTGCTGGCCGCCATAATTCCGGCCACAGCATCATTTGCCCAGAATCTTTTTAACGGGCCGGAAAGCGTCGCCTTTGATTCATTGTACGACCGTTACCTTGTCTCCAATTATCATGACGGCAGTATTGTACAGGCAGATACTAATGGAAATCAAAGCTACTTTGTAACCGGTCTGGATCATTGTTTAGGAAACACTATAATAGGCAATACTCTGTATGTATCGACCATTGATTCAATGTTTTTATACTCGTCGGTCATCGGCATTGATCTGGCCACGGCTCAGGTTGTGAGCAATTTCTACATACCCTGTCTTGAACATCTGGACGGGCAAACAGCCGATTCCTCGGGCTTTTTGTACGCAGCCGATACGTGGGGCAGGATTGTTAAAATAAATCCTGTAACAGGCGGATATTCTATATTTGCGACCGACGTCTTAACTCCGGGACTTCAGGATATCATTTTCGATCCGCAGAACAACAGGCTTTTGGCAGTGTCCTATTACCAGAATGCACCCGTACAGGGAATCGATCTTGGCGATTCATCAGTATATACTGTTGTCAACACCAGTTTCGGCAATCTCGACGGCATTACTCGCGATCAGTTCGGTAATACATATGTGGCCACACATTCGAACAATGGCACGGTTTACAGGTATGATCCGGAGTTCGCGCTGGGCCCGGAGCTCATCTCAAGCGGGCACCAGGGTCCGGCGGGGATCGAGTATAATCAGCGCGATAATATTCTGGCGGTGCCCAATTTTTACGGCAATACCGTCGATTTTATTCCCATTGAGGTTACCTCTGCCGACAATAATGAAATTCCTGATTACTTTAACGTCCTTCGTAATTATCCCAATCCGTTTAATTCTTATACCGTAATTGAGTTCAGTCTGACGGAGCCGGAAGAAGTAACGCTTGAGATATTCGATAACCTCGGACGGCGAATTGAGACTTTATCAAACATCAATTATCCTGCCGGAGAACATAGTGTAATCTGGGCTGCCAAAGGGCTATCATCGGGGATTTACTTCTACAGAATCAAGACAGATCAGTATGATCAGACCCGGAAGATGATTTTGTTGAAATAGCATTTCAGAAAT
>CBFCYP010000039.1:0-22002 GCA_965602185.1 uncultured bacterium
TCCATACAGACCGTGGCGGGAGTGGTTTACCGTCTTGAAGGCGAGTTATTCGGCGATCCCGATTTCTGTGAACTCATTGTAACCGCCGGAACTGAAAATGACCTGCCAGGTTCCGGTGAAATTGAAATTACCGACATCGGCGGCGGGCTCTACCATATAGACAGCTTTTTTGACATCACCTACCAGATAGAGTTTGAGGGATGTCCCGCTTCGCCGTTGAGTGATTATTCCGGGACCACGTCTGAAACAATACGTCTGCAGCAGGGCGCGCCTCAACCTCCGACCACGGGCGCATGCTGTACGCCGAATGGTATATGTCTCAGCATCTCCGAGCCGGTCTGCCTGAGCTTTAATGGCGACTTTTACGGCAATGGTTCCGAATGTCTGGGTGACAGCGACGGAGACGGCTATGATGACAGGTGTTACGAACCGGGGACCTGCCTGGCTCCCGACAATGGAACAGGCACGGTTGATCTTCCTGCCGATTGTCCGTTCTTCGCGCCATACCGGCCCATGTATATTATCGCCGGTCTTCCTCCAGGCACAACCATCGAACTGATGCCCACATTTTATAATTTCTCCTGTGACGAATCCACTTCCTGTTCTATGACTATCCCTCCTTCTGGCTGTGAGGGGGCAGGCGGTTCCCTTGGCGGCAACTACGAGTGTTTTGAGGGAACGCTCAGATTGGACGTTTCGGGAACGGGATCGCTTCAAGGTTTTAACCGCACGCTCTGGGTGCCGGTATCATGCGAGATCCATACATCGCCCCGCAATCCCAATGATTCAATTCAGGCCATGACTGCAGATATATACCGTTTTCACGGTCAATTGTTCGGCGATCCCGACTTTTGTGAGTTTATAATATACGCGGGAAGTGACTACGGTTTGCCGGGTCCCGGCCAGATTACCCTGACCGACCAGGGCAACGGATATTTCGAGGTCGATAGCTTTTTCGATATTATCTATCAAATCGAATTCGAAGGGTGCCCCGATTCGCAACTGCGCGACTACGCGGGAACCACAGTCGATTCCGTCCGATGGATACAGGGTAATGGGACTACACCCCAGCCGATCCCCACGCTTAACGAATGGGGTATGTTGATATTGGGATTGTTGTTATTGGCCGCGGGGACAGTGGCGCTAATACGAAGAAGAAAAATGATTTTGCGAAATATTGCCGCCAAATAGGCGGTTTTAACATTTCCATGAAATAGGGGCTGCTGAGTTAGCCCCTTTTCCTTCGCAAGAAAAGGGAATATGCAGGATTATTTTGTTGACATGATAATCCATATAGATTAATTTACAATCAGTTAAGCTTCTTTGATTATTGCCCGCTTGAGTAATAAAATCTTGTTTTTCTAATTTGCTTCCACTTGGCAACAGCAGAAAAAATGGCTTATTGAGAATAAAAGAAAAAATACCTGATTTGATGAGAATATGCTTTCAAACGAAAAGATGTCAGGCTTAAACCATAAGGAATCTAAAGTTATAAGGAGGATTTATAGAAAAAAGCGCGCGTCACTTTAAGATTACTCTATTGATTACAGGATAATTTTATCAAGTATGTGAGAATTTACAATATTCGCCAAAAATTTGACGGGAGGATGCAAAGATGAAAAAACTCGTTTCGCTGGCTGTTGTTTTATCATGTCTTTTACTGTTTTTTTCGCCAAAGGCCTCTGCCTGTTTTAACATGAAATATGTTCATCAGGGCGTAACCACTGTTCCCGTGATGGATTTCACCATCGTACTGGTCGGGGAACGCACACCCATTAATTTCTACATGGATTCCACAGGTTACCGTTTTACCGATTTCAGCTATTGGTTTGATAGCGGGTATACGTATCTGAAGTGGTTCGCCCCGGTTGATCCCGCCGGCGTCCCAATTGATCCCTCTATCGGTATCCCTTTTTGCAACTGGATGTATATAGGCTGGGAGGTTGGAGAGCCGCCCGCTCCGGTAATCCTGGCTTATTGGACCGATCCTAATGGAAATCCGATTTATCCTTTTGGCTGGGTGAAAGAGATGTGGCACGAGGTTTACCCCTGGCCAAATCCCTGGCTCTGGATATACTATACTATTGAATATGATTCAGCCGCCATTGACAGCGTTTACTACAAGATTCTCTCCTCCCCCCTGACTCTGGATCAAATGACCTGGGATAATCCCGACCTCTGGCCTCCCTGGAATCAGATGACGCCGCTATACACCGGCGGCCCCTATCCCCTCGCCTATGGGGATTCTGTTGGATGGCAAATACCGGGAGTATCGCTCGGCGATTACGTCGTCTTCGTCTACAGGGGTTTTTGCGACAACATCTTCTGGGATTTCGGGCAGCATCTGATTGAACAGGAAGGCCCGGTTTACGATCTATGGGAGACACCGGGTGATGGTAATACCTACTTTGAGTTTGGATGTCCTCCGCAGAATCCGACCATACCACCGCTTCCAGCCGATTATTTTGGACCCGGCTCCGATCCATTCGATGGTGTTATCTACTTCGAGGGCGATTCCCTGCAAACGGAGCCGCTTGGCGTGTTGGGGCCTACCGACACAATTGTCGAAAGAGAGGAAGCGGACCTGCCATCATGCCTGTCTTCGGATTCGGTGGAAACACAGATAGTCGAACTAAACTTAAGAAGCACCGCGCCTATAACAGTTTCTTACTTCGGCGGTATAGAATTGGAAGATTGGGATGTTCGGGTCTGTTTATCGGGTGTGGTCCCGCCGCCGGGATTTACCGTATTCGATCGTAATTGCCAGGAAGGCGGCACTTTTTACTCTGAACTATATATTTATCCCAGGTTCATTTTCAACAAGGTATCCAATCCGGTTGAGGAGATTATTTTTGATTTCGGTACTGAAGGTTTGCCGCCGGTTGAGTACGATATCCTCAACGGTCACTGGCTTTTCGATGACCCCGGTTTTGGCGTTATCAAGTCGTTGGGAGGGGAACAGATAAGCCATTGTTGGGAACCGCCCAGCAGGCCGATCGGTCCGAGTGGAGTTGATTTGATTCCCGGGCTTCAGGCGTTGCCCTGTAACGATTGCGCAACTCCGCCCTCGGGTCACGATATGCCTTTCACTTCCTTTACGGAGCCGGATACATGTGCACGGCAGGATGTCGTCCCGCCGACTCCGGCCGGCGAGCCGATCCCCACGCTTACCGAATGGGGCTTTTTGATTCTGGGACTGCTGCTGCTGGCCTTCGGAACGGCGGCTTTGATCAGACGGCGTAAGATGGCTGTAAGGGAAACGACGTAAGTTCTTATAAAAATAGAACTTGCACGGGGCCGACAACATCGGCCCCTTTTTATTTACACTATCATTGCGTATGATAAATATATCGAGCGAGTTATTAAGAATTTTTCTGTTGACAGCTATATCCATATTTTTTATTTTGAGTTCAAATCGGCATCATTGAAAAGACAACTGGCTTTATTAAAAGTCTTCGGACTACTCGCGAATAATCTTGGGTAGGAAAAAGAATTTTAAGCAAAAATATGAATTTTGGGATTCTATGGCAGTTTATACAATCTGATTTTGACCGGTATATAATTGAGGCAAAGGAGGAATGGGAAAAATCAAAGTCATGAATTAACTAAGTCAAAAGTAAAATCGGGCAAGGGAGAGAAAGAATGAGAAATTTCAAATTCTTAATCGGTTTCGCAGTAATTATATCATTGATGTTTCCGTTGGCGATAGCCAATGCGGGCGGGGATGATCAGCCTTATACGATAACATCGGTTCCCCGCGAGATGTCCTACCAGGGTATCCTGAAAGATTCGGCAGGCGATCCTGTTTCGGACAGCGTTTACAGCGTGACTTTCAGAATCTTCAACACTGAAACAGGGGGTTCATCCTTATGGAACCAGACATTGCCCTGCACGACATCAGCGGGGCTTTTCAACGCCACCTTCAGCAGCGTTAATTTACCTTTTAGTGAAGACTACTGGTTGGAGCTGGAGATCGATACGGAGATCCTTGATCCTCGTCAGAAATTGAGCATGGTCGGCTACGCCGCCGCGTCCGATACAGCAGATTATGCCCAACGGGTAGCCACAGTCGACGGCGCGACCGGCGGTACGATTTCCGGTGACGTAAATATCCAGAGCGATCTTTCGGTTGACGGCGATATTAGCGCAACCGGAAAGGCCACCATTGGACCGGGACAAACAAATACCGGCACAAACGCGTTTGTGACGGGACGGGACAATACCGCCAGTAATGACGAGGCGTTTGTCGCCGGGCAAAATAATATCGCCAGCGGTTACAGGTCGACTATTTCAGGGGGTGACAATCATATCGCCAGCGGAATGAGGGCAACCATCAGCGGGGGTATGAATAGTGAAGCTTCCGGCCATTTCTCCACCGTCGGCGGCGGCGAATCGGATACCGCCAGTGGTACCTGGAGCACCATAGGCGGCGGGCACAGCAACACTACCGGAGATACTTCGGCCACTGTTGGCGGCGGGCAATTTAATAACGCCGTCAGTATTTACAGTTCTATCGGAGGCGGATTGGAAAACAGCGTATCCGATACGGCGGCCGTTGTGGGAGGTGGAAGTAATAATTCCGCAGCCGGGATATACTCAACAGCCTCAGGAGGGAAAGACAATACCAGCAGCGGCGAATATTCCGCTATAAGCGGCGGCAGGAATAATACGGCAAGCTTCGACGGCTCCACCGTCGGGGGCGGAAATACCTGTATCGCCTCCAATCAATACAGCGTTGTTGCCGGCGGCAATACCAATACCGCCAGCGGCGGATTCAGCGTGGTCGGAGGTGGAGTAGTTAATGAAGCCAGCGGTTATTATTCCTGCGTATCAGGGGGGCAGGGAAATACCGCCAGCAGTAACCATAGCGTAATAGGCGGCGGTGAAAGCAACATCTCCAGCGGTGAGCAGAGTACAGTCGGCGGAGGAAAGGAAAATACCGCCAGCGGCAATCATGCTACGGTCGCGGGTGGGTATAACAACGTCGCCAGCGATTTGAATTCCACGGTTGGCGGTGGTATTAGCAACGAGGCAACCGCATATGCCGCCACAGTCGGCGGGGGCAGATGGAATATGGCCCGTGGTGAGTATTCCGTTGTCGGCGGAGGAGGCGGGTATAATTCACCTGATTCCAACCTGGCGAGAGGCGATTACTCCGTCGTCGGCGGGGGCCGTAGTAACATAGCCGATACGCTTTATAGCACCATAGGCGGAGGATACGGAAACACGGCCGGCGGCGTATACAGTACAATCGGCGGCGGAAATAATAACATTACTGATAACTTCTACTCCAGCGTCTGCGGGGGTATTCAGAACACCGCCGGCGGCAATCAGAGTTCTGTTGGCGGGGGATATAGAAACAGGGCTTATGGCGAAAGAAGCACGATAGGTGGAGGATGGTACAATACCATAAATGGTGGTCAAAGTATCATCTGTGGAGGGTATAACAATAGCATTGATGGATACCGATCCTGCATTCTGGGCGGATATTCAAATGATATAGGGGTTGAGAGCGATTATTCATTGGCTTTCGGTCGAGCTGTTTCCATTGACTCAAGTTATCAAGTTGTTTTCTTCGAAGCTGCCTATTCGGGCCGATTTGGTCTTAACAGGGATGATCAAGACGGCGGCATCAACCACCCAATTCACGTCGGCACAAATGCTAATAACGGCAACGGCGCTCATTTAACCGAAGGCGGCGTATGGACCAATGGCTCCAGTAGGTCTTTCAAAGAAAACTTCAGGCAAGTGGGTCATGAGGAATTGCTCTCAAACATTTCCGAAATTCCCGTTCAGGAATGGAATTATATAGACTCCGATGAAAAGCATATCGGCCCGATGGCCGAGGATTTCGTGGCCGCTTTTGATGTTGGCGCGATCAGAGAATCTGATGGCCGGCGGGATGATCAATATCTTGCTTCCAGTGACGTCGCCGGCGTGGCTTTGGCAGGCGTGCAGGCCCTATTGGATAAGATTGAGGAATTGGAGGCCCGCGTAGCGGAACTTGAAGCGGAGAAAAAATAGGAGTGTAGCGATGAATATTTTAAAGATTATGATCTTTCTCCTTTTGATGGTTCCGGTTGTCTCCGCCCAGAATTATTCCGTTGACTGGTATGTTATCGCCTCCGGCGGTGGGGAAATGTCATCGACCAACTTTAACGTCAACGGCACCGTCGGTCAGCCGATTATCGGAACTTCCTCATCGGCAAGCTATATCGTCGAATCCGGCTACTGGGTGGGAGCCGGCGCCGTGGGGGGATGCGACTACGTGGTGGGTGATGTAAACGGCAGCGAAAGCTATAACGGCCTTGATATTACTTATGGCGTCGCGTACCTGAAAGGCGGTAATCCGCCCATGTGCGAGCCCTGCGTGTTATGTCCGGGCTGGCACTATTGCGGCGATGTTAACGGCAGTTGCAATTACAATGGCCTGGATATTACCTACGGTGTAGCCTATCTAAAAGGTGGGCCCGGTCTAATCCCCTGCGGGGATTGCCCGCCCGCAGGACCGCTGGTAACTTCACTATCAGGTCAGGAGATAGAACCAACAAAGGCCCTGAAAAAACGTTAAAAGCGATCGGAAGTAAAGAAATTTAGCGGCCGGGCGGAGACGTCCGGCCTTTTCTTTGTCGCATAACTCATCTATTTATGGCGGATAAGCGACATAAAACCCGATTGACAAAAGATATAAATCGCCTATTTTATATTATAATTTAGAGGCTTCGGGAAAAAGGGCCGATTCTGGCAGTAAAGACGGCACAATTGAAGGGCCTTAAACGTATAAAAATAAAATGAGAAGATTTCTCCTGACAGCGTTGATTTTGACGCTTTTTTTCGGTATTTCCGACAGCCAGATCAATCTCGGCAAAAATCCCTCGGCGGTTACGGTGGCGCGCCTGAAATATGACGGCGGCGGAAACTGGTACTGGGGACGTTCGGCAATTCCGAACCTGCATAAATTCATGATGGAAAATACGGCGATCGAGGTTAACGACGAGGAAGTCACCGTAACGGCGACCGATCCCCAGCTTTTTAAATACCCGTTCCTCTTCCTCACCGGGCACGGCAATATCAGCTTTTCCGAAAAAGAGACCGCGGCGCTCAGAACCTATCTCGAAAACGGCGGATTTCTTTTTGCCAACGATAGTTATAGTCTTGCCGACGCCATACGAAGGGAGTTTAAAAAGGTTTTTCCTGAAAACGATTTCGTGGAACTGCCGTTTTCGCATCCCATTTATCACACCCTCTACGATTTTCCCAACGGCCTCCCGAAGATCCACAAACATGACGATAAACCTCCACAGGGATTCGGGATTATCATAGACGGCAGGGTCTGCCTGTTTTTCGCCTACGAATCCGATATCGGCGACGGCTGGGAGGACGAGGAGGTCTACAATGATCCGCCGGAAAAAAGGCTGGCGGCGTTAAGAATGGGAGCAAATCTCGTCGCTTACGCGTTAACTAATTAGAGAGATAATAATGATTGAAAAGAATAAAGGCCAGTATGTCAGCATAGTCTCGAGGCTGAAAACGCTCGAGGACAAGCTCGCCTATCTCGATTCCATTAAGGGAGTTGTACTTACCATTGGAATCGCCCTCATCTGTTTCGGGATTTTGATAGGCATAACCGTTTTCGGCTGGCCCGGCATGACGGCGCGTCTTGTCATCGACCTGGCGATTTTGGCCGCCGTTGCGATATCGCTGTATTTGACGGTTATTAAACCCCTTCTAAAACGATCGGGTTTGCTTAATGTAGCTCGCAAGCTGGAAAAACATTATGGAAAATTCCAATCCCGGCTTATAGGCGCCCTGGAACTTTATGATCGCGCCCAACAAAACCGCGAAAACTACTCTATCGAATTAATAGAAAAGACGATCGAGGAGGCGGGCGGCGTAATATCGGAGATTGATACCGATGTTATCATAAATAAAAAGCCGTTAATATCGACATCTATCAAGACTGCTGTTATTATTGCCTCCGCGGCTGTCGGATTTTTTATTAATCCATCGCTAATAAGACAATCCTTGACACTTTACGCTCACCCTCTGACTGAATACGTAAAGCCTCCCGAATTCAGGCTGGCATTGACCCCCGAGGGAGGAGAATTTTTCAGGAATAGGGATCTATTAATCACCGCGAAGGCGGAGGGCAAAATCCCTCGAAACGTCGATCTCTATTTTCAGTTTGAGGACGGCGAATGGGCCTATGAACCGATGGATAAATCCGACAGTACCGGCGTCCCATCGTTTGTATATAATTTCAAGAAAATCAAAAGGTCGCTCGATCTATTTGCCAGATCCGGCAACGTGGAATCAAAGCACATCCACATAGATATTGTCGATCCTCCCCGGCTGGTGGATATCAATATTAAAATCGATTATCCCGAATACTCCGGTTTGCCCGACGCCACCGGCAATCCCAATGACGGAAATATTTCGGCCTTGAAGGGCTCCAAAGCGATCCTGACGGGGCTGGCGAATAAACCTCTCAGGAATTCATATCTTTTGTTCTCCGATTCGTCGAAAATAAAACTCGATATTAACGGGGAAAATCTATCTGGCCGGATCGATATACTCAAAAACGACCGTTATACAATAGCCATGATTGATTCGGCCAAACGGGCCAATCCCGAACCGATCTGGTATGACATTCAGATTCTGGAGGATTATCCGCCGTCAATTGAGATTATCTATCCCGCTGATAATGTCGATCTTAGCGAGGATATGATTCTGCCTATTGACGTTTTTATAACGGACGATTTCGGTTTTGACAGGCTCAACCTGGTCTGGTGGATTGTATCCGAGGGACGTCAAAGCGAACCAGTGAAAGTCGACCTCGGAATAAAAAACAGGAATGAACTGGAAAAGCTGGTAAGATATCCCTGGAATACCCAGGATATCAGCCCCATGCCGGGCGATTTGATATTTTACTACTGCGAGGTCAGCGACAACGATATCATCTCAGGCCCCAAGTGGAGCAAATCCAAAACGTTCATCGCGCGTCTTCCGAGCCTGGACGAAATACTGGCGGAGGTTCAGGGATCGCAGGAGCAGCAGATCGAGGATATCGAAGAGGTTATGCGGGATCAGCGCGAACTGCAGGAAAAACTGAACGAGATTGCCAGGGAGATGCTCAAGGCCACGGAGATCAAATGGGAAGCGCAACAGGAGGCTAAAGGGGCTCTGGAAAAACAAAGAGAGATCGCCGAAAGCCTCGAGAAACTCGCCGACGAAATGCAGAAAAACCTCGACCGGCTGGAGGAAAACAGGCTTATCGGCGAGGAGATCGCCGAAAAAATGAATGAGCTGAACAGGCTTATGGAAGAGATAGCGACTCCGGAGTTAAGGGAAGCCATGAAAAAGCTCGAGGAGGCTCTAAAGGATATGGATCCGGAGGAGATGAAAAAAGCTCTCGAAGAGTTTCAGATGACCGCCGAAGAGCTTCTGGAAAACCTGGAACGATCCCTGTCGTTAATGAAGCAGTTGGCCGTCGAGCAGAAGATGGATCTTCTCGCCGAACTCGCTCAGAAAATTCTGGAGGATCAGGTAGAAATAAATGAGAAAGTGTCCTGCTCCAAAGATTCCTCCGGCCTCGCGGATCTGGAATCGCCCCAGCAGGCCAACCAGAATCAGTTCAATTCGTTAAAAGAACAGTTCGAGCAATTGAAACAGATGGACCAGGACACTCAGATTGTCCCCGAGGATTCGAAAGCGGATGCCGAAAAACAGCTTAACAATCCCGAAATCCCCGAAGACTTCGATGGGATGAAATCGTCCATGTGCCAGGGGAGTATGGGGAATTGCCAATCGAAGGGCAAAAGACTTGAACAGAATCTCTCCGAACTCGCCGATGCCATGAGAAAAGCAAGAGACAAAATGCAGCAGCAGATGAAAGCCCAGATCGCCAGAAAAATGCAGAAGGCGGCAGAGGATCTTCTTTATCTATCGAATCGCCAGGAATCGGTTCTGGATTCCACTCGGGCCTATGACAGGACTCGAGAAATGATACGAGGTTTCGCCGGTCAGCAATCCCAGATCGAATCGGCGGCGTTGAGATCGGCGGAACTGCTTTCCGAAATATCCAACGAAACCGTTTTTATAAGCGTACCGCTTTTAAGACTTATGGGGCAGATCCTGGAAGATCTCGCGGAAGCGTCCCGAAACCTCGACAACAGCCTGGCAAATTCTGCCGTCCGTAGCGAAATATCGGCGATGTCTAACATGAATATGCTGGTAATGCTGTTAATGCAGGCGAAAAACAACGCTTGTTCCAGCAATTCGGGAAGCGGCATGAAGGAAATGATGGACAAGCTTGCCCAGTGTACGAAGGGGCAGCAGGGCATAAACAATCAGACGCTCATGCAGATGCCGAAACCCGGAATGTCGCTCAATCTCTCACAGCAACAGTCCATGCGCAGGCTCGCCGCCCAGCAGGAAGCCCTGAGACAGCAAATGGAAGGACTTCAAGAGGAGTTTGGCAAACGCGGAGACATGCTCGGCAGGTTTGACGCCCTGGGCGAGGAAATGAAGAAAGTGGCGGAGGACCTTCAGAATACCAGGGTTGACCGCAGAACCATCGAACGCCAGGAGAGAATCCTGTCCCGGCTTCTGGACGCGCAAAAGTCGGTCAACAGACGCGAATACTCCAGAAAACGCAAGGCGGAGACGGGTTCGGAGTATAACCGAAGAAGCCCGGAATTCCCCGCAAATATAACTGAAGAAAATGAGAGACTTCTGGATATCATTAAAAAAGCGTTGCAGGAAAAGTATCCCCGTAAATACGAGAGATTGATAAAAGCATATTTCAGGTCGCTACAGAATGATGGTGCGGCTCTTGAGTAAAAATCGCATTTTATATTTTTTCACGGCCGTTCTTATATTTGGCTCCTTTCAGATCGCTTACTCTCAACGTCCGGGTACCGTCGATAATCAGATGCTCGACTACGATCTTAATATCGTATACAATCTGCAGAGGATCGGCGAGTTCGAAAGCGCGTTGAAATACCTGGACGTGCTGAGAAGCAAATACGGTGAAAATCCTCCTGTTTTATCGCTTTACAAAAGCATCTATCTGGATGCCAAGATGTATATTGAGCTGGAAAACATGATCAGAAAGCAAATAGAAAAATCTCCATATGACCCCGTATATCTGGCGGAGCTGGGAAACGCGCGTTTTTTACAGGACGATTCGGATGGCGCGGATTCTTTATGGGCGCTCGCCCTGGAGAAAGCCGATAAGAATTCAACCGTTTATATCTATGTCGCCAATTATAAGCTGAGGTACGGAGACTACGAAGGGGCGGCCGAAACTTATCTTCTGGGCAGAGGGAGATTCGGAATACCGGATATCTTTTCGACGGAACTCGCCAATATTTACGAATCCCAGAGAAACTATCCGGCCGCTGTCAATGAATATTTGATCAGGCTTATAAAAACCCCCAATAAATTCCTTTCCATATCGCCGAAAATCCTGGCCATGATAGAGGATTCCGAAAATGTCGGCGCCATCATCGCCGCCGTAAAAGACAATATAGAAAGAAATAAAAACGTCGATATTCTCCACGAAATGCTGGGCGATATTTATATCAAAACCGGCCAGATGAAGCTGGCGTTTGAAACCTACAGGATATTGGGAAAAGGCAAGAGAGACGACGGGGAATCATTATACAGGTTTGCCGAAAGATGTATCGACTTCAAAGCTTACGAAACCGCTGTTGAAGCCATCGATGAGTACCTATCGAAATCGGAAAAATTAAAAAGAAAAGATGACGCCTTGCTCCTTAAGGCCAAAGCGCTGAAGTATGAAAGATACAACCGTCGGGCAATCAGTTTACTGGAGGATCTTTTCCGTTCGGCCGGGGATTTAAGAACCAGGAGCGAAGCGGGCTATATGATGGGCGGTATCTATTCTCAAATGGCTCTTTGCTCCGAGGCCATAGCGGTATGGCGGAATACGCTCGAAATTTGCCGCGATCCCGTAATAAGAACAAATACCATTTATGAGATGGCCGAATGCCAGATTAAGCTCGGGTCATATAACAGGGCGGAAAGCCTTCTGACAATTATCGTCGGGGAAGGAAGAATCGAAGAGATAGGGCAAAGCGCCCGTTTTCTTCTGGGCGACCTGGCCCTGTTTGACGGAAGATACGGGGACGCCCGTAAGAACTATCTTGATATTATCAGAATGTACCCCGGAGGCGATTTCGCCAACGATGCCATCGCCCGTCTCTCGGTAATCTCGGAAATAGGAATTGATACGTCCGGAATTGCGGCTGATAATAGTATCCTCGATTTATACGCCGACGCCGTCGAAGCGCACATTCTGGGAAAATACGATGAGGCTGCGGCAATACTCCAAGGCGATAAGATTGCAGGCTCTTCCATCGGCGAGCAGGCTCTCTATTACGCGGGGGCCATATACGTTGAAGCCGATTACGAGGAAAAGGCAATAGACGCCCTTAAAAGCTATATCGAGAAATACCCTGAAGGCTTCTTCATAGACAGGTCTTATTTAATGCTGGGAGATCAATATATTGAAAATCCGGAAACTCTAGAACTGGGCAAAGAAGCCTATAATAGAATTCTGGAGGCATTCCAAGAAGGCCCCGTGACGGAACTGGCCAGGGAGAGGTTAAGACAATTGGAATCTAAAGACAAGATCGGATGACTAATAGACTTTTTCTTTTTCTTTCGATACCGGGGTATGGGTACCGCCGAGTTGAGTAATCTGATCTTCAAGCTCTTCAATCCGGGAAATGAGCCCCTCGATCCTCTTAATTTTCATTTTCATGCTGGTTCTAACGAGAAGCCCGAGAGAAATCAGCATGAATACGACGGAATTGACTTTTCGAAAAATATCGCCGTAGCTGAAAATCGTGTCGAGAAACGCGAGAATTCCCAGGACGAAAAGGATTGTACACCAAGCCAGCATATGGCCTCCTTCAATTTAAATTCACAATCAACATATCGTCAGAATATACAGTTACTTAACAAAATAATTACGGTTTGACAAAATCACTTGAGACGACTATTTTAGGGTCTTATGATATTTGACAAGGAGGTGCGATATTACGGATTTAGATAGAAAGGCCGGAATCTTAAAGATAATTTCAACGGCGCTGGCCGCTCTCAGTTTAATAATACCCTTTGTAATTTTATACAAAACCATGGCCGCCACTCTTTCGTTCTGGGATTGCGGCGAATTTATTGCCGCCGCCAACATCCTCGGCAATCCGCATCCGCCGGGAACCCCGTTTTTCGTTCTGCTGGGACGTTTTTTCATACTCCTCGACGTGTTCGAAGAGATCGCCGTCAGGACCAATTTCATATCGGTCATATCATCGGCCTTTACGGCCCTGATCGCTTATTTGCTGATTGTTAAGGTTTCCCAGAGAATGCCGTTCGGAGGTAAAGGTTCGGAGTTTTTGGGGCAGTTGGGAATAAGGATCGGCGCCTTTTCGGGGGCCCTCATCATGGCTTTCTCCAGCACTTTCTGGTTTAACGCTGTGGAAACGGAAGCCTACGGCCTTTCCATGCTTCTGATGATGCTCTCCATCCACCTGGCTGTAAAATGGGCGGATGAAAAGGAGACAGGAGGTTCTGACAATTTAATCATTTTTATTACATATATGCTTTTTTTGAGTATCGGGATTCACCTGACAAGTTTTCTGGTGGTGCCCGCCTTTGTTCTGTTTTTCGCAATCGTTGATAAGACTAAACTGAAAGATCCTCTTTTCTGGATTACCTGGGCCGTCCTTTTCTCGATCGCCGTCCCGTTTTATTTTATTTTTGCGCTTATTATTCCGGCGGTTCAGCAAAACTCCTATATGATCTGGCTCCTTTTAATGATCGTTATGCTGATAATGACCGGGATCCTGGCTTACACTAATAGACATCGAGTCGGAAAAACGAGAATAGATTACAGCCTTGCGTTTGCGCTGATAGCCGTCGCGGTTCTGGGATACTCGACGCATATCTATATACCTATCAGGGCGAATTATAAGCCGGCCATAAATGAGAACGATCCCTCTACCTGGAAAAAGTTCGTATCTTTTCTGGAACGAAAGCAATACGGTCAGGAATCCATGATTACCCGTATGTTTTACAGGCGCGGCAAGCTTTCCAACCAGTTCGGCGATCACGCCCACATGGGATTCGGCGGCTATTTCGTCGAACAATACGCTTCCGGCGCGGCCGGCGGTCTGTTGAGGATAGTTCTCTTTGCGCTGGGATTTTTCGGACTGATCACGGGCGGCTACTACGCTTTGCAAAAGTTTAAATTCCATCCCGCCATATTGATATTCATACTGTTTTTGCTGGGATCGGTGATGCTGGTTTTCTATATGAATTTCGCGGACGGAACCCGGCCTGATCCCAATAATCCCGGTTCCCTGATTCAGTTGGAGGTCAGGGAGCGAGATTATTTCTTCACTCCCGGTTTTATCCTTTTCGCGGTAATGATAGGCCTGGGAATAACCTCTCTTTTACACCTTGTGGGCGCCGGAATGAAATTGGGACAGAACGATTCCGGAAAAGCCCTGAGATATGTCCTGTTTTCAGTTTTGAGTATCGGTTGCCTTCTGATTCCATTGAACACAATTATGGCGAACTATCATACTCATGACAGATCCAAGGATTACGTGCCGGTAGATTACGCTCACAATATCCTCCAATCCTGCGAGAAGGACGCTATACTTTTCACCAACGGCGACAACGATACTTTCCCCCTCTGGTATCTGCAGGAGGTGGAAAGAGCGAGAAAGGATATTAGAATTGTCAATCTCAGCCTCCTCAACACCGACTGGTATATAATCCAGTTGAAACACCAGATGGGAATAAACATATCTCTGGAGGATGATCAGATCAACTGGATACCGGCGGAACGTCGCGGCTCAATTACATATTACCGGCCGGCAAAAAGATTTTACGACAGGCTCCGCAAGAAAATGAGATACCTCACTCCCGAGCAGGATCAGCGAACCGGCAGGGTAATGAGAGTTCAGGACCAGATGATAGAACAGATAATAATAGATAATTTCGATCGGGTCCCCATATATTTTTCAGGTTCCGTCCCGACGTCAAACAGGTGGACGCTCACGGATCAACTGGTTCGTGAAGGGATAGTCCTGCGAGTCGATCCGGACAGCACGACACCCCGGTACAACCTCGAGGTGTCCGACTCCTTGATAACACAGGTCTACTGGTATCGCGGTCAGAACGATTTGACGGCGTACAAGGATGATAACAACGTGGGATTAACGACCACATTTCCCGAGAGATTTTGCGAGCTCTCGAATCAGCATAAGCTTGTCGGCGATACAACCGGGGCGCTGGAGGTGCTCTGGGAAGCGGCGGAAACGGTTCCCTATTATCATCAGATCTACGTCAATCTTCAGCAGATTTACAGGGAGCAGGGCGATACCTCTATGGTTGACACGGTAAAAAACGTGGGGATCTCAAAACTTAAGGCCGCCGCCGAAGCCTGGCCCGATATCATTCTCTACCAGCAGTTCCTGGGAGTTTTCTATTATCAGAACGGCATGCCCGATGCCGCCCTCGTAAGGTATAAAAACGCCTACGACACCAGACCGGACAACGCTATCGCGTTCAGGCTTTACCGCGATCTCTTTTTCCAACAGATGCAAAGGGCGGAGTTTAAGGCCAGAACCGGCACTGAGGAAGACAAGGCTGAAGCGCAGAGGCTGAAAACGGAATTCAGGGAATTAATCGACGATTGGAACCGGCATCATCCCGAAGACATGGAGGCGCGTAATTTCTACAACAGGTTCCGAAACTTTTAGAGGTTTGAGACCATATAACGATATGATGGGCCGGATAATAACCGGCCCATTTTTTATAAAATATGCCGCCCCCTGAGGATCTCGAATAACCTTTCACAATACATCAAAATACGATTAAAATCGCGGTAATATCGGCGGTTTTCCATGAGAATATAGATTGACATCAGGACTATAACGGCTTATCTGTAATTCGTGCAGGAGATAGATGTAAATCAGACGATCCTTATCGTGGTCGGTACCGATATAAAGCCGGAAGAAGCCGACCGCCCTTTAGCCTATAGCCTGCGGGACGCCATCAACTCCTCCCCGGATTTCGGAAAACATCCCTTCAGGAAATGTATAGTAATATCGGATGCTCTTTACAGGCATGACAAAATTATACAGATCTGTCCTACCATAGCCATCGGGGGGCCGGGCGTGAACAGTGCCGCCGCCGAATTTGTGGAAAAACTGCCGGTTTATCTTTCTAAAGACAACAGGTATTTCATCCAGCTCGAAAGCGATTTTGCCGACCCCAGAGTTTCGATCTGGGGAATGGATAGAGCCTCCACCAAAGAGGCGGTGGAGATGTTTATCGCGAATGGAATACTGGACGAGTTTTTAAAGGCGGTCTGGAAATAGACTACCAATCATAACCGGCATAAAAATATACTGCATCGAGACCCCGCGAGGTTCGACCGTACCATATGGAAAGAGGGCCCAGGGGACTTTTCAGGGAAATCCCCGCCCCTGCCGAGTATCTCAACTCAGAGAATCTTATATACTGCAGCTTGTTCCAGATATTTCCCATATCATATTTCAGGTGCAGATAGAATGGTCCGGGCAAATTATATCGAAAAGCCAGTTCGCCCGAAAAGAGCTTATCTCCTAAAACCTCGTCCTGAAAAAGGCCGATAAAGTTCTGATATCCCCCCAACGTGAATTCATCGAAATACGGCATAAAATTGCTCGATAAGCCCAGGGATATCCTGGGGTGGAAATTTATATTCCCCGTAATTCTATAAAAAGACTCCAGGGATGTATAAAATCGGGTATAGGCTATTTTTTCGCCCGTAAGTTCCCCGGCAAAATCAAGCTCGAAAATGTGGTATTTCCCGCTCTCCGGAAAGTCTATATTATCTCTGGTATCGACGATCGATCGGAAGCCGACGCTGCCTTTGTCGAAGGTTTGCCGTTCCTCTACCAAGGGTTCATCCCAACGATATCTTCGAATCTTTCCCACCACAGAAAATGTTCCCAGCCGCGATATCTGTCTTCCGACGGAGAGTTCGCCGCCGTGCCGGTACTGGGCGTCATAACCCTCATATCGATGACCGATATAATGATTTCTTTTAAATTCCTCGTAATCGAATTCCAGTTTATAGGTGAAATATGTCTGAAAGATTCTGTCGGCCTTGAAATTGATCGAGACCGATCTTCTTTTCTCGCCGATCGTGGTCGAGATGAAGAACTGCTGCCCGGCTCCAAAAACGTTATCGTCCACAATGTCAAATAACGCTTTTGCCCCGTATTCGTTGTCGTATCTCGCCGCGGTCCGTATCATTTTTGAAGGTTTCTCGTTTACCCGCACCATAAGAGATACCCCCTCCGAATCCGGGACGGCGAGGAATCTCGCCGTTTCGAACAATCCCGTACCATATAGATCCGAGACCCCCTGCTCGGCTTTATCGCTTTTGTAAACATCACCGATATCAAAAGGCACATGTCTTTTGATCACCCAGTCTCTTGTGAGATCGTTACCCTCGATAATAAGGCTCTTTATTTTCCCTTCGTCGACCATTAATTGAAGGTGTCCGCTTTCCTCGTTGAATTCGGCGGAGACTCTGACCAGATTGAAGCCGGAATCGATATACAGACTCTCTATTCTCTTTGCATCAGAATTTAACATCCTGCGATTCAGCGCCATTCCGGGCCGGCTTTCGATCAAATCCAATATCCTGTTTTCAGGAAACAAGATCGCGCCCTCAACCGAGATCTTTTTTATCCGGGAGCAATCGTTCAGGACATACTCAATATGAAAGCCCGAATCCACGCGGACAATCTCAGCGCGGGCGTCTTCAAGAAATCCCGAGGACATGGCGGCATCGAGATTAGCCTTGATATCCGAAGTCGACATCACGGCGGAATCTGTGAATGAGACCTTAAACATCGTTATCGGCAAAATTTCCAGGCCGGATATCTCCCATCCAATTACGGGTTGGTATAGCTCGCCGTTATTGGATTTCTCAAACCGATCAAGCAATTCATTAAGCCGGGGTATTACCGATAGGGCCACCTCCTCCCCCGCCGAGATTATCGATGCGACATCGGAAAAATCGGTGGATGATATTCCCTTCAGATTAGGATTTATAATAAGATCGGCCTTCCCCAGCGATTCGGATTTTTTCCTCATGGACATAATGGTGGTGGTCTGATCCGCCATTTCAATAACGTTTTCCTTTCCGGTCGCCGGTACCAGTTCGGATGTTGTATTCACCGCGACTACAGGAAACTCTGTGACATTTTCCAATACCGAGATAGGGATCGGGTCCACCAGCCCGCCATCCACCAGGAGCCTTCCCCCGATATCGACGGGCGTAAACGCGACGGGAGCGGCAAGAGTGGCTCTCATGGCCTCGGCCAGGTTACCGGATGATATCACCACCTCCTCGCCGGTCGAGAGGTCGGTACAGACTATCCTTATGGGGGGATCAAGATAATCGAAACTAATGCTTGATCTTATTCCTCCTCTTGCGGCCAGGCTCTCCAAAAACTGACTGAGACGCTGTCCTGAAGTTATGGCGCCGGGGATGACCGGCCGCCAGTTGCTGAATCTAATCGTTATTAGACTTTTTTCAGGTAATCCTTTTTGTGTTGCAAGGAGACTGCCGCGCAGAGGATTCGGCGACAAAAGTTCAAGCCAATTTACATTTAACGCGATCCCTTCGATCTCCTCCGGGCTGTATCCCGCCGAATACAGGCCCCCTATGACTCCCCCCATGGATACGCCGGCGATAATCCTTATATTGATCTCTTCGCTTTCCAGGACTTTCAATACCCCGATATGCGCCAATCCCCTGGCCCCGCCCCCGGAAAGAACCAACCCGATTGCCGGTTTCGGTCCGTTTGCAAAACCGGATGAAAATAATTCAGATGGACTATAGCCCGGCATTATTATAATTTTATCCTTGGAATCAGGCTGAGAATAGGATCCCGGTGTGAGAATGACAAAAAATGCCAGAGAACAAATGAGCGCGGTTTTCTTAATCATAGTTGAATTTTACTTTGATAGCTATCTCAAATCAAGACAATGAATCAAAAAACGATCAAAAAATATTCCTCCCTCGCCCAAAAAAAATACAGGGATAATCACGGCCTTTTTCTTGCCGAAGGGTATCATCTGATCGATGAGCTTTTAAAATCGGATTGGGGAATAGAATGTACCCTGACGTCAAATGGCGAAATGTTCGAAAAATTGAAAAAAGAGAAGAAAATACCTGATATTGAAATTATAAAACCGGCCGTGATCAGCAAAATCGCGACCACCAGAACTCCCCAGGAAATTCTGGCCGTAGTGAAAATCCCCCGAATTCAGACGGATATCGAAATCCATAATAGGATCTTAATCGCCGATGGGATCAAAGACCCCGGAAATATGGGAACCATGATCAGGACCGCCCGGGCCTTCGGTTTCGATGCGGTAATAACGACATCAAAATCGGTAGATATATTCAATCCCAAAGTCGTCCGGGCGACCCAGGGAGCGATGTTCGGACTAAGAATATTTTTTAATGTAAAGATAAAGGACATTGACGAAAAGTTAAAACCGACCCATACCTTTTACGCCCTCGATCCGCGCGGGGATATCGATATAAATAATATTGATCCCGATGATAAATCTGTGCTTATGGTAGGATCTGAAATCAAGGGGATAAGCGAACCTCTATTAAATCTGTCCGATTATAGAATCAGGATATCCCATACCGATACGGTGGACTCGCTAAATGCCGCCGTGGCGGGCGGCATAGCGATGCATCGATTCGGCGGAAGATAATTGACCATATATATTTAAACTCTCCCGGATTTTTACAGAGTAATTGCGTCCCTGCTAAAAGCTATGTATAATAGGTTTTAATAAATAACAATGATGACAAACCAGCGGAGGGATTATGCTTCCATTCGATTTTAAATTACCGACAAAGATATATTTCGGCGTGGGGCGAATAAATGAGATCGGTAAGCTCCTAAAACCTGTCGGTAAAAAAGCGCTGATCGTCACCGGAAAATCATCCATGAGAAAACTCGGCGTTCTGGACAAGGCTGTGGAGCTTCTTAAAAAGGGAAATATCGATTCGGTGGTATTTGAGGGCATAGAGCCAAATCCTCGCCACACCACCTGCGATAAGGCGGCGGCTATCGCCAGAGACAACGGCTGCGATTTCATCATAGGCCTGGGCGGGGGTTCGACTATGGACGCCGCTAAGGGGATCGCCATTACCGCCAGAACCGGAATATCGGTATGGGAATATGTTTACCGGGGAACAGAATTTACCCAGAGGAAAGTGGAGGAGGCGCTGCCGATTGTCTGTATCCCCACCGTCGCCGCCACCGGCAGCGAGGCCGACTCCGGCGGCATCATATCAAACTGGGAGACCCATGAAAAGACGGGGATATTCGGGCCGCCGCTGTTCCCCGCTGTGTCCATTGTCGATCCCGAGTTAACGGTTACCTGTCCCGTAGAATATACAATCGACGGCGGGGTCGATATCATCTCCCATGTTATCGAATCATACTTTACCGGGACATCGGAAGCGTATCTCCAGGACCGTTTCTCCGAATCGGTAATTAAAACCATAATAAGATTCCTGCCACGCGCGGTGAAAGACGGGGCCGATCTCGAGGCCCGCTCGCATCTCTCCTGGTGCTCCACCGTAGCCTTATCGGGCATAGTCAATTCCGGGCGAGGCGGCGGGTATCCCCTGCACGCTCTGGAGCACGTGGTCAGCGCCCATTACGATATCAGTCACGGTCGGGGGCTGGCGCTTCTTCTCCCTGCCCTGATGGATTTCACCGAACCGGCCAGGCCGGAGAAGTATGTGGAGATGGGCAAGAATATTTTCGGGTTCAGATTCGGCGACGAGGATATCCGCCAGGCGGCCCGGGCCGGTATAGACGGCATGAAGGGCTGGCTGACATCAATCGGACGGCTTCTTACCTTCACCGAACTCGGTATCGACGACAGTAAGTTCGAAACAATGGCGGACGATCTGGAGCGGCTTTACATGCGAGATTCAGGGCATCTCCTCAACCCCCGCCCCATAGATAAAACCGGCGCTCTGGAGATTTTCAGGATGAGTTTGTAGTATCAATAAGAAAATATTTTTTGTAGGGACAGAACATCGGAAACTGTCTCAAAACCATCACTTTGTGTTTCGGGAACTGCGATTCCCGAAACATAGCATCTTTTGCAGGCGGCCAATTTAATGGCCGCTGGCGGATTTAATAATTACTACTTTTGAGGAATCTCGTATCCTTCCACCAGAATAACTTTCAACATTTCCAAGGATGCCGTATTGTGTTTTTCCGCCGCTTTCTTCAGGGTTTCATCGGCTTTTATATCGATGCCGCTCCGCGCCAATTTGCTCTGGGCAAGAGATATATCGATATTGAAACTCTCGCAGATACCCTGAAAAGATCTGTTTCCGATTCCGGTACCCGAAAATTCGAGCTCAACCATCTCCGCCGTATATACTTTAGATTCCGGTATCTCTTTGGACGGTTCGAATTTCTTGATCAACATATATATATCCATCGACGAGATACCGTTTTCCTCCGCTATTTCCATCAAAGGTTGCTCCGAGCTTTCGAATTTTATTCCGTTTGCCCGCAATTCATCCAGGGCCATACCGGGATCTATCTCCATCTTTATTGAGAAAGTCCTGAGCGACAATTCTTCCGCATGCCCGAAGGGAGGTTCATACTCATCGCTGACTATCCAGCTGTCCTTTATGAATTCGTTGAAATCCAGCAGGTAACTTATAGGCGGAATACTGTAAAGTGCGCCCACCACGATTATCAATGAGACGATTCCCGCTATGGACAGCTCTTTTTTTAGCCTTATGCCGACTTCCGCTTTCTTTTTAAAATAGTTCAGCAAAATGCTCCAGTTGAAATAGATATGGAACGCTCCCGCGACAATAAAAAGTATGCTGGAGATAATATG
>CBFCYP010000040.1:0-21913 GCA_965602185.1 uncultured bacterium
ATATATCTTCGATTCTGGATACGGTCCTGTTGGCGAAATAAAAACGACCGTGATGGCTTTTGGCGAAAGCCGACGCCGCCAGGCCGATCATTTTGTTGAAGCCTATAAAAAGTATGTCGGGTCTGGCGGAGTTATCGATTTTCGTCTTTACCAGCGCGATCGCGGCGGTGCTCACCGAGCAGGCCCCCTTTCCCATCTCGGTATCGGCCCTGACCTGCTTCCCGGCCCTGAAAGCCTGGTGAAACATCCTGTGAATGACTCTTCCCGCGGCTTTGACCGAGCAGGCCGAGCTATAGGCCGCCTTTACCTGTCCCAGGATCTCGTTCTCGCCCAGGACCATCGAATCCATACCGGCCGAAACCTCGAAAAGGTGTTCGGCGACATGCTTGCCCTTTTTAATATAAAATTTTCCGCAAAGGTTTGATATATCCAGATTTTTAAACCGCCCATAGAATGACTGCACCAATTCGAAGGGATCCTCATCGGTCTCCCGCACAAAATAAAACTCGATACGATTGCAGGTCGAGAGGATAATCGATTCCATCACTTTTGGCATGCCGGCGAAAAGCGCGTGAGCCTCCGCGATTTTATCGTTGTCGATCTGAATGCCTCCGCGTTCCTCGGAGGTGGAGTTTTTATGGTTTATACCGCAAAGTATAAGATGCCAATTCTGCATTTTATTCAAACCGCTTCTCCGGCGAAGATTATTTAATTTTCACAAAGAGCATAAAAATAAACCCGGGTCTTATACAGATACCTCCCCCCTGATCGAAAGCGTGGCCTTGTAAAAGATTGTAACGACCAGAGCCCCTATGGCGTAAACCCCTATTGTTATCATGGTTTCCGTAAATGTCGGCCAGTATCTGGTGACCTCGCCTAGAGGATTGGGGACAAATCCCGTTATAATCATCCCCAGGCCCTTTTCTATCCAGATCGAGAGAAATACCGTAACACAGGCAAATCCGAGAACCGCCTCGTTATTTCGGGCCTTCGGAATATAGAGAAGCGCCAACGAAATAACCGCCAGAATCGACGAGACCCACATCCAGGGAACCAGTGTCGTGTTGCCGTGGAGACCCACATACAGGAACTTGAAATGATCCAGATGCTCCGGTATGCCGCTATAGAAAGCGGTGAAAATCTCCATTAAGACAAAGAATACGTTTAAGCTCATGGCGTAGGTAACGATTAATCCGAGTTTCTGAATCGGCTCCCGCCCCGGGTCGAACCTGGTGAATTTCTTTAGAAGGAAGCACAGTAATATAAGCAATGCCGGACCGCCTGAAAACGCCGACGCCAGGAAGCGGGGAGCCAGGATGGCCGTCATCCAGAACGGTCTCGCGGCCAGGCCGGAATATAAAAACGCCGTTACTGTATGGATGCTGATAGCCCAGGGGATAGATAAGATTATAATCGGTTTTATCCATCCCGGGGGAGGCGTGCCTTTTTTCTCCGACGCTATAACATTGATTGAGATGATTACGTTCAAAACCAGGTATCCCCCCAGGGCGATGGTGTCCCAGAACATGAGGGAATTGGGCGATGGAAACAGGAAAACGTTCGGAATCCGCAATGGTTGTCCCATATCCACGAAGATGAAAGTCATGCACATTAAAACCGAAGCGATAGCGAGGATTTCGCCCAGTATCGTTATTTTGCCGAAAGCTTTAAAATTGTGAAGATAATAGGGCAGAACAACCATTACCGCCGACGCCGCAACCCCGACCAGAAAAGTGAACTGTGCGATATACAAACCCCAGGTAACATCCCTGTTCAATCCGGTTATTCCCAGGCCGTAACCGAATTGCCTCAGATAGAATAAAAATCCGACAAAAATTACGACAAATAAGAATCCTATCCAGCCCCAGTATTTCGAATTTCCTCTTAGCGCTTTTTCAATCATATCTCCCTCACGAAATTATGTAGTAGACCTCCGGCTGTGTGCCCAGGCCGGGCTTGCGCCTTATGGAAAAATTATCGTTTAACAGCTTCCTGATATTTGATTCCGGGTCTTCCAGATCGCCGAAAACAAGGGCCCCGACGTCGCACGCCTCCACGCAGGCGGGCAGCAATCCTATGGCGAGTCTCTCCTCGCAGAAAGTGCATTTTTCGACCACCCCCCGCATCCTGGTCGGGAAATCCTCCTGCTGGTTTTCTATGAATGGCCTGGGATCACGCCAGTTGAAACTGCGCGATCCGTAGGGACATCCGGCCATGCAGTAACGGCACCCGATGCACCGGTGCCAGTCCATCATGACGATTCCGTCCTCCCGTTTCCACGTGGCCTTTGTGGGGCAAACGCTGACACAGGGGGGATTATCGCAATGATTGCAGAACAATAGCGGCGTGCTGTGTATCAGATCCGCCTTCTGGAATTCGTTCTCCTGCTCATGGAACGCGTGTTCGAACGGCTCTTTCCAGATCCATTTGATTTCGTCCTTGGGATTGTCAAACTTCGGAACGTTGTGAACGAGATGGCAAGCGTCTATGCATTTAGTACAATCGTGCTGATTCTCACATTTTTTTATATTAACTGCCATGGCCCATCTGTTGGCCTGAAGGGGAGACTGCAGACCGGAAAGCCTGTCAAAGGATCCCGGCGCTATTACATTTGATGTATCCTGTTCGGAATTAATAGCCGAGCCCAGAACCTTTTTCCCGGCCAGGCCCGCCAGCGAAGCCAATCCCGCGGTTTTGATGAATTTCCTTCTGTTTATAGTCATCGCTGTTCCTCCTGCGGTTCGATATGGCAGTCCCAGCAATACGGATTCACGCCGGCGTAGTTGTGGCATTCGTCGCAGAATTCCGATTTATTGGAATGGCAGTCCATACAGGTATGCGACAGGCTCATTTCGAATTTTCTGCCGCTTTCGGCGGTGTATACTCTGACGCCTCTGCGGACTACGTCATCCCTCCATTGATTCAAAAGATCCATATGGTTGGCTTTCATGTAATCCGTGGGAGCGACACATTCTTTTTCGGCGGTGATGATCTTGGGATCGGCGGAGGTCGGTATATCGCCGCGAGCGGCATCATACCATATAGGATATGATACCAGCGCGATAAATACCACGAGGCCGATAATTATCTTTCCGGCATCATGCATGTTCTTTTACCTCCTCTCCTTTGAAAGGCTGTCCTCGCAAATCGCCGCTCCGTTTTTCGCCTTTCATAATGAGGGCGTTGCCGACCAGTTCATGTACTCCGGCAAGCTCGACTCCGGGAACCCAGAAATCCATCAGCGCCGGAAGGGTAGCTTTGTCAATGGCGCACATGCAGGTAAGAAGGTTCACGCCATGTTTTTCTCGAACATATTTTACAGCGTTGGCCCTGGGAAACCCGCCCCTCAATCGCATCTCCAGATTTTCATCGGTGCCGATACCCGAGCCGCTGCCGCAGCAGAACGTCTGTTCCCTGATTGTGTTTTCAGGCATGTCGTAAAAATTATTGCAGGTACTCTCGAGGATATATCTTGGTTCGTCCAGAATTCCCATTCCTCTGGCAGTATTGCATGAATCATGAAATGTTACGGTCCAGTGGTCATTGCGGGATCGGTCGAATTTGACTTTGTTATGTTTGATCAAATCCGCGGTGAACTCGGCGATATGAACCATTTTCGTGGACTTTGCGTTTTCGAATTTAGTTCCGGTTATCGGTGAAACCGGCTCTTCCAGGAAATCGGCGGGTCCGTTTAGCGTATCCATGTATTGATGTACGACCCGCCACATATGGCCGCATTCGCCGCCCAGTATCCATTTAACTCCCAGCCTCTTAGCTTCGGCATATATTTTGGCGTTGAGACGTTTCGTCATTTCGGCCGAATGAAAAAGCCCGAAATTGCCGCCCTCCGAGGCGTATGTGCTGAAGGTATAATCCAATCCGATTTCGTGAAATAAAGTGAGATATCCGAGAAAACCGAAATAATGCGGGTCCGCAAAGTAATCGGCGGAGGGAACCACAAACAAAATCTCGGCGCCTTTTTTATTAATGGGAGCATCAACCTGTATTCCGGTAACATCGCGGAGATCATCAACAGCGAAATCGACACTGTCCTTGAATCCATGAGGTTGTATGCCGAGGTGATTGCCGGTTCGGAAACAGTTGGCCGCGGGAGTATTGATCCAGTCAATTCCAAGACCCAATTTGTTTAAAAGCTCGCGGCCCATCATGGTTATCTCAGCGGTGTCGATACCGTAAGGACAAAAGACGCTGCATCTGCGGCATTCGGTGCACTGGTAAAAATACATAAACCACTCTTTAATTACATCCTCGGTGAGCTCCCTGGCGCCAGCCAGTTTTCCGAATATCTTACCGGCAGTTGTGAAATCGTTTCGATATACCGATCTTAGAAGCTCCGCCCGTAAAACCGGCATATTTTTGGGATCTCCCGATCCCAGGTAGAAATGACATTTATCGGCACAGGCGCCGCACCTGACACAGATATCCATGAACACTCTAAAAGAACGATATTTATTCAGAAGATCCTTCAGGCCTTCATGGATTATTTCCTTCCAGTTTTCCGGCAGTTTCCAGTCATCATCCCGGGGATCCCATTTTCTGGTAAAAGGCAAATCGAGGTATTTCTCGCTGGCCTCAACCGCAGGATAATTGAATGTCCCTTTTTTTATTACCGGTTTTACGTCCATCCAATCCTTGGACGGCGGATTGTAATTTATATCGGCAAGCTGTTCAGATTTCAATTTTTCATCCGACATATCTATTCCTTCTCCAGAGGCAATCCCGCCTCTTTCATAACGTCCCTGAATTCATCCTCGTATTCGTCGTAGGTATGCACCTTTACATCATAATTCCAGGGGTTGACATGACGTTTAGCGCGGTTGTTGTTGGCGAGATTCCTGGCGGGACTTAAGAATATACCCCCCATATGCATCAATTTGCTGAAAGGAAAATAGGCAAAAAGCACGCTGACGAGAAATAAATGCAGGTAGAACATTATGCCTATGCCATCGGGCACGGCTGGATTGAAATTTATCCATCCCAGTGTGAGTTCCTTGACCGCCGACACATCGACTTTCGTAAAGTACCTCATCAGGATACCCGTAAGGGCAATTCCGCCTATCAAAAACAGGGGAAAATAATCGGCAAAAAGAGAAATATAACGAATCTGCGGAATCAGGACTCTTCGAAGGAACAGGTAAGTGGCCGCCAATACTATAACAATGTCAGTAATGTATAGAATTGGCAAACCGATCTGGAAAAAACCGTCCATGGATTGCAGAAAAAGAACGAATCCGGGCACCGGTTCGGTGAAAAACCTGTAATGTCTTAAGATGATAATCAGAAAGGTCCAGTGAAACGCCAGGGCGCCGGCCCAGAGCCATTTTGTGTCCCCGTAAGTGATCCTCTGACCGTCACGCAGTTCCGCCCTCGTGCTTCTGAACAGAGATCGGAAGGCGAGGACTTCCAGAGCCATTCTTATGAACGTCCAGAAGGCGTTATGGGGATTATCAAGCCTGCTGTTTTTTATCCATGGTAACGATTTCTGCTGCCCGCACGTTGTGGGAATCCTGAACGGCACCGGAGATTTGGCCCATTTTATTATCCTGTAAAGAAATCCGAGAATAAATATCGCGAAAGCCAGATATGGAATTATTATCCCGAAAAAGGAATACAGGTCAACGGTACCCACGCCTACCCATGCGACCAGCAGAAGCAAAATTACGACAAAGAGGGCATAAAACGCGTTCATTAAGGCCCCCCTCTCTTAAGGAAAAAATTATCATCCGATTTCATCTTCAACGTCTCCCTTTTTCCGCGGGGCCGGATCCACCAAGTTAGCCCGTTCCAGTAGCTTGTATGACCTCATCATAATCTCTTTCGATTTTATATCATATATCTTTTCCCGGCATTTCATAAAGATATCGAATGCCGAAAGAATCAAATTATCGATATCGGAAAGCAGCTTTTCAATCTCGGCCGGATAACCGCCATCCTGCGCAGAATCATCCAACTCCTTTTTGAGTATTTTTTTTAGACGAAACAGGAAATCGACGGCGGTCGATGGTTTTTCCGCCTGAAGCGATTTTATTTTCACGATATCTTCCAGCGCGTCATCGAGTTTAGCAGTATGAGTTTCGGCGATAAGTTCATCGAGGATCGTCTCAAGTCCGCTGGAGATCGAATATACCACGGGATTGCCGAATCTGTCTTTGTCGTTACTACGTATTTTAAAATCGCCGAAGGAATATTGATTCAATGCAGCGTCTTTCCATTTCTTAAAAATAATATCACGTCTTTGTCTTAAAATATCGTAAATTGTCATATCTTCATATCATGTTTTAATTGAATAAGTTAGCATCCCATCATCATTTTAAAGAAAGTTACAACTTTCACAAACTTTCAAGCGGAATATTAAAAAAACAGGCCCGTTTGTCAACTCATTTTTTAATTTTTCTAAAAACCTGTGATATTCGTTGAAAACGCTTATTCAAAATCCCTTTTAAATGGATTTTTCGCAGGGTATGATCTTTATGGAAATGGTCCGGAGAGGTTTATCTCCGAACCATTAAGAGCCTGTTCTTATTATACGCATCCTGTCGGCTTTGCCAGCCCCGCCACTTTACAGGCGCCTTTTGCCGGGCCCGACGGGAACAGCTCATAAATCCTCTTGAGCGGGAATCCGGTTTCTTTACAGAGCTTCCTGATCATCGGGGCAATTCCGAATTTCAAATAATACTCGCGAAGATAATGTACGATTTTCCAGTGTTCATCGGTCAGTTCATCGACGCCTTCGGTGGTGGCGAGAGCTTTGGCAATGGCTTCGTCCCATTTATCAGGTTCCTGCATAAAACCGTCTTCATCGACGTCTATTTTTACATCCTGGTACTCAAATATCGGCATTCCGATCTCCTTTCATTTTTCGTACCTTGAAACTATCTGTTAATATCATTCAATTTAATGCATCTCGATATACCCACAGGGGCAGTTCTCCGCGCATTTCTTGCATCCGTTGCAGAATTCGAGCTTGAACTTGTAGGGATTGCCCTTAATCAGGGGTTTGATAACCGCGTTATCCTGGCAAAAACTCCAGCAATTACCGCACTCAAAACACATGCCACAGCTCATGCAACGTTTGGCCTCCTCAATTGCCTCTTCCATGGCCAGTGTGTTGCCGATTTCCGCCTTCATGTCTTTTAATCTGGTGGCCACGTCGAGCTCTTTGGCCTCCACCCGGCTTTTCGGTTCGTAATGTGCGAGCATGATTTTATCCTGCCGGATAACCGGCATTTCCGGCGGTTTTGGCGCCGGCTCGCCGGTGATCATTTCATGTATGGTTTCGGCGGCCATGCGGCCGTGATATATGGCATTCACGACCAGGCCCAGGTTGACATTGTCGCCGCCGGAAAATACGTTCTCAACCGCGGTCTTACCGGATTCGTCTATCTTTATCCAGTCTCGGCCTTCACGAAAATCGTCAAATCCGGCGAAATCGGGCTCCTGGCTGATGGCGGCTATAAGAGTCGAAAATTCCAGATCAAACGTATCGCCCTCGATGGGTACGGGCCTTCTTCTTCCGGAATCATCAGGTTCACCCAGTTCCATTCTCTGGCATTTCATGCCCGTCGCCCTGCCGTTATTGCGGAAGATCTCTATGGGCGCCGCCAAAAATTCTATCTTCACTCCTTCTTCCAGGGCCCCTTCGATTTCTTCGTCGATAGCCGGCATTTCGGCTTTTGTGCGACGATAGAGAATGGTAGCATTGGCGCTAAAACGGCGCGCCACCCGAGCGGCATCGATAGCGGTATCGCCACCGCCTATGACCACAACGTTATCTCCGATGTCCAATTTTTCATCGCAGTTCGCGCGATGCAGAAAATCGGTGCCGGTGTAAACATTCTCTGCATCCTCGCCATCGACGCGAAGCTTTAATCCTTGATGTGCTCCGATGCCCACGAACACCGCTTTATATTCCTTGCGGATATCCTCAAGGGGGATATTCCTGCCGACGGAGGTGTTGTATTTTATCTCCACGCCCATATCCTCGATACGCTTGATTTCGGCATTGAGAATATCCTGGGGCAGGCGATAGTCCGGAATACCGTATCTGAGCATCCCTCCACCTTTCGGGAAGGCCTCGAATACGGTTACGGGATAACCTCTTCTCGCCAGTTGATAAGCACAGGAAAGCCCGGCCGGGCCGGAGCCTACAATAGCGATCTTTTCGGTTCTTTTCTCTTCCGTTAATTTATTGGGAGTAAGTTTTTTCTCAAGGCCGAAATCGCCGATAAATCTCTCTAGATTATTTATACTGACCCCGCCGTCTTTTTCTATCCTGTTGCATTCGGATTCGCAGGGATGGGGGCAAACCCGGCCGCAGGTTGACGGGAAGGGAGTGGTTTCCAGAAAAAGCTGCCAGGCCTCTTCCAATGCCTGATCGTATGTTTTTTCGTAACTTTCCGCCATTGAAACGGTCATTAGAGCTTCTCTTATCTTGTTATGATTGGGGCAGTTATGGATACACGGCGGAAGTTTCTCGACGAATACCGGGCGAAGGGGAGAGGTTTCAATCCCGGAACCGCTGCCGGAACCTCGCAGGCTTTTTAATCCCTTTTTCTTCTTTTTTACTACTTTTTTAACCATGATGTCTCTCGCTTGTTTGTATTTTCAGTGCCGAATCTCGGCATATTTATCCTCATTCATTTCAATCGGATACCTCAATGTAATTATTATTATTTTCAATTACAGCGTCTTTTTTTTTCATGTCCTTATATTTCAAGGCTGTTTTCACGAAAGAATCGGCCCATTTCTTTGCTCCGGTCGCGTGAATATGGATATATCCGGCGAAACAATTCTTGTACAACAGGCCATCCCGATTACCACCAAGTCCAAAACCTGTTTTAATATCTAAACAGGTCGGATACGATTCAAAGTTCGATTTCGGACCGCTATAATGGAATTCATGCCCTTTGATTACGGCGCCGATTTCGAAAAATGGATTTTTCCTATCGACTTCGGCTTCTATATATCCATGACCTATCGGTTTTTTGCTCATTTCCAGCTCAATATCGAATAAACCGGCCATCGGAAAAATTTTATCATTCCATTTCAATGCCTTTGATAGATAAATCAGCCCGCCGCATTCGGCGTATAGAGGCATCCCCTTTTCAGCGGCCGATTTAACCGACTCCATCAAGGCGCGGTTTTCAGATAAAGGTTCGGTGTGAGTCTCCGGGAATCCCCCGCCGATATATAGCCCGTCTATACCCGGCAAAGAGGAATCCGAAAGAGATGAGACCGGGATTAATTCCGCCCCGCAATCCCGCAGAGCTTCAAAGTTTTCGGGATAATAAAAAGTGAAAACGCTGTCTTTAAAATATCCGATTTTCACAGCAGGGTAAATCTCGTTATCCGGTTCAAAATGTATAGAATCAAGCGTCTTCGCGTTATTCGCCTTTTTTATTATTTCATTTAAATTCAGATATTTTTCTGCAATTTCATATAATTTGTTATCGAGTTTATTATCAAATTCGAATTCCGAGGGTGTGACTAATCCCAGATGCCGCCCCGGGATTATGTTTTTATCGTCGTCGAGTTTGGGGATAGCGCCCAGGACCGGTATGTCGCAGTATTTTTCTATGGAATCGGATATAACTTTCCGATGTCTTTCACCGGCCAGCTTGTTTAAAATGACCCCCACGATTTGGACCTCGCGGTCGAAATCGATACAGCCTTTTATAATTGCGGCGATTGTTCGAGTTGTTTTGGTACAGTCCACCACCAGCACCACGGGAGCCCGTAAGAGCTTCGCGAGCTCCGCCGTGCTGTGTTTTCCTTCTTCGCCCTTGCCGTCGAATATACCGCGGTTGCCCTCGATAATAGAAATTTCAGGTTCAACTGCGTGTTTAAGAAAAGTTATGGAAACGTCTTTTTCGCTGACCATAAAGGTATCGAGATTACGGCAGGCCGAACCCGACGCCCACGACAGCCAGGCGGGATCGATATAGTCCGGCCCCTTCTTAAAAACGGATACTCTCAAATCCTTCCGTTTTAAAGCGGTTAGAACACTTAAAGTAACAATTGTCTTACCGGAATCGCCGGATAATCCGGCGATTACCAATCGCGGTATCTTTTCTGCCATTTAAACTAATTCCCGGTGCGATTGTTAGTCGTTAGCGGCGCCCTCTTTATGGGGGATTTCGATGTAACTGCCGCCGAAGTAAGTATAGACGCATCTTCCGGAATTGATTAATTGCTTTATGGCCTCCTTGCAGCTCTTTTTATCGACCTCATCGCCGTAAAGCTCAATCATCGCTTTGATTAGGTCCATCGGCTTCAATTTCTTCTGGCCAAAAGCGTCTTTAACCATGTTGAACATGGCATCGGCTATTTCATCAACTGGTTTTGCCACGAAAACCTCTTAAAAGGTTAAATGAGTTGATCGTTTATATGTCAGACCGGCATGTTTGAAATCGTCGATATGCTCTTTCTGAAATTCAATACCGGCCATTTTAAAGAATCTGGGCCAACTGATACGCTCTATCCATTCGCCCATCCTCTCATACTTCTTGGCGTTCTTCGCCCACAGTTCCACCAGATTCCTCACCGCAGTGGTAACCTCGGGCCAGCGCGGCGGATTGTTGGGAATATAGGGAATTGCCAACTTCGAGAACATCGGCTCATGACGGGAATTGGAAACTTTGCCGCCGACCCAGATCGAGACTCCGTCGTTTAAAGGATCGTTCAAGGGCATGGCCGGACATACCGTATAGCAGTTGGCGCAGAACATACATTGCTCTTCAATCACCTCGACGGACGGTTTTCCGTCAACCGTCGCCGGCCGAATCGCGGCGGTGGGGCAGGACGCGCTGACATTGGGAATCTCACAGACATTTTTCAAGTTGGCGTGATCGATGCGCGGAGGACGCCTGTGGACGCCCAGAATAGCTATATCCGAGCAGTGAACCGCGCCGCACATATTCAAACAACAAGCCAGGGCAATTCTCAGCTTACCGGGCAGTTTCCTCTCCTCGAAATATTCAATTAAATCGTCCATAACGCACTTAACTATACCGGAAGCGTCAGTGGCCGCCGAGTGACAGTGAATCCAACCCTGCGTATGGACTATAGCGGAGATAGCGTTACCGATACCGCCTACAGGATGTCCCATCGCATTAAGTTCTTTTATTAACGGATCGATATTCTCCTTTTTGGTAAACAAAAACTCCACATTGTGACGGCTGGTGAAACGGATATAACCGTCACAATATTTATCAGCCAGATCGCAATACATGCGAATTTTATCTATACTTAAAAGCCTTCCGGATGCGGACCTGACGGTGTAAAGCCTGGCGCCCGTCTCCGACACATGAACCATAACTCCCGGTTTAAGTATCTCGTGATATTTCCATTTGCCGTAATTTTCCTTGATTACCGGCGGCAAGAACTGTTCATAATGCGGAGGGCCGTAATCGGTCCGTTTTTCCTGTGTTACTTCAGCCATTTATTCCTCCAATGATATTTTCTTGATTAAGATTCCTCTTCTTCCTCTTCGTCCCCTTCTTCATAATATTCTTCATAGAAGACGTAGGGGTTTTCTCGAGGATGCGCGACCATTTCTGCGACCGGTTCAAGCTCAATTGCTTCTAAGAAATTACCCATACCGACTCGCTGGATAAATTCGCCGACCCTCTCGCGGTTTTTACCTTCCTCACCCCAGACATCCCAGATTCTTTCCACAAGATCTTTCAATTCCTGGTATGGCGGTTCCATTTTGTAAAATGGAATGATTACCGATGAGAGCATGGCGCCCTCGATTATCGGAGCCTTGGAACCTAAAAGAATAGTCGCGCCGCGATCTTTGCCGGGCCTTAAAGCTTTGGGCATGGCGTTGATACAATGCATACACCGACGGCAGTAGCTGTTTTCAATGTTCAGCTCTTTGCCATCCCATTCCATGCATTTCGCAGGACAATTGTCTACAACATCAGACTTTATATCCATACCGGATTTAGCGTACTCGGTGACCGCATCTTTATCAATCTGAATAGAATCCCTCCAGGTGCCGATTATAGACATGTCCGACCTGGCGATCGAAGCCACACAATCGTTAGGACAGCCGGAAAACTTAAATTTGTATTTATAGGGGAAAGCCGGACGGTGAATTTCGTCCTGATAGGCCATGGTGAAATCATAACAGGCGGCCATAGTGTCGTAGCAGGCCCATTCGCATCTGGCCATACCGCAACAACAGCTGGGCGTCCGTACGTCGGAACCCGAACCGCCGATATCGAAGTCGATTTTCTGCAGATCTGAAAATGTCGGCTCCAGCTGGTCGGTCTTGGTTCCCAGAAGTATGATGTCGCCGGTTGATCCGTGCATATTGGTTAAACCGGATCCGCGCTTTTCCCAGATATCGCATATCTTGCGAAGGCTATCGGTAGTGTAAAACCATCCTGCAGGTTGATTTATACGCATGGTATGGAAATGCGATACGGCGGGAAATTCCTCGGGAAGGGCGGAATAACGGCCGATTACGCCACCACCATATCCCATGACGCCCACAATTCCACCGTGCTTCCAATAGCCTATTTTGTCTCGGTAAGATTTTTCCAGCTGCCCCAACAGATCTTTCGCCATCGGGTTTTTCTCAGCAGCCATTTTAATCTCTCTGACAAAACTCGGCCATTTCCCTTTTTCAAGCTCATCGAGTTTTGGTGTTTTTAATGCTGCATCAGACATAGTTTCTCCTTAAATCTATTGTTGGAATTTGTAGAGATTTATAATCCTCCATAGTCCTTTTTCAGAAAAATAGTGAAAGCCGGTATCTTCATTATACGCGTCTTTCATAAACCTCCCCGCACAGACTTTGTTATTTTTTTCACTATCCCAGATACTATTTAAAAATTTCCGGGTTCCCTGTCAAGATAAAATGTGAAAATATTCATAATTTTAGGCAAAAAAATTCAAAATGATATTCTTTTCAGCGCGACGTAACTTCAAGTGATATATTATAATATAAAAATAGAATTCGACACCTTTAATCGTAACAATAATATTTACCAAATAAGTCGTTCACGCCCTTCCCTAAAATAATGGTTGCCAAAATATATACCCCCCAGAAAAACAGGGGGGATATTTGAATATAAATATTTCGCTGTCAAAACCTCTACATGCCTTTGTAGGGATTGGGACCGACTCTTTCGATCACCTCGAGGAAATCATCGAAAATCTTCGGTATTTTGTTATAATCGTTTATGGAGATTTCGTGTATTTCGACACGCTCTTCTTCCAGAACGAGCTGTTTGAGTTTTTCCTGCACATTTTCCATACGATAATTGGCAAGCTCACTGCCCTTGATAAAGTGGCACTGGTAATCATCGCCTTTTTTACATCCTATCAATATAACTCCGTCGAAACCGCGCGCCAGGGCATCGCTGACCCATACGGCATTCATGGATCCGAGGCACCTCAGCGGGATTATTCTTATCATGGAGTTGTATTGGAGTCTCTTGTAACCGGCCATATCGACCGAGGGCAAGGCGTCATTTTCGCAGATGAAAGCGAGTATTCTCGGTTTTTCCTCGAATTCATCGGGGATATCGATAGATTTGATCATCTGGGAGATCATATTGACGCTGTAGTTTTTAAAAGAGATGATTCTTTCCGGGCATGATCCCATGCAGATTCCGCAGCGACGGCATCTGAGCGGATTTTCAAGAGGCGTGCCTTTTTCGTCTTCATCAAGGGTTCCAAACGGGCATTCCTCCGTGCAGCGCTTGCATTGTGTGCATCTCTGCATGAAAAATTCGGGGAAACTCAAATCTCCCGAACGGGGGTGAACCGCCGCTCCTCTCGCGGTCGCCTCCACCGCCTGAATCGATTTCAATGCCGCTCCATAGGCGTCACTTGTGCTGGATGATGAATCCATGGGGGCGCGAACGGCCCCGGCGGCGTATATGCCGGTCCTTCTGGTTTCGTAAGGGAAACATATAAAATGCGAATCCGGGTAACCGTATTTCAGCGTCGGCAAATCCGTTCCCTGTCTGTATGAGAGATTTAATATCTTGGCGCCTACCTCCGCGCTTTCCGCCTCTTTCTTGCCATCCGCGGTAGTTTTTTCTTCCTTTTTTTCTTCTTCTTCGGGCTGGGCAGACTCGGTTTCCTCGATTTCTTCCTCGTCCACCTTGGTGGTTGGAACCATTCCGGCAGCCAGAACAACCATATCGGTTTTTATTTTTATATCTTCCCCAAACAACGTTTCTTCAACATCGATTTCGATTTTGCCGTCTCCGCCTTTGGCAATCCCGGCGATTTCTCCCTTTGTGAAAAAGATAGCGTCGTCATCCTGCACGCTTGCGTAAAACAGTTCGAACTGCGCCGGAGATCGCACATCCTTATATATGATGTAGATTTTGGCGTCCGGGTATTTTTCGCGAACATAGAGCGCTTGTTTTAATGAAACCCTGCAGCAGACAGCGGAGCAGTAGGGAAGATGATCCTGATCGCGTGAGCCGGCGCATTGTATAAACGCTATGCTTTCGATCGGTTTTCCATCGGAAGGCTTTTTTATATCGCCGGACGCCGCCATATCTTCCATTTGAATATTGGTGATTATATTCGGTGAAGCGCCGTACCCCAGGTGGGTCAGTTTTTCAGCTTCGTAGGGTTTCCAGCCGGTAGCAAGTACGATGGAACCGATCAATAACTTTTCCGGCCCGCTTCCGTTTTTTAACGTAACATCAAATTTGCCCGGCTGCCCCGCGGTTTTCTCAACGGTTGTAGATTTGTAAACGGATATATTGGGATCGGATTCTACTTCCTTAATCAAGTCGTCATAATCGGGATCTTTGAGCCTGTCGTATGGAGATGATTTCGGGAAAATCTTCGGCCACTTTATGGCCCATCCGCCCAGATGATCTTCTTTTTCAATCAGATTGACCTTATATCCGGCCTTGGATGCCGCCCTCGCGGCGGTCATACCTGTAATGCCGCCGCCGACAACCATAATATCTTTGTTGGTTTCCTCAATATGCGGGACGGGAGGTTCGCTGTTTCTAACTTTGGCAACGGCGGCGCGGATAATATCCTGTGCCAGCATCTGGGTGTCTTCGTCGTTGGGAGTATGGCACCAGGCGACCTGTTCACGGAGATTCGTCCTGTCGACGAGTACATCGGCTCCGAAATCGAACAGCTCCGGGAACACTCTTTGTGAGCAGGCGGCGATTACAGCCCTGTTCAGTCCTTCTTTCTCTATATCGGTCTTGATATGGGCTACGGTTTCGAGACTGCATAGCATATCGTGCACCTTGCAAACAGGGACCTGGCATTCGTCGGTCGCCACCTCGATAAGCTTATCTATATCGAGGGATTTGGCGATTTCGCAACCTTTGCAGATAAACACTCCGACTTTCGTATCCATCGCTTACCTCCCCGTCCCGACGTTTAAGGCTTTGAGCGTAGCCCCGGTAGCATCCTGAACCGTCGCCGCAACATCGAACGGGCGAATCACCGTGCCGCATCCGATTATGCCGTTGGTTCCATCAGCGCTCATGAATCCGAATTCGTCGAATTCGGTGTCTATTGGCGGAGGATTATCCAGCGTGTTGGGAACCAATCCCGTTGCGAGCACCGCTATATCGACTTCGGTTTTGGTGATCTTGCCTGTTAGGGTATTTTCAGCTTCGAGGATGAGATTTTTATTTTCGGGATTCTCCGTTATTTTACCCACCTTTCCTCTGTGGAAAAAGATTTTTTCATCGTCCTGAACCTTTATGTAGAAATCTTCCAGTTTCCCGGGCGAGCGAACGTCGATGTAGAAAAGATGAATCTCGGCATCGGGATACCGTTCCCTTACGTAAGTGGCGTGTTTCATGGAGGCCAGGCAGCAGACCGCGGAACAGTAGGGCAGATGATTTTCATCCCGCGAACCGGCGCATTGTACAAAGCCAATCCTGGTAATATCTTTTCCATCCGACGGCCTGGTAATTTTGCCCTCGGTCGGGCCGTCCACGGAGGCCATCCTTTCCATCATGAGACTGGTTATGACGTTTTTATATTGACCGAACCCGAGATTGTCTATTTTGGTGGCGTCGTACGGTTTCCAGCCGGTGGCCCATACAATGGCTTTGGCGTTTACCGTTACCGTTTTCGGCTTCATATCGAGATCGATGGCGTCATACTGGCAGGCTTCGACGCATTTTTTCATTCTTTCGTCATTCGCGTATTTCGGATCGACCACATAGATCGGGGGATAAGCCATCAAATGCGGCAGGTAGATAGCTTTGGTTTTATCGAGTCCTTCATTGCGCTCGTTCACCCTTTCGATTTCACAGACCTTTTCGCAGTCTCCGCATGCGGTGCAGCGAGCGTTCACGTAACGAGGGTTAACTCTGACCGAGATGCTGAAATTGCCCGGCGAGCCGGATATTGTTTCCACCTCTGAAAGAGTCAAGATCTCGATATTGGGATTGGATCTTATCCTTCTAAGATTTATCTCCATTCCGCAGGCCGGGGGGCACAGCTTGGGAAAATACATGTTCATGGACGCCACCCGTCCGCCAATGGACGGTTCCCGCTCCACCAGAACCGCCTTCTTTCCGACCTCCGAGGTTTCCACAGCGACGGTCATCCCCGATATTCCGCCGCCGACAACCAGGGTGTCGGTTGTTATCGTTTCGTTTGATTCCGGCGTATTTTTTACCGGTCCGGATTCTGCCATAGTATCTCCTTAACCTGATCCAAAATGCTTTCTTTTCAAAAACGGCGCGTAGATTGTGAAATTATTAACAATCGTCGCCATTAAAAACGGCCGAACCAGAAATTTTGCCCGGCTATTTCAAATATCATCCTGAAAAAATGCAATTTTTACATTTTTGTCAAGGATTTATTAAAATTCAATCTATTTTGGATAATCTGACGATAATGATAAATAGGCGTATTTCAGCGGTTTTTGACAACCTATTGTAATTCCATGAGTTAAGATTATAAATCAGGTTTTTTGCCCTAAAATACCATAAAAATTCGCCAAACTCCTTGACTTTAAAGTATAGGATACATATACTATATAGTCAAAATATTAAACCGGAGAGGTCAGGATGACCGATTTTTTTGAGAAGGTAAGAGAAAATTTTCACAATCTCGGCTTGAAGCTTTTCGAGGGCGATTTAAACGGAGATAACATTGATTACCAGCCGGTAATATCGATAGGCACCGCCGCCAATATGGTGGGACTGTCCGTCTCGGCGCTTCGGAAATATGAGAGGGAAGGTCTTTTGATCTTTTTCCGCAGCAATACCGGAAGGCGTCTTCTTTCATATTCGGATCTAAGAAGAATCAAAATGATTCAGCAGCTAATAAACGATATCGGTCTGAATATCGAGGGTATCAGGAGACTTCTGGCGCTTCTGCCGTGCTGGGAATTGAAACCGTGTTCGGTGGAGGAAAAAGAGATATGCCCGGCATTTGTCGATCCTGTTTCGCCCTGCTGGATGCTTGAGGATTCCGTATGCGCGAGAAAAGGCGCCGACTGCAAACTTTGCAGCGTTTACCGTTATGGTGCCTACTGCGCGGATACAATGAAGTCGATCGTTCATCATCTGGATAAATTAAAGAAATAAGACGGAAACAGCTTTGATCTTCAGGGAGGATTAATGGGAGGATTGCAGTTATTATTATATTTTGCAGTTCTTTTCTTTGTAGTTGCAATTGTCGCCAAGACCGTAAAGATAGCGCGGATGCCGATCCATCTCAGGTGGGACCTGTACCCCGTACCCCATGAAAAGGGAAAAGGAGCATACGGCGGATCATACTTCGAAGAGATAGACTGGTGGACCAAACCTAAAAACTTCTCTCTTTTTAGTGAATTGAAGGAGATGGGGAAAGAGATCCTGTTTATTCAATCCCTGTTTCATCACAACAAACCGTTGTGGCTGTTCTCGTTTCCATTTCATTTTGGAATGTACTGCCTGATAACCCATGGTATTTTGCTCCTGCTCGGAGGTATACTGACCGCAAGCGGAATCGAGATTTCCTGGATATCTCGAAGTGTAATACCGGCGGCCATTTTTCATCTGACTTTAATATCCGGCAAGGCGGGGTGGATTCTAAGCGCCTTCGGGGCCCTGGGGGTTCTGTTGAGCCGTCTTTTCAATGGGCGATTGCGAGGATCTTCGGTTTTAAGCGACTATGCGAATCTGATAGTATTGCTCGCGCTTTTCGCAGTTGGCGTATTGTCCTCGTTCACAATTGATACCGGCTATTCCATCCAGCGGGCTTTTATAGCCGATTTTATCACCATCAAATCGGTATCGGCGTTGCCCGGGCTTCTGATCGCGCAGCTATGGGTATTGATTCTGTTACTGATTTATTTCCCTTTCACGCACATGACACATTTTATTGGTAAGTACTTTACCTATCATAAAATAAGATGGGAGGACGAGCCCAACGTTGCCGGCAGCAAGATTGAGGAAGCCGTCTCGGCGGCTCTCGGATACAGAATAAACTGGTCGGCCTCTCATATTAAATCGGGGGCCACATGGGCCGAGGCAGCAACTGAGGAGACAACCGAAAGTGAAAAATAAGAAAACATCGATAAAGGATTTTTCCAATAAAGAAGGTCAACTTGTCGAACTGGATAATTCGGGTTTTTTGCCGCTCCCGCCACCCTATGACAAGCTGGAGCTGGAGCCGAAAATCAAACCGCTTCTCGAGGAAACCCGCAACAAATATGAATGTGACCTTGACGGAATTGTATCCTTAAAATTCCCCCGGCCCGAGACCCAGGAAGAAAAAAGGGCTCTGGTGGAGAAATTCCTTTCCGGTCTTAAAAAACTATTCGAGAAGGAAAACAACTGGACTTTTATGCAGCCGCTTTTCCTGACCATGGAATATTGCGCCAAATGCCAGACCTGCGCAACGGCCTGTCCCATATATAATGAAACGGGGGGAATGGATATTTACCGTCCCACGTTCAGATCGGATATACTTCGACGGCTCTATAAAACCTACGTGAAAAAAGGCGGTAAGTTTTTTGCGAAAGTTACCGGAAATAATATTGAGGCCTCCTGGACCATGATAGCCCGGCTGATGGAACTCTGTTATCGCTGTACGATCTGCCGTCGATGCGCCCAGACCTGCCCGATTGGTGTTGATAACGGATTGGTAACCAGGGAACTAAGAAAGATTTTCAGCCAGGAAATGGGTATTAACGTCGAACCTCTCCACGCCAAAGGATCGGTTCAGCAGTTAAAAGCCGGTTCATCTACCGGAATGACGCCGGTCGCCTTTCTCGATAACATAGAGTTTCTGGAGGAGGAGGTCGAAGAGCGAACCGGCATGAAATTCAAGTGGCCCATGGATAAAGCCGGCGCCGATATTCTCTTGATACATAACGCCGGCGAATATCTTGCCTGGCCCGAAAATCCGGAGGCCTTCGCCATAATAATGGAGGCGGCCGGTATAAGTTATACTCTGTCCAGCGATCTTGTGGCGTATGACGGAGTCAATTACGGCGTTTGGTACGACGATGTTCAGTTTGCCAAGGTGGCCATCAAGCATGCTGAAGCGGCCAAGAAGCTGGGCGTGAAGAAGATCGTCCTGGGCGAATGCGGCCATGCTCACAAGGCTCTCACCGTAATAGCCGACCGCGTTTTGACCGGTGATATCAACATACCGCGCGAAAGCTCAATGACACTTCTGGAGGATATAATAAAACAGGGGAGACTGAAACTCGATCCATCACGAAACGATGATATAATAACTACTCTGCACGATCCCTGTAACCTGGTGAGATTGATGGGGGTCGTTCAGCCGCAGCGCACCGTATTGAAAGCGGTTAGCAATCATTTTCGCGAAATGACGCCCCACGGTGTCGAGAATTACTGTTGTGGCGGCGGAAGCGGTTTCGCTATCACCCAGGATCTGAATTTCCCGGACTGGCGTCACACCGTGGCGAGCAGAGCCAAGTTGAGGCAGGTGCTCGACGTTTTTCAGGACGTTATAGGGCCGGAGCAGAAAAAGTATGTCTGCGCGCCCTGCTCGAACTGCAAAGGCGCCTTACGCGACCTGTTCGCCGCCTACGGGCTTTTCGAGCGCTGCAATATATTTTACGGCGGCCTGGTCGAACTGGTGGTTAACGCCATGCCGGAAATAGAACAACCGTTCCTGGAATGGGAATGGCATTAACAGATCGTACGGTCAAATAGCGGTCAAGTACGGAGACTTGACCGCACCTATAAAGAACAGTCATTGCGAGTCCCCGACTTCAGTCGGGGACGAAGCAATCTGTATCAAACACCTCCGAGATATATTATGGAGATTGCCACGGCTCACGTCTTCGACGTGAGCCTCGCAATGACGTCTTTTTTCGTAGGCGGTCGGTTCATCCGGCCGCAATCAATATCATGCCGGACTTGATTTCGGTGAGCTCAATCGAACCGATCCGGCATGCATAAAGGCCGATTCCAGCGGCGTGTCAGAATTCATTCTGACCGCAAATATGCGGTCGCAACCACGCCGTCGGCGTGGCGACACGCAGCATTCGCTGTGGTTGGCGGACGTCCTCGTCTGCCAACAGATGTGTTGGTGCACCGGGAGGTACACCAACCACGAAAAATATTCCGTCAGGAAAGGATTCCTGACGGCGCACGTAAGTACTTCGACTGGAAAGTCGAGGCTGTTAATTTGAATGTAAACCGCGTGTCAGAATTTATTCTGACCGCGAACCTGCCTGGATGCGGTTGCAATAAATTGCGACACGCAGCAAAAAGGAATAAAATAAGGCGACCTCGCCCCTGTAAGATGTCATTATTATATCTTTACTTCAAGTATAGTAGTTTTAATGTACTGGAATTACGGGACGTCTTTGCTCTGGCGAAATAGATTCCCGATGTGATTTTATTTCCCAGGGCATCACGGGCGTCCCATTCTATTTGACCCTCCTTGAATTCTGTCGTTTCGAATGTTCTTACTTTCTGCCCGGTTATATTGTATATCCCGATCTCACCCCCTTTCAGGTCTTTATAGGTGATTATAGTAGTGGAATTAAACGGGTTTGGATATACCCGGAGCGCATAATCCTCCGGCAATTGATCCCCTTCGGTTTCTCCTATAGCCGATTCCTCCTCCCAGCGGCTGTAATAAATACCGCGACCGGGTTCATACAAACGATTCTCGTCCCAGACCACATGAGTTATATCCCCTGATACGGCCAAATCAGGAGTAAATGAACCCATCGGATCAGCGTCAATCCTCTGCTCAGCGCCCCAGGTCAAGCCGTTATTATAACTGGCCATATAAAAGGGATCCGGGCCGCCAAAACGGTTATCCTCCCAGGCTATGTGAATCGAATCCCCGCGCCAGATCACGCGTGGCGATGCCGCGGTATGGGTGAAAATTATCTGCTCCTCATTATTCCAGTTATCACCCCCGTCATAGCTGTATCTGACAAATAGATCGCCTGTCCACATGTAGGGAGAATGTTTGAAATCAACCCAGCAAACGATAATCTCGCCCCTCTCGTTTATTGATATGGAAGGGTACATGGAACCCCAGTTATCGATACTGACCAGAGCGAGATTATCCGTCCAAGTTACTCCCCTATCCTCGCTTTTCAGATAGTAAGTTTCCCATACCGGGTACTGGTTGGTAAACCGGCCTGCCCAAACAAAGTGAATTGTATCGCCCCTGGCAACCATGTCAATGCGGCCGATTTGTAGGGTCCGAAATATCTCAGAAGGCGTTGTCCAGGTATCGCCCCAATTGGAGCTTTTGGTCAACTCAAATAATATATCCTGATCCCATCGACTATAGATTACGAATGTCTTTGAATTAGAGATTCCAATTGTATGTTTTTGAAGCATATAATTGTTCGTCGGTAATATAAAAGTAACACCACTCCATTGCCCCCCGCGGGTTGGGGTGTGGTGCGTGCTAGGTTTGGGGCGGGGCGGGGGGG
>CBFCYP010000041.1:0-21742 GCA_965602185.1 uncultured bacterium
TCCATGAGTTCCAACTACAACAGCCGGGTTCGCCCTCCGGAAATTATGGTCGCTGGCGAGGATGTAATGGTAATCCGTGAAAGAGAGACGTTTAAAGATTTAACAAGAAATCAGAAATTAAAGGGAGTAACCGGGCGTGTTGTAAATAATTTGAAGAAAGATCTTGATTTATAAAATTGAAAATTTTCGCGAAAGCGTCATTAAAAAAGGGGAGGTGTTGACCTCCCCTTTTGCCTTATCGTCTATTGAGTTTTCCTCATATACGATTTTACTCTAATTCTCTTGCCTGACGGCGTTGTGCGCATATAGGATCTTACGCGGCTTTTTCTTGTTCTTTGTGTCTTCCGTGGCATTATTTCACCTCCCAATTGTGAATAATGAAGTGGCTCTTAGACTTATCTTACTATCCCTATCGGCTAACCTTTCCCATTATTTAGCCTTAACATCATCATGGAAATAACAGGCCATTATAGTTCCAAAATGAAACGGAATTTAGATCAACTCTGTTTTAAAGATGTCAAATAAGCGGAATTCTGTTATTTTTTTGTCGGCCTGGTTGTATATTTAATTCAGGCTAAAAGATCTTGAATGAGTATGATTTTGCTCGTACGATTCGCTTATGAAATGGAACCGGTTTGACGGAACTGAAAATAATTAAAGCGGGGAAATATTGAGAGAGGTCGTTATAATAGACGGGGCCCGTACACCGTTCGGAGAATTTTGCGGAATATTGCAGGATATGATCGCCATCGACTTGGGGGCGGTAGCGGCGCGCGGTGCGATTGACCGTTCGGGGATAAAGCCGGATTCGATAGATCACGTGGTCTTCGGAAACGCCTTGCAGACATCCAGCGACGCCATGTACGGCGCGCGGCACGTGGCTTTGAAATCCGGCGCTCCGATAGCGACGCCAGCCCTGACCGTGAATCGTATAGGAGGTTCGGGATTACAGGCCCTTATCAGCGGAGCCCAGATGATCCAGCTGAACCAGGCTGAAGTATGTCTTGTAGGGGGCATGGAAAATATGTCGCAGTCTCCTCAGATTGTCAGGAAAACCCGCGCCAAAGCCGTGATGGGTTATTCGTATATGGAAGATTCACTGTGGGCCGCCTTGATCGATTCCTATAACAACATGATGATGGTCGACACGGCGGAAAATATCGCTGAAAAATATAATATCTCCAGACTGGAACAGGACGAGTTCGCATATCGCTCATACATGCTTGCGGTCGCCGCCAGGGACGGCGGTCGTTTAAACGAGGAAATTGTGCCGGTCAATGTCGGCGGAGATTCAGGCAGGGAAATAATCGCCCTTACTGATGAAAGCATAAGAGAGACCACTTTAGAACGGCTGGCGCAGTTAAAACCGGCCATAAGAAAAAACGGAGTCGTTACCGCCGGCAATTCATCGGGTTTGAATGACGGCGCCGCGGCTTTGATAATCGCATCCGGAGAGAAAGCGAGGGAAATCGGCTTGAAGCCCAAAGCGCGATTAAAATCTTACGCGTTTTGCGGTGTCGATCCCGACATAATGGGCATAGGTGCGGTTCCGGCGCTTAAAATCGCACTGGAAAAAGCGGGGCTGGAAATTCCCGACGTAGATATATTCGAGATAAACGAATCATTCGCTTCCCAGTACATCGCCAGTGAACGGGAATTGAATCTCGATAGAGAAAAAGTAAATATGAATGGTGGAGCCATCGCCATCGGTAACCCCCTGGCGGCATCCGGCTCCAGGCTGGTCCTGACCCTTATATATGAAATGATCCATAAAGATGTAAACACCGGAGCGGCAGCGCTTTCCATCGGCGGCGGGCAGGGAATCGCGGCGATTTTCGAGAGGTTATAGCAGGGTATTTCGGTGGGGAAAAATGTAGCCGTCATAATATTATCGACATCATATTTTTTATAATCGAAGGCGCAAAATTATTTGTAGAATTAAAGCTCGAATGACTCTAAAATTTGCCGAATTGCCAGAATAAGGAGTCAAGATGTCTGGAAATTTTACCTTAACAAATTTTGAACGTTTTCAAGCTTTAATAGATAGTTTTATCCTCAAGCTGAAGGAGGATGATATCACAAAAAGAATCCTGGCCAAAGATTATACGGTTTGGAATGCTGATCCGGGTGAAATCTCCAACCGGCTGGGATGGCTTGACAGCCCGGAGAGTATGGAGTCCCGTATATCGGAGATCTCGAAATTCGCCAATGACATTAATTCTGAAAAAATATCAAACATCCTGCTGATGGGGATGGGCGGTTCGAGCCTTGCGGCGATTTTTTTCGGAAGCGTTAAGGTTAAGGATAAATCCCGCTTCAACTTCTATGTGATTGACAGCACCCATCCCGGCGTTGTGAAAAGATATTCTGATATTCTTGATCCTTCGCAGACTCTGTACATTGCCTCAACGAAATCAGGCGGGACGGTGGAGACCATTTCTCTTTTAAAATATTTCTATAATTTCGTTCGAGATAGCGTCGGAGAAAAACGCGTTGGGGAGCGCTTTGTCGCCATTACTGATCCAGGAAGCGGGCTTGAAAAAATCGCCCGGGAATATAATTTCCGTGAGGTATTTCTGAACGATCCGGATATCGGCGGGCGTTTTTCGGCGTTATCCTGTTTCGGACTTGTCCCCGCCGTATTGAATGAATGGGATATATCGTTATTGCTCCAAAACGCGCGGCAAACGTCTGAAAAATGCAGGCGAGAAGATAAAAATCCCGGTTTTTTTCTCGGGGTTTTGATGGGTTGCCTGGCTGTGAAAGAGACAAACAAAATGACGATCGTCCTGCCCGAATCATACGAATTGTTCGGAGCCTGGATCGAACAGCTGATCGCGGAGAGTACCGGCAAGGACGGCAAAGGCGTTTTGCCGATTGTCCGCGGCGATAACGGGGACGTTTTCGGTTACGCCGATGACAGGTATCTCGTGCACCTGAAAATGGCCGGAGATAATACCGGCGACGAGACCTTTGAGAAAGCGAGAAAAGCCGGTATTCCCTCGATCCGAATCGATCTCGAAGACATTTACGATTTCGGGGGACAGTTCTTCATGTGGCAATTCGCCACCGCCGTCGCCGGACACATACTCAAAATCCACCCCTTTAATCAACCGAATGTGGAGTCAGCGAAATCGGCCGCCGGAGAAATGGTTAAGGTCTGTAAATCGGACGGCACATTTCCGGAACCGGAAAGCGTTATGTTTGATGAGAATATCGAGTTATATGAACCTTATTCGGGGAATTCCCTCAACCTGGTTTTTGAAAACTTTTTTAAAGACGCAATAGATATGACTGGTTCATATATCTCCATTCAGGCCTATTTGGATCCCGTTCAGCAAGCGAGGCAATTACTGGATAAATTTAAATTGAAAATGGAAAAGAAATTCAAATTACCGGTTACGATTGGAATCGGCCCCGGGTATCTTCATTCCACGGGGCAGCTTCATAAGGGAGACTCCGGGAGAGGATTTTTCATTCAGCTTATGGAAAACTATGAACCTGAGTTATCAATCCCCGATGATTTCGGCCGGCCGGCCGCGTCCATCGCTTTCGGGACTCTGATAAAAGCGCAGTGTATCGGTGACCGAAAAGCGTTGCTTCAGGCTAAAAGAAATGTATTGAGCATCGTCTTTAATGCCGATACAATTAGCGGATTGGAGAAATTGATTTCGGAGCTGTAAAATCGGAAAGTTAAACGACGCCGACGTCATTTGAGCATGTAATGACAGAGAAATTTTCAAATACAGAAATTCTGAATTTCAAGCACCTGGCCGCTGAAAGAGCGGTTGATTTTGTCAATTCCGGGATGGTTGTCGGTCTGGGCAGCGGGCCAACCGCTAAAATCGTTATTGAAACCATCGGGAAAAGGATTATTACCGGAAACTTATCCGACATTATTGGAATACCGACCTCGAAAGAATCCGAACGTGAGGCTCTTCGTAACGGAATAACGGTTTCCGTTTTAATCGATCATCCTAAAGTTGATTTAACCATCGACGGCGCCGATGAAGTGGATCTCGATTTGAATTTGATTAAGGGTGGCGGAGGGGCGTTATTTCGTGAGAAAATTATAGCTGACGCCAGCAGGGATATCATAATCGTGGTGGATGAAACCCGGATTTCTCATAGCTTGGGTAAATTGTGTCCTGTTCCGGTTGAAGTTTACCCGTTGGCCGTAAGATCGGTGGCCGAATATGTAAGGGAACTCGGGGCGATGGTGTCCTTACGTGAGGATAAAAACGGTGATGTTTTCAAAACCGAACAGGGGAATAATATTCTCGACTGCAGGTTTGGACAGATTGAAAATCCTCATGAACTGGCGCAAAAATTGTCAATGAAACCGGGTATTATAGAACATGGATTGTTTTTAAATATGGCCGGAATAATAATTGTGGGCGGAAAAGAAGGAATTCGCCATCTAAAACACTGATTGACCTTCCAAAACTCATAAAGACATATAGACCTTGTAGATTCCAAGTGCGTTATTGCGGATAAAAATATCTTGAATTACCTAATCCTATTGTTGTAGAAATATACCGGGTTATTAACATGAAACGGGAGTGAAAAATGGAGATTCATTTTACCAAGTTGATCCTGTATACAGTCGTGATTTTCTCTGTAGCAGTTATCGGGGGGTTGCCTCCGATTTTCAGAAAATGGAACGATCGTCAACTTCACCTTTTTATAGCTTTCGGCGCCGGCGTATTTCTGGGCGCGATATTTCTTCATCTTTTACCGGATGCACTTTCCGAAGGTCCCATAGATATGGCCAGTTCGATGGTTCTTATCGGTTTTATTATTATTTTGCTGGTGGAGCGAATATTTTTCGGAAGTCATAAATTCCATTGCGGCGAGGATTGCGGTCACAGGCATGAGGTAGTCGGAATAGTGGCCCTTATCGGGCTCTCGGTTCATTCCATAACCGCCGGATTCGGGTTGGGGGTTGGCATGGTCGATCCTGAACTGGGACTTATAATTTTCATTGCCATAATAGCGCATAAAGCCACCGCCGCATTTTCGCTGTCAACCATTTTTCAATTAGCGGGATTTCCCATTAAAAAAACGTTGGGATTGATCCTCCTGTTTTCTGTCATGACCCCTCTCGGGGCTATTATTTCACTTCCTTTTATCGAAAAACTGAGGGATATCAGCCTGGCCATACCGACCGGGATTACTGCCGGCACTTTTTTATATGTGGCGACAATTGATCTTGTCCCGGAAGCGTTTCATTCGGAAAAAGAGAGGGCGTCGAGTTTCATCTGGCTGGTTTTAGGGATCTTTATAATGTTCTTGATAAAATTGGGAGGCGTCTGAAAACCGCCTCCTTGAAGTTTCGTGATCGTATCTGATGTGTAATATCGGAGTTTATGTGTCATAATTTCCACATGGGCTGATTCCCCGCGCTGCCGCCATAATTATAACTTATTATTATGCAATAGAATAGATACTTGAAAAAAATATTTGCCGATGGCATGATATTAGCGTATGATAATAATAAAGGCTATTTTCCGAGAGGGGGTTTTAAGACATGAGAATTCTGCTTTGCCTGTTGACCGTAATATTGGCTTTTAACCTGTCGTTTGCGGGCACTCAAGATTATATCAAATGCTCTATTATTTTTAAGACCCCGAATGTTCTCTATTTCAATGCCGGCTCTGCGGATGGAGTTGTTCCCGGCGAAGAGTTTGAAATCTATTATGACGAGAGAATTGTCGCCACCGGGAAAATAGAATGGTCTGACAGGAATATCTCCAGATCGAGCGAACTGAATTCCGACATATTCGCGGAGATTTATTACTATGATGATATCACCGCTAAAATCCGTCTGTATGTGGCTATCTCTAATAAGGGGGGATTTCTAACAATTCCGTATTTCTCCGAACTCGAACTCGAACCGTCTTCCGTAGATACGCCCGATGAAAAAATGGTCGCAAGACTTATTCATCGCGGTTTGTTCGCCCGGGACCAAAACGGCTTTATCGTCTCGGATCTCGCTAATGTTTACGAGGTACGGGGCTTGACGTATACTTTTTACATCGATCCCGACGCTGTATTCCATTCCGGTAAGCCGGTGGAGTCGGCGGACGTGGCGTATTCACTGGAGCAATCGGCGAAATCCACGAAATTAACTCCGGGATCCTCGTTTATCCTTGCTATCAAAGGGGCGCGTGAGTTCCGTTACGGCACGAAAAACGAAATCGCCGGTGTATTTCTTATTAATAGGAAGACCGTTTCAATCACTCTGAATAAGCCTTTTCCCGCTTTTATGGATTATTTGGCGGGTCCCGGTGGATATATAATACCGAAGCCGGGTATCGCGCCCGCGGGCGGAAATGTAATCGGCGCGGGACCTTATAAAATCAGGTGGCGAGATCTTAACTCCATGGTTCTCGAACCGTTTGATCGCGAGTTGTCGGAAGTTTATCTCGATAGTCTGATTTTTACGAGGTTCAACAGCGCCGAGGAAGCGGCCCTTTCAATGGAGTTGGGACGGCTGGATCTTATTCCCATCTTGGGCGAACCGCCTCCCAAATTCATTTCATCGTCATCACACACCTCCCTGACCGGCAAAACTTTCTGTTCGGTTTTATTAGGTTTTAATGGAGAAAGAGATTATCAAAAAGACAGTAATTTCTCCCGGGCGCTTTCATTCCTTATAGATCGCGAATCAATAGTCAGGGTTATTCTGGGTGGCTCGGCAGCGTTGCCCGATACCCCGGTACCCGGTTTCGATGAATCGTCGATTCATTTCAATTACGCGCTTATTCCCGATTCGGTGGATTACTATGTGAATAGAATATCAAAAATACCCGAAAAGATAACTTTTTATATCGACTCCCGATACCCGGTCCTTTCGAAAGTATCACGATATATTTCAGGTCAATTGAGCGGTTTGGGGGTTAAGGTGACGGAGAGAATGGTGGATTTTTCCTATCTGGACGAAAACCGGGTAAAATCGGAACTGGATATGTATCTTTGCTATTATAATCCCGTTTCCGAGAATGCGGATTGTATGCTTTATCCTCTGTATAATTACGATCTTTCAGGTCACACGAATTATCTTTATTACAGGGACGACGCTTTTCAATCCTTTCTGGGTAACTTGAGGACTGAGAGCAACCCTGAAAGGAGGAAGATGTTGTCTTACGGCCTTGCCCAGTCTCTGGCATACGAACCGCCTGCCATAATACTGTACGAACCCTATCTTATCGTAATTTCAAAGACCGACGTTTCGGGGATTAAAACCGTTGAGGAAGGATATATTGATCTCCGGGGCGCGTTTATAGAGACCAACAGATGAAACTCCGACTGAGGATTACATTTCTGCTAATAATCGCCGCGATTCTTCCTATGATTGCAGTGTTTGTTTCGTTGAACTATTACGCCGGCAACCAAAGGCAATCGCTGGTGGATATCAAATTAAACAGCGTATACGGCGGCGCCGTTAGCCTTTATGAACGTAAGAGCGGGAATATTCTCTCGCAGATGAATCAACTGGCTGAAGATCCCATTTTGCTCCGTTATTTGCTTGTAAGAAATAGAGACGGTTTTATCGATCAGCAGGGGCTGATAACGTTTGCCTCGGAGATGAAAAGCCTTTTGAATCTGGATCTTCTCGTGATAGTGGATCGCAAAGGCATCGCGCTCGCCAGAGGTCATGATCCCGGTTTGTTCGGAGATAATCTGCTCGGAGATTCGGTTTACGCCGAGGCTCTTAAAGGGCGCAGAGTCCAATCATTAAATAAGACGGCCTATGCGGGCGAGGAGTATTTAACCTCGATGGGGCTCGCTCCGATCTGGTACGAAAACAGAGAACTTGTGGGGGCGATTGCAGGCGGCGAGTTTCTTGACAACGATTTCTGCCATGATCTGCAAATTCTATCGGGCGCCGAGATTCTTCTTGTTGAAGGCGACAATCTTCTGGCCAAAACCATCCCCGGACGCACCGAAGAACTTCTATTGTATCTTCAGGAAAAACAGAGATACAGTACGAAAATCGAGGGTTTGAAATACACCTTTTCAAGATACCCTCTCCTGGATTTTTCAGGCGAGAAAGTCGCCGATCTGCTGATGGGGGTCTCGACTCAGGATCTCGACGTTCTTTTCGATAACATGCAGAAAATTTACGGCGGTTTCGCTCTCGGCGGATTATTCCTGGCCGTATTATTCGGATATATATTTTCATCGCGTCTCACAAATCCCATCTACAAACTCATAAAGGCGTCGGACAGGCTCGCCGGCGGAGATTTTTCGGCAAGGATTGATTATGGCGGCAGAGGGGAACTGGGCAATCTGACCGACACATTCAATGAGATGGCCTCGGATCTCCAGGCTTACCGTAACAAACTTGTCGAAACCGAAAGGCTGTCGGCGTTCACCATGATGGCGCGAAAAGTGGCCCACGAAATAAAAAACCCCCTGACTCCCATAAAAATCGCCATTGAAGATTTGAGAAGATCATATTCGGAATCGGGCCGGGATTTCGATTCCGATTTTGAAAAATCGACCAGAACGGTCCTGGAGGAGGTCACGGCGCTCACGAAAATTGTGGATGAGTTTTCGGAGTTCGCGCGTTTCCCCGCTCCCAAACCCGACAATGACGACCTGAACGAAATTGTATTATCCGCCGTTTCGATCTATTCCAGGGAGATCGAAAGCGGCAGTCTGAAAACCGATCTTTCCTCAAAACCGCTGCCGGTATACTCGGACAGGGATCAGATAAAAAGGGCCTTGACGAATGTTATCAAAAACGGTCTGGAGGCGATCCCGCCGGGAGGGCGGGTAGCGGTAAGGACAATTCATTCGGAAAGAAAAGCCACTGTTATTATAGCCGATGACGGACATGGCCTGACAGAATCGGCCAGAAAAAATCTTTTTACCCCGTATTTTACGACCAAGCCCGGCGGTTCGGGCCTGGGCCTGGTAATCGTGAAAAAGATCGTGACCGAACATGACGGCGGCATAAGAGTCACAAACTCAACCGAAGGGGGAACGGCCGTAATTATCGATTTTCCCTTAAAAAGAGAAAGGTGAAAGGATCGATTTGAGAATACTTATCGTAGATGACGAACCGAATATTCTGACCTCCCTGGGTTCCGCCCTGAAAAGGTCCGGGCACGATATCCTGACCGCCCGCTCTTTTTCGGAGGCCGAAAATCTTTTGCACGACGGTATCGATGTCGCGTTTCTGGATGTATGGCTGGGCGAAAAGGACGGAATACAGCTTTTGAGGCTGATAAAGGAGAAATTCGCCGAAATAGAATGCGTGATGATATCAGGCCACGCGGAGATTGAAACGGCGGTTTCGGCGGTGAAGCGGGGAGCGTACGATTTCCTGGAAAAACCGTTATCGCTGGATAAAATAGAGGTTTTATTAGCCAATATCGGTCGCTTGAAAACCATAGAAAACGAGCGGGACGATCTTCGCCGGAGATTGGCCGAGGATGGCCGTCTGGTGGGTCAGTCAAAAGCTATAACTGATTTGAAGGCAAAGAGTTTACAGATTGCGCCGGAAGAGTCGCGAGTGCTGATTACGGGCGAAAACGGTACCGGGAAAGAACTGGTGGCTCGGTTGATTCATGATTCTTCCCCTCGCAAAGACGGTCTCTTCGTGGCGGTTAATTGCGCCGCGCTACCGGACGATCTCATAGAATCGGAGCTTTTTGGATATGAAAAAGGGGCTTTTACCGGGGCGGTGAAATCGAAACCGGGGCGTTTCGAGATGGCTGGCGGCGGGACGCTTTTTCTCGATGAGATCGGGGAGATGTCCGAAAAAACGCAGGCAAAGCTTCTGAGAGCGGTGGAGGAAGGGGTGATCACCCGCCTGGGCGGTACGGCAGAGATCAAAACCGATGTCAGGATTATCTCGGCCACCAATAAGAATTTGAAAAAACAGATTTCCGATGGCAAATTCCGGGAAGATTTATTTTATCGGCTGGCAGTTTTGCCCATCGAAATACCGCCGCTTCGGGAGAGGAGAGAAGACATCCCGCTTCTGGTAAAGCATTTTTCAGACAGGTTCTGCAAAAAGCGGGGGCGTTCGCCGAAGAGCTTCAAAGAAAGTGCCTTGAGACTTTTCTCGAATTATTCATACCCCGGCAATATTCGGGAATTAGCCAACTATGTGGAACGGGTGGTTATTATGGCTCCCGGAGAAACGATTGGCGAAAAAGATATCGAAACGTATATCCCCCATCTGGTTGAGAAGGCGCCGGCGGGGACATTGAAAACCGCCTGCGAACAGTTTGAGAGAGAGTATATTAAAAAATCCATCTCTCAAGCGGGCGGCAATATGACCCGGGCAGCCGATATTCTCGGGCTGGAGCGAAGTCATCTTTATAAAAAGATGAAGTCCTTGGGGATGGATTTAAAAGAGAATAAATAACAGGCATTTTGGTAATCATTGTTATTCTATAAATATGGCCTTCCCATAAATCCCTTGACAAAATGTCAAGAAAGCTTATTATCTTCGGTCATGGAGGACGGTCGTCCGGTCCGAATCAGGGCTATTGTCGGTTTGGGCAACACGGGCGAAAAATATAACCGTACCCGGCACAATCTTGGATTCGAGATTGTTAATTTGTTGAAAGGAGAATCGGAGTTCGTTCCCGGAAGAGGGAGCTACCGTATTTGCGAGACTTCGATATCATCCTTAAGGATCGCTCTTTTAAAACCGACCACTTACGTGAACCGTTCGGGCAAAGCGGTAAAGAGCTACGCTGAATCCGAGTCGCTTTTTCCTGAAGAGATTCTTGTGATCGCTGATGATTTCAATCTTCCCCTGGGAAGAATCAGGCTTCGGCAAAGCGGTTCTGACGGCGGCCACAACGGGCTGGCTTCGTTGATTTACCATCTCGGTACCGAAGGTTTTCCCAGGTTGAGGTTGGGAATCGGGCCGGTTCCGGAAGGTATTGCGGCGGAAGATTTCGTTCTTGAGCGTTTCACCGCAAAGGAGATCGAAACGGCGGAAGCGATGGTAGAACGGGCGATTCGGGCGGTGAAATCGTGGCTTCTGGAAGGCTACGAAAAAACGGCGGCGATTTACAACCAGGCCGTCGAAGAAGACTGAAAACTAAATACTGAATACTGTTACCCTACCTCGGCGCTTATTTGTGATGTCTGCGCGAGGTCTTAATGTCCGAAGGGAGGTTTAATGAAGCTTTACGAGTTGACAGTTATAATTAATTCTTCTCTGGAAGAATCCGCCATCCAGGCGGAAATCGAAAAAATCGAAAAACAGATCACATCGGCCGAAGGTAAAATCCACAAACTCGAACGCTGGGGAGTCAGAAGGCTCACTTATCTTATCAAGGGATTCAATCAGGGCTTTTACGTGCATTTCCTTTATGAAGGCCCCGCGAAACTTGTTTCCGAGATTGAAAAAACCATGAGGATTAACGAAAATATACTTCGTTATCTTACGGTTCAGGCGGTTGTCCATCCGCCGAAGGAGAAGAAAAAACCCGAGGTTCCATCGGAAAAACCGTCGCCGGTTGAGGAATAAACCATGCCTTCAATCAGGCCTCCGGGCCTGAACCGGGTGATGATTGCGGGCAATCTTACCGGAGAACCTGACAATGATGCCGATGATTTGGGGATGATGAATATAACGGAGATGAAAAAAAACAATTAAATTACGGAGAATAGATGGAAAGACGTAAGAGAAAAATTTGCCGTTTTTGCGATCAGAAGATCAGTGTTATCGATTACAAGGATGATCGCACGCTGAGGAGATACCTGACGGAAAGAGGCAAGATAATTCCAAGGCGGGTGACCGGTGTTTGCGCGAGACATCAGAGACAGTTGACGCAAGCCATTAAGCGCGGAAGAGTCCTGGCCCTGCTTCCGTTCGTCGTTGAACCGGATATCTAATACAGGGAGGATGCGTTCGGTAGAAAACAGGCTTTCGGTTCTGGGTGGGGCGACTGTCGCCGCTTCAGGGCTGTTGTGGCTCGTACCGGCGATTAATTCAATCGCTGCCATCGCAGGAATCGTAGCCCTGATTTTAATAGTAGCCCGCCTGGGATATTCCAGAGCCTTTTCGGCGGCTTTTATCGGCTTTATCCTGGCGGCCGGGACCGGTTCTTTGACAATTGGATATCCGGAGGGCTTTTACTACGGCATATTCTACGCGATTATTGTAGTCGCGCCGGGCATGGCAATGGGTTGGGCGTCGAGAAGCCTTACGAGCCCGGTTTCAGTGGTCAGCTACGGCTTGATCCCGTTCGGGATTCTGTATCTGCTCTCGATTTACACATATATGGGTTGGATGATGGATCTTTCCGGTTTCTTTGAGATCTTGAATTCGAATATGGAGATTCTATTGCGTTCCGATACAGTCTTGATGAAACTGGTTCAGGATAATTATGGCGCCAGCGGAAACGCCGTTGAAACTTTTTTGAAGGAATTCGACCGGTTTATAGAAGGTATACTGAGAATTACTCCCGGCTTTCTTTTCGCGATTATGTTGGGCACAGTTGTGTTCAGCTTGGTTATTGCGGGCTTCATTGCTACCAGGATGGGCGTCATTATTTCGCGTTTCGGTCCTTTTCATCTCTGGAAAGCGAGCGGATGGTGGCTCTTGCCGACGGTTCTGGGATTGATTCCGGTGGTTTTCAGGATGGAGGAGCTCTGGTTTTACGCGGGGATTAATATTCTGATTGTAACGGGGCATGTCTACATGGTGGTGGGATTGGCGATTATGGAGGCATTTTTTAAAAGGATTATTCTGCCCCTTCCCATCAGGATAATTTTCTATGTCATCTTAATCCTGGCTGGTCCGATATCCATGACTTTCCTGGCGATTCTGGGGCTTTCGGATACGAAGTTTAATTTTAAAAGGGAAATTGAGGATTTTGAAAATAAAGAATGAAAAAAATAGAGGTAAAAAATGAAAGTGATTCTTAAAGACGATATCGAAAAACTAGGCACGGCCGGCGATATCGTTGAGGTTGCGGGCGGTTACGGGAGAAATTATCTTATACCGAAAAATCTCGCCGTTCCCGCCACCAAAGGTAATCTGAAATCTATTGATGTGATAAAAACTCAGAAAACCTTCCGCGAAAGGAAAAAGAAAAGAGAGGCCGAGAAGATCAAAGATAAGCTGGAAAAACTGTCGCTTACCGCCGAAGTTCATACCGGCGAAGAGGATAAGGTGTTCGGCTCGGTTACGGCGGCCGCGGTCTCCAAGCTTTTATCCGATCAGGGCTTCGAGATCGATCGGCGGAAAATAATGCTCGAAGAACCATTGAAAGCTCTGGGCGTTTATACTATAGATATAAAGCTGGCATCGGATGTTGTTGCGGCGGTAAAACTCTGGGTGGTAAAAAAAGAGGAACAGGTCTGAATAAATGCAGTATCTTGACGGTATCCGCTTGAAAAGAGCCATAAGAGCGGGATACCTGTGGCTTAACAAAAATCGTGAAGTGCTGAACGCCATCAATGTTTTCCCGGTGGCCGATGGTGATACCGGCACGAACATGGCTTTGACTTTACAGGCCGCGGTCGCGGGCGCCTACTCAGCCAGAACCAACTCCCTTCGGGACGTCGCCGACTCCATCGCGCTGCATTCCTTGCGCGGAGCGCGGGGCAATTCCGGCGTAATACTATCGCAATATTTTAAGGGTATGGCGGAATTTATCGGCAAAAAAGAACGGTTGCATATTCCCGATATCGCGGGCGTTTTTTCCGCCGGAGCCGACTCCGCTTACAGGGCCATGAGCGAACCCAGGGAAGGCACGATCCTTACCGTGCTGCGGGAGATCGGGGAGCACCTGCAGCAGGCCCGCGAAAAGTTCATGAATGTCCACTCCTTGCTCGAATCGGCAATGGAAAGAGGCCGAATATCTCTTTCTGAGACCAGAGTAAAGCTTAAGGTACTGGCCGACGCCGGTGTGGTGGACGCCGGAGCCCAGGGTTTTATGCATTTCATTGAAGGGATTAATAATTTCATTAAAACCGGGGAGCTTACCAAAGAGATCGATGTGAAGACGGATATCCAGGAATTGCCCCGCGTAATCGAGGAGCATTCCCGGTTCCGATATTGTTCCGAATTCCTCGTTAAAGGCTCTAATTTCGATACCTCCGGATTGAAAAACAGGCTCAAGGATCTCGGCGACTCTTTGATAGTGGCATCCACGGGCAGGGGTGAAATCGAGTATCTGAGGATTCATATCCATACCGATACGCCGCGAAAGATAAAAGATCACGCGCAATCGGTGGGCACAATCGAAAATGAAAAAATCGATGACATGAAATCGCAAAACAAGTTGATGCGACGATGGCGCGCGGGAATAAAACGTGATGCTACCAAAACGGTCAGGATCGTCACCGATTCCACCTGCGATCTGCCGAAAGAGATCGCCGATTTTTACGATATTGAGATCGTACCATTGAATATTATTTTCGGCGCCAACTCGTATAAAGACGGAGTGGATCTGGATCGAAAGGATTTCTATAAACTGCTATCGGAATCGGGGGATTTCCCGAAAACGTCCCAACCGTCGCCCGAGGATTTTTCCGACGTATACAAGAAAGTCTTCGGCCGGGGTGACGCGGAGACCATTATCTCTTTACATCTTTCCGCGAATCTATCCGGCACCTATAACTCCGCGTTAAAAGCGTCGGAGGAGTTCGACGGGAAAGTAGCCATGTTTGATTCCGGAACCGTATCTCTGGGATTGGGTATGATGGCGACCATAGCGGGCGAGATGGCCAGAAACGGGAATTCGCTCGAACAGATAACCGGGAAGCTCGCGAAAATGAAAAAAAGCCAGAAACTGTTTTTTACCCTTGAAAGCGTCGATTATCTTATAAAAGGCGGACGCGTGGGAAAAGCCAGGGGATTTCTCGGGAAAATCCTGGGCTTAAAACCTATTCTGACGCTTGTTAATGGCGAGGTTCAGCCGCTTTCAAAAGCGCGCAATCGGGAGAAGATTATCGAAAAGGTTTTATCGCTTCTTCCGCGGGACCTTTCAGATGGAAGACTGGCCGTCGCGCATGCCGCCGATCCGTCGAAAGTTAATTTGATAATGGATGCTTTAAAAGGCAGATACGATTTGAATAAAATATTAACCGGCGAAATCGGCCCGACTGTCGGAGCTCATTGCGGGCCCGGCACATGGGGGTTGTTTTTCATGAAAGGCTGATAAAAATGGAATCTCCAAAGATGATCGAAGCAAAAATAAACGGATTGGCGTTGGATGTTACCACGAATTCGCCGGTGGTAACCATCACCCCGAGCGATTCGGAAAAAATACTCCCGATCTGGATCGGTCATTATGAGGCCTGGGCCATAAGCATGGAAATATCCGGCATCGTCTCCAAACGCCCCCTGACCCACGATTTGCTTCTTTCGGTGGTAAGGAGCATGAAGGGGCAAATCGAGAGGGTCGAGATTGTGGACCTAAAAGAGCAGACGTTCTATGCCGAAATTTCCATAAGCTTAAACGGCGAAACGTTAAAGATCGATGCCAGGCCGTCGGATTCGCTCGCGCTGGCCCTCAAGGCCAAAGCGCCTATTTTTGTTAACGAGAAGCTTTTCAATCTAAAAAAAGAACAGATGGAGCAATCGGGCCTTCCGGATCAGGAATCTCTCAGAGATCGATTGAGAAAGATTGATCCCGAAGATTTCGGCCATTATAAGTTATGATCCTTCCCTACGAAGGCAAAAGCCCCGGAATTCACAACAGTTGCTATATAGCGCCCGATTGTGTAATTGTGGGAAATGTTACGATAAGAGCTGAAAGCTCCGTCTGGTTTAAGGCGGTAATACGAGGGGATATAAATTATATAAAAATAGGCAGTTTTACAAACGTTCAGGATGGATGTATAATACATGTCACCGGTGGAACCTCTCCCACCGAGATCGGCGATCATGTCGTTATCGGCCACGGGGCGTTGATTCACGGCTGTAAAATAGAGGACGGCTGTTTAATCGGAATGGGATCGATTATACTGGATGACGCAATTATCGGGAAAGGCTCGCTGATAGCGGCGGGTTCCGTGGTAAAACCGGGAACGGTCGTTCCGCCCAATTCAATGATGGCCGGTAATCCCGCGGTTTTTAAAAGAAAGGTTTTGCAGGAGGAGATGAAAAGATTTATAGATTGGGCAAAGGATTACCGCGGATATTCAAGGGAGTATACCGTATGAGGGTTACAGGTATTTTCATCATATTGGCTTTGTTCGCTTCGGTCGTTGCCGCCGGTTATATCGATGATCCCGCTTTGGGGATGAAAGAGGCAATGCTCGATTACCAGAATGGGAAATATGAGGAGGCTTATAAAAAATTCAAATCTCTCGCCGATCGATATTCTCTCGACGGTCACAATTCATCTTTCCGATTCATGGCGGCAAAATCGTTGTATATGGCGGGCGAATACGCGGCGGCGATAATGATGTTTGATAGTTACCTGGATGATTTTCCCCGTTCCCGCTATGCCGGGTCGGCTTTGCTTCTTAAAGGGCATTCAATGTATAAAACGGGAGATTTGATGGGCGCGGCGTCGGCATATATCTCTTCGGCGGATATCGATATAAGAAGCCGAACCGGACGTACGGCGATATCAAATCTCGAGCCCCTCATCGAAAGAGGACTTTCCATCTGGCAATTGAAAAAACTCATCGATGAGCAACCGGTATCGAAAGTGCGCGAAGATATGGAAATGACTCTCGCGGAACGACAGGTAAATTCAAAACGGTATAGAAGCGGGGCGAACACGTTGAAATCCTTCCTGAGGAGAAATCCTTACGGTGAACACTCAAAGCGTGCCCGCGAGCTTCTGGATTTCTGCAACACCAGGCTTTCCGGGAGCCAGCTTATAGGAATCCTGGCGCCGTTATCAGGAAATTACAGCGAATACGGCCGTTCAATGGTCGAGGGTGCGAGGTTGGCGGTTAAGCATATGAAACCCGATTCCGTAGATGTTGAGCTGATAATCAAGGATACTTACGGCGATCCCGTACGGGCTACAAATGTTGCCTCCAAATTGGCTAACGAGGAATGTCTCGCCATAGTAGGACCCTTAAGATCGGAATCGGCGGTCGGTTCCGGAGTGGTTTCCAACCAGTATGGAGTTCCCTTGATAACCCCCACGGCATCGCAAAAAGGGATCGCCAGTCTGGGAAGTTATGTTTTCCAGGTTTCTCCGGCGGTGGAAAGAATAGGCCAGACCATTGCGGAATACGCGGTTAACGAGTTGGACATAAAAGAATTCGCGATAATTTCTCCGGACGACCTGGGTGGAGTGACGGTTTCCAGATCGTTCACCCAGACAGTCTATCGCCTGGGGGGAGAGGTGGTTTATACCGGCTATTACGGTACAGGCGCCACCGATTTCAAAATGCAGATCAGACCCTTAAGAGAATTCCTTCTTATGAAAACCGAGGAGCAGCTCGCCGCCGGTGAGATCGACAGCACCGATTATATCGAAATTGAGCGGATCCCCCTCGATGACAGCACCGGTGAAACGGTCGATAGCGTGGTATTCATAGATACCGAAGATTGGCCGGTCCAACTGGGCGGGCTCTTTTTGCCGGGTTATCCGGATGAATTGAAACTTCTGATACCTCAGATCAGGTATCATATAATACGAACAAAATTTCTGGGCGCTGACGGCTGGGATTCGGAGGAGTTGGTCAGCGAGGTCAGACGTTACGTCGGCGACGCGGTTTTCGCCACCGATTTTCACGTTGGATCCGACGATGCCAACTGGGTCGAGTTCGCCAACGCCTATTCCGCGGAATTCGGACGACAGCCGGACAAAGTGGCCGCGCTGACATTTGACGCCGTCGCTCTTATTCTCTCCGGTATGCGAGAAGGATATAATGAGCCTGAAAAACTCCGCGATTATTTAGGCGGCATAAAAGATTATCATGGCGTTTCGTGCAAAATCACATTTAAAGGCAACGGGCGCGCCAACGATGAAGTTCGCATTTACACCATAGACGGCGATAAAATCGCCAAGGCTGAGTATTGATGGTATCCACTGTAGATAAAAAATATAACGAGCTTAAAGAATATATCAAAAACCTCGGCAAAGTTGTTATCGGCTTCTCGGGAGGCGTTGATTCCACCTTGATATTGAAGGCTTCGATCGATGCTTTGGGAAGAGAAAATGTCTGGGCTGTAACGGGAGATTCCGAATCCTTAATGCCCGAAGAACTCCAGCTGTGCAGGGAATTGGCAGCGAATCTGGGCCTTAAAAATGGAAATTTTATAGAGATAAAAACCGGGGAGATGTCGAATCCGGACTATCGAAAAAATCCCGTAGAACGATGTTTCTACTGCAAAACCGAGCTTTTCGGGAAATTGAGGGAAACCGCGAAAAAGGTCGGCGCCGATCATATTCTGGACGGTTCGAACGCTGACGATATCAACGACTGGAGACCCGGGAGAAAGGCGGCCGAAAAGCTGAACGTGGTATCCCCCCTCGCCGAAACCGGAATTACAAAAAACGAGATCAGGGAAATCGCACGGGAACTCGGATTGCCTAACTGGGAGAAGCCATCCCTGGCCTGCCTGGCTTCACGGATTCCCTATGGATCGGAAATTACGAAAGAAAAATTATTCCAGGTGGCCGAAGCCGAGCGTTTTCTGAAATCGATCGGGTTTACCCAGGTCCGGGTGAGGCATCACGACAAAATGGCTCGTCTTGAATTTTTGAAAACCGAGATGGGCAAAGTATTCGAAAACGGATTAATCGATAAAATCAACTCCAGGTTAAAATCGATAGGATTTACCTATGTAACGCTCGACTTGCAGGGGTATCGAAGCGGAAGTATGAACGAAAATATCAATAAGGATGGCAAGTAATGACGGAAGATCCGGCCAAAAAAGTAGCTTTAAAAATTCAAATCGGCGACCAGGTACGTGAGATTACGTTTGACGAACTGACGCTTTCGAATAATCTGGGATTGGAAGCCCTGGTGAAGGTCCTGGTGGATAAGGGCGTTTTCAAGCCTGAAGAATTACAGTCCGAGATGGACAGAATCAGGAAAGAAAGATACCGGGATCCTCAGAATCCGTAAAAAATGAATTCGTTACGATGGAAATCTCATCCGGCGCGGGAGCGGCCGGTGGCAACCGTTTTTGTCCTGATATTCATTTTAATAATTTTTTATTTCGTCTATGAAATTACCGAAGAGCCGTTTATGGTTGTTATCGCGGCTCTTATTTTTTTAGTTTCGTTGACGACGTTTTTTTTCCCCACCACCTATACCGTTGACGACAGAAAGGTGAAAATCAAGTATCTGTTTACCCTGAAGGAAAGGAATTTATCGGCGTTCAGAAGCGTCTTTCCCGGTCGGAGGGGGACTTTGCTTTCGCCTTATCTCGGACCGACCCGCCTCGAAAATTTCAGAGGGTTTTATCTCAGATACGGCAAAGACAACAAGGAGGAAGTCGATAAGGTTGTGGCGGAATTAATCGATTGGCAGAACCGTATAATAGCGGAAAAAGAATCTAAAGAGGTAAGCGATGACTCATAAATCGCCGTTCGGAGGCTACGAACTTCCGCCGGAGAAGGAAACGTTAAGCAAGGACGAACAGGAGATATTGTTTAAGCTTGCCGATTTTATTGTCAGGAAAGGACTTACCGTCCCCACCATCCTGACCCTGGAGACCGTCAAGCCGTTAAACTATATAGGTTCTCAGTCCATGGTTTTTCTGGAACCGTTCGTGCAGGCCGTTTTTAAAGATATTTCGAAATACAATACTTTCCGCCGCATGATGGAAAAACGGGATAACGTGGAAAGGCTTCTGCAGAAAATTGAGGAGCTCGATGCTATCCAGTTCCAGAAAGAGAAAGAATTGAAGAGGAAATACAAAGCCGAGAAAAAAACGCGTTGGGCTAAAAGGAAACGGTTTTTTAGAAAATTATTCGGCAGGGAAAAACCTGAGGATACAAGCACAATTTCGAGAGACGATACTGACAAATAAAATCGGCTATTCTATTACCGGCTCCTTATCAGTTTTCTCGATTTTCACCACAAAATCATCCATAAAGTATATATTAACAAAGGGGCTGTCTTTCATATTCGGATAAGTCCAGTATTCATAGGTGCTTCCTTTTTCCCGTTTCTCTCCCTTAAATATCGGCGTTGCCCAACTCGCGTATACTTCCTCTTTTGTCATCCCGACTATAACGTCGCCTTCGAGTATCGCCTTCTTAATATCGCTTTTCAATTCGGGATTGTCATTTACATATCTTTCCCGCAAATGCTTTTCGGGCGGAGTGCAGGTGAGAAATAAAAAAAACGCGATTAAAGCAAGTAATATCTTTGACATTTAGTTTCGTTCCCCGATAACGTGAAAAACCTCATACCATTTACTATAATAAGGGTTGGCGGTTCCCGTGTCCAAAAAAAAACGTAAATTCATATTATCGCAAATAGCCTTGATTTATAACATTCTGCTGATTATCTTCTCGGATTGTTGGAATAGGAATAATTGCAGGTTAATAGTTGGAGGCAAAATGGCTGACGTATACAAGAACTTTATCGGCGGACGGTGGGTGGAATCGAAAACCGGCAAGACTTTTGAAAATCGCAATCCCGCGGACAATGACGACCTGGTCGGCATATTCCAGGATTCGAGCGCCGAGGATGTCGATGCCGCGATTTCGGCGGCTTCAGAGGCTTATAAGAAATGGCGGCTCGTGCCCGCCCCGAAGAGAGGCGAACTGATATATAATGTCGGGCTGAAGCTCCTTGAAAAAAAGGAAGAAATCTCTCAGCAGATGACCCGCGAAATGGGCAAAGTAATAAAAGAAACCCGGGGCGATACCCAGGAAGCGATCGACATGAGCTATCTCTACGCCGGGGAAGGCCGCCGGATGTTCGGGCACACCACGCCATCGGAGATGGAAAATAAATTCCAGTTGTCTATGCGGATTCCCATGGGAGTGGCTGCCATGATAACCCCCTGGAATTTCCCCATAGCGATTCCGGCCTGGAAAATGATTCCGGCGCTGGTTTGCGGTAATACCTGCGTTATAAAACCGGCCACATATACGCCGCTTTCGGTGGTCAATTTCATGAAGGTGTTCGAGGAATGCGGAATTCCGCCCGGCGTGGTCAACATGGTTACCGGTTCGGGCAAAAACGTAGGCGAGCCGTTGATGACCGATAAAAGGGTTATGGTGGTTTCGTTTACCGGCTCCACCGATGTCGGCCGCCGGGTTTCCGAAGCCTGCGCCTCCGATTTCAGGCATTGTCACCTCGAAATGGGCGGCAAGAATGCCATAATGGTGATGGATGACGCCAAAATCGATCTGGCTGTCGATGGCGCCATCTGGGGCGGTTTTGGCACCACCGGCCAGCGTTGCACCGCGGCATCCAGGGTAATCGTCCATAAGAAAGTATATAAGGAATTCCTGGATAAGTTTGTTGAACGGGTCAAAACCCTGAAAGTCGGAAACGGTCTTGACGAATCGGTTGATATGGGTCCCGCGGTATCGGAGTCGCAGATGAACACGGTTCTGGAATATATGGAGATCGGCAAAAACACCGATAAGGCCAGGCTCATGAGCGGCGGCGGGCGTTTGACCGGCGGCGATTACGATAAAGGTTATTTCACGGAACCCACCATATTTGCCGACGTTGAGCCGGGTATGATAATCTTCAAGGAGGAGATTTTCGGCTCGGTGGTATCGGTTATCCCCTGCGATGATCTCGACGATGCCATCCAGAAATGCAACGATACCATCTATGGCCTCTCCGCCGCGATTTACACCCAGGA
>CBFCYP010000042.1:0-21637 GCA_965602185.1 uncultured bacterium
TCAAGACACAATCCCGGCAAGCGAAGTTGTTTGGCGAGACGTTCTACGGAATAATCAGCAAGCAACAGGATATCTTCGGGGCGTTCCCTGAGTGGCGGAACTCTTATTTCAACGACCCGCAGGCGATATAACAGGTCCTCCCGGAATTTGCCTTCGTCAACCGCCAGATCCAGATCGCGATTGGTCGCGGCGATGGTCCGAATATCCACTTTACGCGGAATGTTCTCCCCGATACGCAAAATTTCGCGTTCCTGTAAAACACGAAGGAGTTTAATCTGGATGGCTTTGGAAATATCGCCGATCTCATCCAGAAAGACGGTTCCGCGCGCGGCCTGTTCGAATAAACCTACTCTATCCTGGATTGCGCCAGTAAAGGACCCGGCCTTGTGCCCGAACAATTCGCTTTCGAGCAGCGTTTCCGGCAGCGCCCCGCAACTTATGGTAAGCATCGATTTATCTGATCTGGGAGAGAGCCCGTGTATATAGCGGGCGATAATCTCTTTACCTACACCGGTTTCGCCGCTTAATAGAACGGATGAATTGAACCTGGCCACCTGTGATGCCATATGAAGAACGTTACGATATGACTCGCTGCGGAACGCGGCTATATATGGGGGTAGACCCTGTTTACTCGGCGGAAGATCCAGGGCCGTCCGATCTGTTTTTTTGTTTGCCATTGTTAAGATTCCCTTTTCAATTTGAAATACTTATATTTCATAATGAAATAGATGTCGGTTTGTCAACAATTATTTATTATTGTAATTGTTTACATAACAATAAATTATAAAAATGCAAAAAATTGGCGTGGGTATTGCTTACAGTTAATTTAAATTGAAATACGGAAGAAAGTGAAAAATTGAACTTGCGGATAGAATAAAATGGCCAACCCAACCTTCGACAGGATAAAAAAAATAGGGAGACCGTTGCGGTGGCGTATCCTGGCAGTTCTTCTTTTCGCGGCTTTGCTTCCACTGGCTCTGGCGGGATTCGGATCCTGGATTGTTTTTGGCAAGCTCCTGGAGCAAAAATCGCTTAACCAGATGGGCACCCTGGTCGAAAGCCACGCCGAAGCGATTGAAGCTCATTTATCCGAACAGCTGCGTCTGCTCAGGTTTATGGCCGAATCCCATTCTTTTGATGAATTCAGCCGCCCGGAACATCTTAAAAAGCTGTTTTACGATTTGAACCGGTCAACTATGGGAGGATTCGTCGATCTCGGGATAATCGATCTTGAAGGAAGGCATCTTGTCTATGTCGGTCCCTACGATTTGGAGGATCGCAATTATCGTAACACCGATTGGTTTAAAGAGGTTAATGTCAAGGGTGAGTATATAAGCGATATATTTCTCGGATACCGTCAGGTTCCGCATTGTATTATAGCTGTCAAAACGACCCAGGGTAACCGCTCATGGATTTTGCGCGCTACCATAAACAGCGTCCAGTTTGACGCGCTGGTGAAGACCGGTACGCTCGGAGAAGGCAGTAATGCCTATATTGTAAATCGTGAAGGTCTTTACCAGACGACTCCTCGGGTCGGCAATCTCCTGGATAGATCACCCGATTCTGTTATAGCTTTCCATACGGGATTACGCGAACGTCGCGTTCTTTCCAACGGTACGGCCAGGCTGCAGGTAATCACCTGGATTAATGATAACAGGTGGATGCTTATAGTTGAGCGCGACCTCTCCGCAATCCAGGGGCCAGTTAATCAGGCTATCGCGAAAGGCGCGTATTTCGTGTTGCTGGCAGCCGTTTTTATGATAGTCATAACGTTTTTCGCCACCCGGCATCTTACAAAACAGATTGAAAAGGCGACCGCCGAGCGGGAGGAGTTGTCCCGCGCATTCGTTCGTTCAGCCAAGTTGGCATCCATAGGCGAATTGACCACGGGCCTGGCGCACGAGATTAATAATCCGCTGGCCATAATCAGCGCCGAGCAGACCAACATATCCGACCTTACGCAGGAACCGGATCTGAATCCGGAGAAAAAAAAACAGATTATAAACTCGGTTAAGCGCTGCCAAGCTCAGGTTAAAAGATGTGCGGGAATCACACAAAAACTGCTGCTGTTCGGACGAAGTCAGGAACCAAGACAGGAATTGACCGATATCGCCCCGCGACTAACGGAAATAATTAATCTCATGCATCGTCACGCCAAAGTGCGAAACATCGATATCAATTCCAGGGTCCAGGAAGATCTTCCGAAGGTTTTATTGGATCCGGTGGAATTAGAGCAGGTATTGGTAAACCTCATTAATAATTCTATCGACGCCATTGCTGAAGGTGGGGAGATATTGATGAAATCATATCGGGGGCGAGATACTGTCGTTATTGATATTATCGATAACGGACATGGTATTCCGGCCGATGTGCTCGACCGGATTTTTGAGCCTTTTTTCACGACCAAGCCGGTCGGGAAGGGAACCGGGCTGGGGCTGTCGGTTTGCTATGGTATAGTCCGATCATGGGGCGGGACAATCGAGGCCATGAGCGCGGCGGGGAAAGGCACCACCATGCGCATATCGATACCGATCCGATCGGAAAATAAACAGGCACATTGATAACGAGGTGCACTAATGGAAACCAAAAAATACCGGCTGCTGATCGCAGATGATGAGGAAGAATTTCTGATTTCTTCCTCGCAGGCTTTGAGCAGACGAGGATTTATTGTCGATGCGGCTCTCAACGGAGTCACCGCGCTTGATAAAGTCGAGGAGGCCGAATACGACGCTGTTGTTCTTGATGTTAAAATGCCCGACATAGATGGTATTGAGGTTTTTCATCAGATCCATAAAATGCATCCCGATCTGCCGGTGATTTTATTGACCGGACACTCCTCAGTAGATGACGCCTTTCAAACGTCCAAAGAAGGGATTGCCGATTATCTTTCAAAACCGATTGAAATAGATGAACTGGCCGATAAAATTAACCGCGCTATTTCCTGGGCAAAAAAACGAAAAACATCGGATGACAATGATCTCCAATTCATCGACAAAGAGGAACCGGTCCGGGTTATGATTGTGGATGATGAAATTGAATTTCTGGATTCTATGAAACCCATCTTTCAGCGTCGAAAATTCATAGTAACAACAGCCATCAACGGAAAAGAAGCACTGGAGTCATTACGCGGAGGATTGGTAGACGTGGTTGTGCTCGATGTTAAGATGCCGGGAATGGACGGGCTGGAAGTTTTAAGGCGTATAAGGAAGGAATTTCCGAGCGTGGACGTTATCCTTTTAAGCGGGCACCCGTCCATAGAGGCCGCTATCGAAGGCGTTCGCCTGGGGGCCAGCGAGTATCTGAAAAAGCCTCCCAATATAGATGAGTTGGTCGAGACTATCAGGAAACTCCATCTCAATCAAAAGCGCGCATATATCCGGCAGCAACAAAGGTTGATCGACAAAATCCGAAAGAGGTATCCGGAATAGTAACGCGATGCACATGAAGGGATTATCGGTTTCAATAAATATAATTAAGGATATAAGGCCAGATGCCTGTCATTGCATTTTGAGGAAAATGGTATTATTATATTTTAGCAACATTGTGAATGAATTCACATATAACGAATTTATACCTCCTCCGAAAAAAGTATTTAATACGGTTTCCATGCGCCTGCCAGTAGCCGTACCACTACGCACCATACGCCGCGTACATGTTATGCCTTGGGCCACTCCCGCTAAAAGAATCGGGAAAACGCGGAAAGGATATCTGTGCCCTGATGATTACGTATCATATAAAGAGAACCATTATAGAAACGGTGCATGGTTTCTATCCCCCAATGATATAGTCGATTTTCTTCATTTCCATTTTATAACATCCATAAATAACGAAAACTCGAAAGCATTTTCGCTTTTTGATAAAAAGGAGGAATTATGGAGGAGTGGCGTGGATGGCGAAAGATAAGTTATGAGTCGGAACTCGACCATCTTTTCGTCAATGAAATAGCCTCAATCCCCGGCGGTGATAAACTGTTTGCATGTATCCAGTGTGGGACCTGCAGCGGCATGTGTCCTTTAACGCCCTACATGGATTATACTCCCAGGCAGATAATAGCGATGATCCGGGCCGGTTTAAAGTGGGAGGTTCTGAGTTGTTACACCACCTGGCTGTGCGCGTCCTGCTATTCATGCACGGTGGAATGCCCCAAGGAAATTAAGTTAACGGATATTATGTATGCCGTAAAGCGTATGGCCATCAAACAGGGCGTTTATCCTAAAAAATTCCCTATCCCCGTACTGGCCAACGAATTTTTCAAATCGGTCGAGGACGCCGGCCGGAGCAGCGAGGGACGCCTGATTCTGAGGTTGTTTTTAAAGACCAATCCTTTGAAGCTGTTGAAACAAACCGGCCTGGGATTGCGGCTTCTCCTTAAGGGACGATTCAGCCTTAAAAAAGAAACCATTCATAGGAGAAAAGAACTCAAATCCGTGATCAAGACGCTGGAAACCGAACATATGGTCAAAAGCCGGGAGGAATTGGGTTTGGTTAAGGAGACGTCAATATGAAATACTTATATTATCCCGGCTGTTCTCTCAAGGGTACCGGAAAGGCTTACGAGGAGTCGCTTTTAGCGGTATTTAAAACCATAAGTGTCCAGTTAGAGGAGCTGGAAGATTGGAACTGCTGCGGCGCGACAGCCTATATGTCCATAAGCGAACTCAAAGCCTTCGCTCTATCCGCGCGGAATTTCGCGCTGGCGGAAAGGCAAAACGGTGAAGATAATACGCCGCAGCTTCTGGTGCCCTGTGCCGCCTGCTACCTGGGATTAAATAAGGCACAACACTATTTGAACGAATACCCGGAGTTATTGTCCAAAGTGAGAGAAGCGCTGGATGAGGCCGGACTAACTTTATCCGGTCCCGTCAGTATCAGGCATCCGCTCGACGTGATATACAACGATATAGGTTTAAAAACTATCGAAGAAAACGTCATTCGTCCTCTTCAGGGATTAAAGGTGGCGTGTTACTACGGCTGCCAGATAGTCCGTCCCTATGCCGACTTCGACGATCAGTTTAAACCATACACGATGGACAGAATAATACAGGCTTTAGGGGCGGAGGCAATCGATTGGCCGCTTAAAACGCGATGCTGCGGGGGTTCGTTAACGGGCACTATCAAGGATGTCGGCCTTAGACTGAGCTATATCTTAATTAACGAAGCGAAGAAACGCGGCTGCGATATGATCGCCACCGGCTGCCCCCTCTGCCAGTTTAATCTGGAATGTTATCAAAAGGAGATGAGAAAACAATTCGGCCAAAAGCTGGACATTCCGATCGTGTTTTTTACGCAGATAATGGGGATGGCGCTGGGAATTAATCCGCGTAAACTCGGTCTGCATAGACTGTTTGTATCGCCGTCGAATGCCTTTGAAAAGAAAGCAACAATTGGAGGCGCCCATGTCCGTAGCTGAAAACAATAATAATCAAACGCCGAAAATCGGGGTTTACGTTTGCCATTGCGGAATTAATATAGCGGGTAAGGTGGACGTCACGAAGGCAGTCGAGTTTGCCCGCGGTTTGCCGTATGTAACGGTGTCCAAAGAATATAAATTCATGTGCTCGGATCCCGGCCAGGAAATAATACAACAGGATATCGCCAACGGCCTGGTAAACCGCGTTGTCGTGGCCTCATGTTCTCCCTTAATGCATGAAGCGACCTTCCGAAGAGCGGTCCTGGCGGGGGGCGAAAATCCTTTTATGTTCCAGATGGCAAACGTGCGAGAGCATGTCAGCTGGGTGACCAAGGACAACGAAGCCGCCACGGAAAAAACGATGGCCCTGATCGCGGCGGCGGTTGAAAGGGTAGCGCTTCACAAATCGCTGGAACGTCAACGTGTAAAGGTCAATCCCGACGTCTTAATCGTGGGCGGAGGAATCGCCGGCATTCACGCGGCGTTGACCCTGGCGGACGCGGGGAAAAAGGTATACCTTGTCGAGAGAGAGCCGACCATAGGCGGTTATATGGCCAAGTTCGATAAAACCTTCCCCACCCTGGACTGTTCCGCCTGTATCCTGACCCCCAAGATGTCCGCCGTTCGCGCCCATCCAAACATTACGCTTCTGACTTATAGCGAGGTTGTCGATGTTCAGGGATTTGTCGGGAACTTCAAAATCAAAGTGAAGCGAAAACCTCGATATGTCAGCGAAGATCTTTGCGTTGGATGCCTGGATTGCATCGAAGCCTGCGTATATAAAACAGCTCGAGTGAATGATGAATTCAACGAGGGATTGATTAAGCGAAAACCGATATACATTCCCTTTCCACAGGCCACGCCTCTAGTAGCGGTCATTGACGACAAATCGTGCGTTGAATTCAAAACCGGAAAATGCAAGAAAACCTGCGTCTCCGCATGCGAACGCGATGCCATCGATTTCAATCAAACGGATGAAATCCTTGAATTGGAGGCCGGCGCCATGATACTTGCCACCGGATTTAAAGTTTTCGATGCCGGTAGGATCAAAAGATACGGATATGGCAGGTATCCCAATATTTACAGCAGTATCGAAATCGAGCGGATGGTTAATGCCTCCGGCCCGACGGGCGGGGAAGTCTTTTTAAAAAACGGCGAAAAGCCGAAAGCGGTGGGAATCGTGCATTGCGTCGGGAGTCGCGACAACGCTACCAATAAATACTGCTCGCGGGTTTGCTGTATGTATTCCCTGAAACTTGCTCATCTGGTAAAAGAGAGAACCGGCGCCGACATCTATAACTTTTACATAGATATGCGCACACCGGGTAAAGGTTATGAGGAATTTTATGAGAGGCTCCTTCAGGAAAACGTCCATTTTATTCGCGGACGGGTCGCCGAAATAAGCGATTGGGCTATGAAGCCCGAGGAGGAAAACAAGTTAATAATCCGGGTCGAAGATACGCTGATAGGAACCGTAAGAAGAATCCCTGTTGATATGGTGGTTTTGTCGGTGGGTCTTGAACCTCAGCCCGATCACGATGAGGTTCGCCGTCTTTTCAACATCAGTTGCAGTCACGAAGGCTGGTTCCTGGAACGTCATCCCAAACTGGCGCCGGTATCAACCTTCACGGATGGAGTCTTTCTTGCAGGAGCCTGTCAGGGTCCCAAAGATATTCCCGACAGCGTTGCCCAGGCCGGCGCGGCGGCGGCCGAAGCTATGGCTTTAATCGACAGAGGCTACATAGAACTCGAGCCCAATACGGCTTTTGTAAATGAGGAGATATGCTCCGGATGCAGAACTTGCATAGCTATGTGCCCCTTCAGCGCCATTAGCGTTAAGGCGGAGAAAAATGTAGCCGAAGTCAATGGAGCCATCTGCAAGGGATGCGGAACCTGCGTCGCCGCCTGCCCTTCAGGAGCCATGCAACAGAATCTTTTCACCGACGAGCAAATATTCAACGAAATAAAGGGAGTAATGAGTTATGTCTAATATCGATAAATCATCGAATCCTTTCAATCCGAGAATAGTCGCCTTTTTCTGCAACTGGTGTACCTACACGGCGGCGGATCTGGCCGGAACCGCCAGGATGACCTACGCTCCCAACGTCAGGGTCGTGCGAATCATGTGTTCGGGACGGCTCGATCCTCAATTCATATTGAAGGCGTTAAGGGATGGCGCGGATGGCGTATTGATCGGCGGATGTCATCCCGGCGACTGCCATTACCAGGAGGGCAACTACAAAGCGTTGCGCCGATTTACCCTTCTAAAAAAATTACTCAAATCGATCGGGATCGAGGAAGAAAGGGTGCGTCTGGAATGGATCGCGGCCTCCGAGGGCGACAAGGTCCAGAGGGTAATAAACGAAATGACAGAAACGGTTCGGCGCCTCGGGCCGCTGAATCTCGAAATACCCGATGTGCCCTTGAAGGGATCGGTAATCACAGAACATTATCCGGAAACCGCTGTTTCTCAGGGGGCGGGCAATGAGTAAGCCGAAAATCGCATTTTACTGGTGCGCATCCTGCGGGGGATGCGAGGAGGCCGTCGTTGATTTAAACGAGGATATTCTTGATGTCGTGGCCGCCTTTGATATCGTATTCTGGCCGGTTGCCCTCGATTTCAAACGCGATGATGTAGAGGCCATGGCGGATAAAAGCATAGCCGTCAGTTTTATCAACGGGGCGGTTCGCAATTCCGAGCAGTTTGAAATGGTTGAATTGTTACGTTCGAAATCTCAAACCGTGGTTGCGTTCGGAAGCTGTGCCCATTTAGGCGGTATACCGGGTCTCGCGAACGTATCCAACCGGGCGGAGATTCTTGAAGAGGTTTATTCGAAATCTCCCGCCGTAATAAATGAAAACGGAACCGCGCCTCGCGAGGAAATCGAGGTGCCGGAAGGAAAACTGGAGTTGCCGTTTCTCTGGAATACGGTGAAGACGCTGGATCAGGCAATAGACGTCGATTACTACCTTCCCGGATGTCCTCCGCCCGTTAATATAATAAAAAGCGCGATTGACGCTATCGTGAAGGGTGAACTTCCTCCTAAAGGATCGGTTCTCGCTCCGGATATAGCTCTGTGTGAGGAGTGCCCTAGAAAGGATACCAAGCCGGAAAAAATGCTGCTCAAGGAATATAAACGACCTCACGAGATGACCATTGATCCGACGCAGTGCCTTCTGGCCCAGGGATTGCTGTGCCTGGGAATCGTTACTCGAAAAGGATGCGGCGCCGCCTGCATCAACGGCAATATGCCCTGCACCGGCTGTATGGGTCCCATTAGCCAGGCCCGCGATTTTGGAGCCAAGGCGATATCGTCGATTGCCTCGTTGGCCGATTCGAATGACGAAAAAGAGATCGATGAAATCCTCGAGAAGATAGTCGATCCCCTGGGGACGTTTTATAGATACAGCCTACCTGCCTCAATGATTCACAGATCGTATCAAAAATCATCACAACAGGGGGAAAAGTAATGGTTCGCAAAGTGACAATTGATCCGATAACGAGACTCGAGGGTCACGGTAAAATAGACATTTTTCTTAAAGATGATGGCAACGTGGATCGGGCCTATTTTCAGATTCCCGAGTTGCGCGGTTTTGAGAAATTCGCTCAGGGCCGTCCGGCCGAGGACATGCCCCAGATAACCTCGAGAATTTGCGGGGTATGTCCCACCGCTCACCATATGGCCTCGACCAAAACTTTGGATAATCTGTACAAGGTTAAGCCCACCGCGACAGCGGAAAAAATCAGGGAGCTTATCTACAACGCGTTTATGGCTGAGGATCATGCTCTTCATTTCTTCTATCTTGCCGGGCCGGATTTTATAGTCGGTCCCAAAGCCCAAAAGGGAGAACGCAACATACTGGGCGTACTCGGCAAAGTCGGGCTGGAGGTTGGGAAAAAAGTAATCGGAATGAGAAAGGAACTTCGCGAACTGATTTCCATAATGGGCGGAAAGGTCATACATCCCGTTTTCGGACTTCCCGGCGGGGTTTCAAAAGCGATCACCGAGGAAGATCGGCAGAAGTTTATGGAGACGTCCGAAAAGGCCGTGGAGTTCGGCAAATTCAGCCTGGACCTGTTTAATGAAGTTGTTCTGAAGAATCCCGAATACGTGGACCTGATCACTTCCGATGTTTATACTCACAAAACCTACTACATGGGTATGGTGGACGGCGATAACAAAGTAAACTTCTATAATGGCCTTTTAAGAGTAGTCGATCCCGATGGAAAAGAACACAGCAAGTTTTCCGCGGAGGAATATCTATCGCATATCGCGGAACATGTGGAACCGTGGAGTTTCGTCAAGTTCTGTTATCTGAAAGATATCGGCTGGAAGGGTTTCCAGGATGGCCCGGAAAGCGGCATATATGCCGTGGCTCCTCTGGCAAGGCTTAACGCCTCGGAAGGAATGTCGACTCCTTTAGCGCAGGAGGCGTACGAACAGTTCTATAAGACGCTGGGGGGTAAACCGGTTCATTTCTCGCTGGCCACCAACTGGGCCAGATTGATTGAGACTCTTAACGCGGCCGAGCGAATGAAGGAACTGGCTTCGGATCCTGAAATTACCGACACAGATATCAGAAGAATCCCTGAAGAAACGCCCTCCGAAGGAATCGGGATCGTGGAAGCCCCGAGAGGAACGCTTATCCATCACTACTGCACCGATGAGAAAGGATTAATAACAAAAGCCAACCTGATTGTCGCCACGCAGAACAACGCCGCTCGAATCGCGTTATCCGTCGATAAAGCCGCCAGGGGAACGATTTCCAAAGGCAATGTTGACGATGGCATATTGAATCTGATAGAGATGGCATTTCGAGCGTACGATCCGTGTAACGGATGCGCGACTCATGTTCTTCCCGGAAAGATTCAAACGGATATCCGGATATACAACAAAAATCACGACCTCGTAAAAAGGCTTTGTCGGGAATGAATACGAAGCCACTAATAGTCGGATTGGGCAATGAACTTCTGGGAGATGACGGGATAGGCATTGCCGCCGCAAGGAAACTCAGGGCCGACAATACGGTATGCGCCGATATAGTTGACTGTAATCTTACGGGAGTTTCGCTTCTCGACGTTTTATCAGGCTATAGCAAAGTAATTTTTATCGATGCCGTAAGAACGAAAAAGCATGCCGTCGGGGATCTTGTCGAACTGAACGTCAATAATTTTCGCTCTATCCCCAGCGTCTCTCCGCATCATACCGGCCTGCCGGAGCTGATCGATATATCTCGAAAACTCGGAATAGAATTTCCCGATGAAATCAGGATAATCGCGGTGGAAATTGAGGATTGTCTCACAGTTGGGGCGACGTTGAGTAAGGCGGTTGAAAGCGCGATGGACGCGCTTTTGAAGAAAGTAAAATTATATTTGCAGCTGTGGAAAGGCGATTATGCGATAAATTAGGTTACTTTCCAACATTAAATGATTGGGGTGGATCGGAATCAGTTTAACAATAATCGCGATTCGGGGTGTTAATATGGGATTATTCGTTTACAATAACAAAAAATACAAGGTCGATTCCAAGGGCTTCTTGGAAAATCCGAAAGACTGGGATGAGGATTTTGCGATCGGAATGGCCCCCAGGCTGAAAATTCCAAGCGGGCTTACCGAAAAACACTGGAAAGTAATTTATTTTATACGAAACACCTTCGACGTAATGAACAGGTGCCCCCTGGTTTATATTGCCTGCAAAGAGAACAAGCTGGGACTTGGTGATTTTAAAAAGTTGTTCCCGACCGGTTATCTTAGAGGCGTCTGCAAATTAGCCGGAGTTACGTACAGAGACGTTTTCATTCAAAAATACTGGCTGGAGGGAAATATCGATCAGATATCATACAATTATAAAAACCGGGTTTACAAGACGGATGTCCACGGATTCCTGTTGAATTATGATGATTGGGATGAGAATTACGCGATTAATAAAGCCTACGAAATGAAAATGCCGGACTATTTAACCGAAAAGCACTGGAAAATAATTTACTATCTTCGCGAAGAATATAAAAAAACAAAAGAGATTCCAGCTGTTTATAAAACCTGCGAGGAGAATAACATCGATTTACCAGATCTGGAAAAGCTGTTCCCCGACGGTTATCACAGAGGAGCCGTAAAAATCGCCGGATTGAAATATTAAAATGATAATATGGGTTTCAGCGAATTAAATCAACTCTAAATCAGGAGAGGATATGGCTACTTTTACCTGTAAGAATAAAACCTTCGAGGTGGATTCCGGCGGCTTTCTGCTGGATTTTAACCGCTGGGACGAAGATTTTGCCGGGGGAATGGCCTCGCAGCTAAAAATACCTCACGGGCTTACCGGGGAACATTGGGATGTTATTCAATTCATCCGCGATACATTCATAAAAACAGGCAGATGCCCTCTGGTTTATGAAACCTGCAGAATGAACGGCCTGCGCCGCAAGGAACTGAAAAAACTCTTTCCCACCGGATATTTAAGAGGCGCCTGTAAGCTTTCCGGAATTACCTATAGGGAAGGCTATCTGGGGCAAACCCATATGCCGACGACGGCGGAGGATCTTAATGCTATTTCCGTTGAAAAAACCTACAAAGTCGACGTCCGCGGATTCCTGATAGACCCTGATGATTGGGATGAATATTACGCCGTTTACAGGGCCTATGATATGAAAATACCCGGCGGAAAACTGACTGAAAAACACTGGCAGGTGATTAAATTCCTTCGCGAAAATTTCAAAAAGAACAATACGGTTCCGACAGTTCATGAGACATGTGAGGCCAATAAGATCGATCTGGAGGAACTTGAGAAGCTTTTCCCGGACGGCTACCATCGGGGAGCTGTAAAGATCGCCGGGTTGAGGGTAAGGTAGATTCTATTTTTTTATAAAGGATTTCAATTTAATATTTACTGAAAACCAGGATTGTTTATCGAAAATAAGGAGTGGTTATGAATACATTCACTTTCGGCAAAAAAGAATACAGGGTAGATGTGGACGAGTTTCTCTCGAATCCCGAAGAATGGGATGAAGACTTTGCCAGGGGGATGTCGCCCAAGGTAGGCATAATCAGCGGCCTTTCGGATGATCATTGGAAGATCATAAATTTCATTCGGGATATGCATCAAAAAACCGGGAAATGTCCTTTAGTATACGAAACCTGCCGCGTGAATCGTCTCCATCTTCAAGAACTCAAAAAACTATTCCCCGCCGGTTACCTTCGGGGGGCCTGCAAACTGGCCGGAATAACCTATAAAGAAGGGTATCTGGATCAGTCGGGAATGGAGGAGTTCGCGGAACAGATCACGTCAGCCCCTCAGGAAGAAAGCTACGAGATCGATATTCGGGGATTCCTCATAAATCCATCACAATGGAACGATAAATTCGCCACAGCCAGAGCTAATGAGATGAAAATGCCGGGGTTGACGGAGGAACACTGGAAAATTATAAACTTTCTACGCCTCGGCTTTGAAAAGAACAACATGGTTCCCAACGTGTACGAGACGTGCGAAGCCAACGGAATTGAACTGGAGAAACTCCGTGAGCTATTTCCGGATGGTTACCACCGAGGAGCGGTAAAGATCGCCGGGTTGAGGGTACGGTAATCGGTCACGCGAAGTTGTCATATCGGCTTTTATCGAGAAACGCCGCTAAAGACATTTCAAGATTGAGGCTAAAAAAGCGCGGAATCGAATCCCGGTTTGAGTGCGGAAAGCGACCTGTCCTTATATAGACATTTTTATCTTGTTGACAATCAGCAAATTACACATGAGCTCGTTTTTTTTCGGGCCTGACCATCCCGCTTTTTTCCTTAGAATGATTCACGGGATTCTCAGAATTACATTTTCTGCTCTAAATACGGCCGCGCAAAATTATTTTCCGGCGAATAAAACGCGGAAAAATATATCCGAAATCATTGGATATTTCGCCTTAAATTCCCCGATTTATTTTATATTCTAATCCATACAATTTATCTTGCATTTAGTTTTTTAATAATATATTATGTAACCCGTTAAATAGGACGATAATAGAGGTGGGATGGTCCGGGGAAAAACCAGCGTTTTAATATCAGCAAAAATAATTAATAAGATGATAGAAAAATCATGTAGGAAAGTATGGGATAACCAGCATGGGCGTATCACGGCATTCGGGATAATAATATTAATAATGTTTCTTATTACCGTATATGAGCTGGGAGTTATTTATGCCGATTGGAATCGAATTAGATTGATTAACCTTAATATAAGGGTGCTTAACGACCAGCGGCTACCTGTCCCCGATGTCAGTTTTTCGGTCAATGATGACTTTATAGGATTTTCCAACATGGAGGGTAAAGTTACGGCGTTAATATCAAAGCCCGGCGAGGTTCATATAATAGCCAGGAAAAAGCCTCTCGATGATATCGACACCATGATAGTGCTGGAAGACGGTGGGTCAAACTTTGTTTTTTCTATGAATAGGCCATATGCCACCTTAACAGTTGTAACCGCAAGCGAAGCTGGAGAGCCCCTAAAAGAAGTCGAAATCGTTCTGGATGGCGAAAATTACGGGAAAACAGGCGAGGACGGCAGCATAGCAATATCGAAATCTATCCATATACTTGATAGTGTGGATGTGAAGCTCAGCAAGAGCGGGTTTGATGATTTATCTGAAAATATTTACCTGGCGGATATTAACCAAATAGACAGTTTTACGATGGTCAAGAAAACCGCCCCTTCTCGTCCGGCAGCCACCAAACCGCCGAAGCCCAAGCCCGATTTTCAAACGTATGTAAATCGCGCGAGTAATTATCTTGACAGGGCGATATCAGGGGAATCCAAATATTTCGGAAGGTCTCTTACCGAAATAGAGAAGGCGATAAGAGCCAAGCCGAAGTCCTTGCTGGCAAAACAATTAAAAGTGGAAATTTTGTTTAATTTCGCCAAGTCTCTACGCGATTCCAACCTGCCGTATGAGGCGGTCAACCGCCTGGGCGAGGCTCTGAAGATGTATCGGGATATTCCCCAGGATCCGTTATATAACCAGGTGGATAGATTAAAAATGGAGATAGAAAGGGAATTAGGTCAATAATTTGATATCATTTTTAGAGTGTAGAAATTCTGATGCCCGGGAGGGAAAAAGATGAATCGAAATCTTAGCTTTTTGGTGGCGATTTTCTTACTGGTAATTGCCGGTTACAATGTCGGTTTTTCGCAGGCAAGAGAGCCGATTACTTTTGAGGGAATTCTGAGATTGCCGGAGTTCGGCCTTGATTCCCAGCAGATAGCCAATCAGATCGCGGAGTCCGGCCTGGCGTTTGAGGTGACAAAAGCGCAAATCGATTCCCTTCGGAGACTGGGATTCGCCAGCTCGGTGGTAAACGCGGTCAGGCAGTTTTACCGAATGGGCGTTTTGAAAATTTTAACATCCCCCTCTCAGGTTACGGTTTATGTCGATAATGAACTGCAGGGAACCACGGACAGGAGCGGATTCTGGGAAAAAGAGATCCCGAGAGGTATACACGATATAAAACTGGAGAAGGAAGGTTATGCGGCCAAAGATTCTTCGGTGACGGTCATAAAAGACCAGACTTTAAATGTAAGATTTACGCTTTCCGGGAAGAAGGCCAAGAAAGCGCTGGCGTACAATTTCTATGGACGTTACGGGGCATCCTTAAGCTACGGCATAAGTATCACTGCTCCTCAATTTGAGGAGGAAGGGAAATGGAAAAGCGGGAATAATATTATATTCACTCTGAAAGGGAATGTCCTGCCGTATGCTTTCGTAGATGTGGATATAAACGGGGCCAGCTTCAGCGATTTTGATGCGGGGGAAGGCCTGGATTATGGCTCATTAAATGCGTTGAGTTTCTCGGTTATTCCCGGCGTTTACAAGGAATTTAAGGAGCAATTTCGCGGTTACCTCGGCTTGGGGCTGGAGTTTAACAGCACCAAGATTGAAAACGCCAAATATGAAGACGACGGCCTTATTTATATGCTGGATGAGAAAGGGAGCAAAACCTCATTTGCATTATTAATGAAGATTGGCGTGGATGCTCTGGTCCAGGAGACCCTGTTCCTTTTCGCCGAATACAGGGGATATTCCGTACTTGGCCAGTATTCCATGAACTTTATCGCTATCGGGGCCGGCGTTTACGTGTTTTAGATGATGCTGATAATCCCGGCGGCGATGGTTAATTTGCCGATGGGGTAAAATAGATTTTCGCGAGAGGGAATGATGATGAGAATTCCGATAATATTCAAGACGGGCATCGCGATTGTTATGTTATTGATAATGGCAACATGCTCGAAATTAAACATTAATCAGGCCGCGCCTGAAGTGCCCTCGGCGCCTACGCCTGCGGACGGCGGCACGCTTGACAGCCTGGCCATCGAGCTTTCATGGACCTGTTCCGATCCTGATGGTGATCCGCTGACATACGATATCTATCTGGATACCAGTTCTACTCCTGAAGTTCTTATTGCCTCTATCGATACTACGTCTTATACCCCTATCGGATTGCGTTATAATTCTACATATTACTGGCAAATCGTTGCGACGGATACTACCGGTCTTGAGACCGAGGGTCCCATCTGGAGCTTTAGCCTGGGAGCCGACGCGATAGTGCCGTCGTGTTCCTTGATCGCCCCCAACGGCGGCGAGCTCTGGTATATCGGCTCCGATTATGACATCACCTGGGAAGCCGCGGATGACGACAGCATCGCTAATTATGTGCTGGAATATTCTATCGACGGGGGCGACAGCTGGATGGCGATAGGGGACACCATTGGCGTTGGCAACCAGGATACCGCCTGGACTATACCCTCAACGCCGTCACCGCAATGTTTGGTGCGAATTTCCTGCTATGATTTCGGGGGAAACACCATAAGCGATACATCGGATAGTATCTTCATGATTTGGCCCCAGGGCGGGATGATTGCGTTTAGTTCTGATCGGGATGCTGCAGCAACGTCGATATTTACAATGTACGCTAACGGAGATAATCCTCAAAATATCACGAATATGTCAGGATTAGACGATGACGTCGATGTCGATTGGTCCCCTGATTGTTCGAGATTTGTATATCGAAAACACATTTATAGCCTTAATGACAACGATATTTTCGTAATGAATTTTGATGGAAGCGAGCAGACGAATATAACCAATAGCCCGACAACAAATGATTCTTATCCCGCCTGGTCACCGCTTGGTGATAAAATTGCCTTTGCCAGCGTGCGGGACGGCACTGATTGGGATATATGGCTGATGAATCCGGATGGTTCCAACCTGAGTATTCTGACTTCGGCAATTAGCGCGCATGATTCATACCCCTCCTGGTCTCCGACTGGCGATCAGATAGTTTTTATGTCTACCCGGGATGCAAGTTCTTATGATGTTTATAAAATGGATAGTGATGGGAGTAATCCCCAGAGACTCACAACTGATCCCAGCCACGATGCCTGGCCGGCATGGTCGCCCGATGGTTCATTAATAACGTTTTGTACAAACCGTCACGGAGAAAACGAAATCTATACGATGAACGCGAACGGATCGAATCCGCAACGTATCACCAATAATTCCGTTAGTGATTTTTGGCCCAGGTGGTCGCCGGATGGTAGGATCTTATTCATGTCGTATAGAACCGGCGATTGGGAAATTTGGGTTATGGACGTGGACGGAGGCAATCCTGTAAATTTATCAAACAATTTGGGCTCCGATACATACGGTTCCTGGTCGCCTATTCATTAAGGGGATAAACTGAACGGGAAAAACTTTGTTACTGATAAAATTAGGAAAAGCACTTTAAGGAGGGGATGGCATGAAAGCTCCGGTTAAATATGTGGTAATCATCGCGGTTTTTGCATCTTTTGCGTTAATGACATGCTCGAAATTGAACGTAAATCAAAACGCGCCTGACGTACCCTCGGCACCTTCGCCTTCTGACGGTGGTTCGCTCGATAGCCTGGCCATTGAGCTTTCATGGACCTGCTCCGATCCTGACGGCGATCCCTTAAGCTATGATATTTATCTGGATACCAGTGCGACACCAGAGGTCCTCGTTGCCACTGTAGATACCACGTCGTATGCGCCCGTGGGATTGCGTTATAATTCCACATATTACTGGCAGGTTGTGGCTACGGATACTGCCGGTTTTGAGACCGAGGGACCTATCTGGAGCTTCAGCTTCGGTGCGGACATGATAGTCCCGTCCTGTTCCCTGATCACCCCCAACGGCGGCGAGCTCTGGTATATCGACACGGATTATGACATCACCTGGGAAGCCGCGGACGATGACAGCATCGATTATTATGCGCTGGAATACTCTATCGACGCGGGCGATAGCTGGATAACTATTGAAGATTCGATTGGCGGCGGCAACCGGGATACCTCCTGGACCATACCATCAACGCCGTCGCCGCAATGTTTGGTGCGAATTTCCTGCTATGATTTCGGGGGAAACGCCATAAGCGACACGTCGGATAGTATCTTCATGATTTGGCCTCAGGGCGGAATGATCGCTTTTAGTTCTGATCGCCATGGCGTCGCCAACAAATGGTCAATATTCACAATGTACGCCAATGGGGATAACCCTCAAAATATAACGAATATGACCGGATTAGATTACGACGTCGATGTCGATTGGTCCCCGGATTGTTCGAGATTCGTATATCGAAAATACAACAATAGCCTTAACGATAATGATATTTTCGTAATGAATTTTGACGGCAGTGGACAGACGAATATAACCAATAGCCCGACAACAAATGACGCTTATCCTGTATGGTCGCCATTAGGTGATAGAATCGCCTTTGCAAGTATCCGGGGCGGTACCGACTGGGATATATGGCTTATGGACCCGGACGGCTCAAACCTGAGTATTATTACCTCCGCCATTAGCGCCCACGATTCTTATCCCTCCTGGTCTCCGACTGGCGATCAGATAGTTTTTATGTCTACCCGGGATGCCGGTTCTACTTATGATGTTTATATAATGGATAGTGATGGGAATAATCCAGAGAGGCTCACAGCTGTTGATTCTTACCACGATGCCTGGCCGGCGTGGTCGCCAGACGGTTCATTAATAGCATTTGCAACCAACCGTCACGGGGCTAACGAGATTTACACAATGAACTCGAACGGATCGAATCCACAACGTCTAACAAACAACACCGTTAGTGATTTCTGGCCCAGGTGGTCTCCCGATGGAAACAGGATCCTGTTTATGTCCCAAAGGACAGTCGATTGGGAGATCTGGGTAATGGATGCTGACGGAGGTAATCCTGAAAATATTTCTAACGATTTGGGCGCCGATGAATACGGCGCGTGGTCGCCGATTCATTAAACAGGTGAATGAAATAACTGAAGGTTGAGAGAATGTTAGGTTTCTTACGATACTTTAAAAAGGCCGCCAAGCTGAAGGGGAAGGTTAAGCGCCCCGGCGCCCCCGGCGAGCCTACTGAGCAGGTCGACCGGTCGATCTACCGTATAGGTATTTTTGGGCATAAAGATACCGGTAAGACGGTGTTTCTGACCTCCGTCTACGCGTTTTTCAAAGACTATTCCGAGCTGCAGCTTCTGGCCATGGGGGAGACCCAGGTTTACCTGGAGGAGAACTTCAATCTCATGAAGGGCACTGGCGACGACCAGGTTACGGGAGAGAAAATCATGTCGAGAAAATTCCCGGATCCGACGTCGGATGACAAAAAACTGAGTTTCTCCGCCCAGTTGGGCAAAACCATGAATGTTTCGCTGGAAATGATGGATTATTCGGGCAAGAACCTGTACTTAGATTCATCGGGTGGGATACCGCAAAACCTGGCCGACTTCTTTGAAATTTGTGACTGCGTACTTTTCTTTATCGATCCTGACGGAATTAATAACGAAGGCGAATTCACTCGAAGAGTAGCCTCTTTCACTCGTTTGATTGAGGAGCTCTCCGGTTCAAAAAAGAAGCTACACATTCCCGTGGGGCTTGTCGTTACCAAGTCGGATGAGCTTACAGGCTTTAAATCCGGCCTGCAATCGTCCCTGGTCGGCAGCGAGTCAGGTTATATAAAGGGTTATCGTTTTAATGATTTATTAAGCGGAGTTGTAAAACAACGATACTTATCGGATTATCCCGAATGGATGAACACCCTTAAAGCGTTATTGATACGATTCCAGTCGTTTTTTAATCCGCTTATAAAAAATACTCTGGATTACCAGGTCTTTTTTGTATCCTCCATCGGCAATGTACCCTCCGATCTCGCTGACGGGGCCGGGAAAACAGCCAAGGCCCCCCCCAGGGATTTCAGACCTCTGGGAGTAAATCAACCGATTGAATGGGCTCTGAAGAGGATAAGAGCATGCAGAAGAGCCAATATATTTAGCGGGGTTTTGAAATGGATCGTATTCATCTCATTGCTGATTACCCTATTCGTCTCTTTCTTTAATATTTACAACAAGATGAAAATTAATTCATTGGTGGACAAGATTTCCGATCTGAAATTGGACCGACTGGAGGATTACAGCGAATTGGCTTCCGCGTTCAATAGCTACTCCAACAATATTTTCGTAAAATTATTTTTCGGCGACTTCAGGCGCGTATCCGACGAAAAATACAATGTTTTTGCCGGTATATCCGGTGATGATTGGATAAGATCGCAATTTCAGCAATTCGATCTGATGAAAGACTCCAGCACGGTTCTGATTTCCGTAGCCAATGACCCGGGAGCGGATACGGAGCTATATAAAAAGGCGTTATCTTCATTAGGCAATATCCTTACCATGGCTGAGGATCTGGAAAGAACGGTAAAAACCCAGGGCTACAGTACAGCCTGGATGACCAACGATATTAGCTCATGGAGAGAGGCCTTGGGAAATATGCCGGCGGCTGAAGACCATGAAAAGGTTTCAAAATTGATCGGCGAATATGCCGGCCTCAAACAGGATTTCAATGAAAATTTGAGCGATAAAAATTACGTATATTTATTGGATGTCAGTGACGACCGCCAATTCCCCGGCAAATTATCGGAATTCAAAGGAAAGCTTGATGAGTTCACGGAAATCCCGGGAGTCGACAAATACGCGGAGAAAGTCGATAATTATCTCGGACTGGTAACCGAACTCGAGAGAAAAGGCAGCTATATTTACTTTACGGTTTCGGGTGCCGATCCCGGTGTTAACGGTTATTATATTACCTTCGGACAACAGCCGGGTTTCCCGGAGGGGGCAATTGATGCCTCATCGAGGGAGAGAATAAGAATCCCCGCCAAAAACGATATCGAGGTTAAATTGCATCAGGTAAATGCGGCCGTCGCCACCGATAATTGCATAATCCCGGCCGGATTCGAGATACTCTCCTGGAATAACAAGAAGCTATGTTTTAAGAGTCCGAATCTTAATGTCAGGCTTCGTTTTGATCTCGATGAATTCGATTCCTCGCTAAGAAGCGAGCTTTAATTCTAAATAAAAATATAACCGAAGCGCCCGCAATTTAACGTATAATACTTATTAGAAAGTTATCTGCTCTAATTCGGATGTTTTCAGATTTATAGTGTCGTTTTGTTTACCGAGCTCGGCCTGGTCGCCCTTTACAAGGATACCGTAACCCAGCAGCGGGAGCATCAGAATAGCCTTGAGCCTTTTACTCTTTCCTTTCGCCTTTAATGATTTGCTCTCGACCCTGATATTTTTACCCAGCGCGGTTTGAATAGAGTCGATCCTTATTTCTATCTCCCCGCCGCTCCCCAATAATCCCGGCTTTTTGAATTTTATTATTTCACAGTATACCGCATCGCCCTGACGGATTACGCCGATGCCGGAGATCTTCTGGTCCGATGCGATCTCGAAAATCTCACTTGCGGCCGGTTGATTTTTTAATTCTGTTGAGAGTGTCAGCTTATATATAACGGGAATTTCGGTGCCTTTAGATATGTATACTTTTCCGCTATAAACAGTCGAGGGAAAGATTATATAAATACAATAAGATGATAATGCCAAAATGAAGGGTTTCAGTGAAAGGCTCACATTAATTCCTTTAACCACGTAATAACCATATAATGATTTCCAATTGAAATCAACAATTAAATAGATAAAAGTGGACAATTTGAAGATAAATTATATTAAAGCAATTATCTTGACAATAATCGATATAATTTGACATATTGTTTTAGATTATCATTATGAATAAAGGGATTAAATGGGCAAACCGGCGGCAAGATTAGGCGACACCACAGCTCATGGGGGAGCCATAGTAGCAGGCGCTCCTACGGTGTTGATCGGCGGGCAGCC
>CBFCYP010000043.1:0-21607 GCA_965602185.1 uncultured bacterium
TAATCTTTATAATCGAGATCGAGATGCGCGAAGGCGATCTCGCACAGCTTGCCGACGGTATGGCTTTCGCCGGTGGCTATAACGAAGTTATCGGGTTTATCGTGTTGGAACATCAACCACATGGCGCGCACGTAATCTCCGGCATAACCCCAATCCCGTTTGGCGTCGAGATTTCCGAGCGCCAGCTTATCGGCCAATCCCAGCTTGATCCTGGCCGCGCCGTCGGTGACTTTCCTGGTGACGAACTCCAGGCCCCTCCTGGGGGACTCATGATTGAACAGTATCCCGGATACCGCGAAAATGTCATAAGACTCCTTGTAATTCACGGTGATAAAATGGCCGTAGACTTTCGCTACGCCGTAGGGGCTTCTGGGGTAGAACGGCGTTTTTTCATTCTGCGGAACCTCGACCACCTTGCCGAACATCTCCGACGATGAGGCCTGGTAAAACTTTATTCCGGTATCGACCTGCCTGATGGCCTCGAGAACCTTGGTGACGCCGAGGGCGTCGAACTCGCCGGTCAGGATCGGCTGTCTCCATGACATCGGCACAAACGATTGCGCCGCCAGGTTGTAGACCTCATCCGGCCGGATTTCATCCATAATCCTCAATATCGAGAATTGGTCCAGAAGGTCGCCGTAGACCAAATTTAACTTATCCCTTATATGATTTATACGTTCGAAATTTTCCGTGGACGAACGCCTGACCATTCCGAAAACATCGTAACCCTTTTCCAGCAAAAGATCGGCAAGGTAAGAACCGTCCTGCCCCGTTATTCCAGTGATCAAAGCTTTCATCGTTTCCCCTTATCAAAACTCGCAAAATATAGTTAGACCAATCCAGATGTCAATCTATTCCTGAATCTATACTTTTTTCGACATAATTGTAAGGGGCTGTATACAAATTTCAACATTCGGGTAAAACAGGCGATTGCCGGTTTATAACTTGTTGACTATGAATAAGATATAAAAGGAATATTTTAAAAAAAACCGCTCTTTTCCGCTTGAAATAAACCGAAATTTATTGTAAATTAATTGGTTAGGATAAAAACCGTAAGCGGTTTTCGAAAAGTAAGTTAAAGGATGATAATTGGAAAAATTCTCGGCTCGATTGAACTCGCCGAAATCAACCAACGATCCCAAAAAAATCGGGGGCCTGATACTTGAAGCCCTGAACAAAATGGGCTATGCCGAGAGAATTCACAGGCAATCCGCCGTGATTGGTTGGAGTGAGATTGTCGGTGAGATAATCTCGAACGAGACGAAGGCGCTGAAAATCGATAATAAAACCCTTGTGGTAAAGGTCCACAAGGCGGCCTGGCGCCAGCAGCTCATTTTTTTAAAAGAGGAGATTTTGAAAAAAATCGAAACCGATCTGGGCAGGGGCGTGGTTGAGGATATACGTTTTATCTGAGGTTTACATGGATGGAGATACAATGAATATGAACGCAGCACCGACAACCGGACAACATTATGACGCGAAAACGATACAGGTACTAAAGGGACTGGAGGCTGTCAGACGTCGGCCCGCCATGTATATCGGCGATACCAGCGCCCGCGGCCTGCATCATCTGGTCTACGAAGTCGTTGATAATTCCATCGACGAGGCGATGGCCGGTTTCTGCGACGACATCAAAGTCACCATAAACAGCGAGGGATCGGTAACGGTGGAGGACAACGGCCGGGGCATACCCGTTGACATGCATCCCACGCAGAAAAAACCGGCGCTCGAGGTGGTCATGACCATGCTTCACGCCGGAGGCAAATTCGATCATCAAACTTATAAAGTATCCGGCGGCCTTCACGGTGTAGGCGTATCCGTCGTTAACGCTCTTTCGGAATGGTGCGAGGTCGAGGTCGCTCGTGACAGTGAAGTTTATAAACAGAGGTACGAGTTCGGAAACGCTGTCACACCCCTGAAAAAAGCGGGCAAAAAGCAGAAACCAGGCACTAAAACCACGTTCTTCCCGGATAACCAGATATTCAGCAAGATCGATTTTTCGTACGATACCATAACTTCGAGAATGAGAGAGCTGGCTTTCCTGAACCAGGGATTAAAAATCATTATTACCGATAAGCGCGAGGGCAAAGAACGCACCGAGACTTTCCGTTTTAAAGGCGGCCTGAGCGATTTCACCAAATATCTCAACGAAAACAAAAACACATTGCACGCCAGGCCGATCTATTTCCGCAAAGAACGCGAAAACACCGACGTCGAGATAGCGATTCAGTATACCGACGGCTATTCCGAAAATATCTTCAGCTACGTTAATAATATAAATACCATAGAAGGCGGATCGCACCTGATCGGATTCAAGACCGCTTTAACGCGCACCATCAACAACTACGCCACCAAGAACAAGCTTTTCAAAAACGGCGATTCCGCGCTGATGGGCGAGGACGTGCGCGAGGGATTGACAGCCATCGTATCAGTCAGGGTGGCCGATCCTCAATTCGAGGGGCAGACCAAAACCAAGCTGGGAAACTCCGAGACCAAGGGCATAGTCGAATCGGTGGTGGGCGACCTTCTGGGCGATTATCTCGAGGAAAACCCGCCGATCGCCAAGAAGATTGTGGAGAAATGTCTGTCCGCCGCCCATTCTCGTATCGCGGCCAGGAAAGCCCGCGACCTGGTGCGCCGCAAATCGGCGCTGGAGTCGGGCTCGCTTCCCGGCAAGCTGGCCGATTGTTCGCTAAAGGAACCCGACCTTTGCGAGCTTTTCATAGTGGAGGGTGATTCCGCGGGCGGTTCCGCCAAGCAGGGCCGCGACAGAAAGTTCCAGGCCATCCTCCCACTGCGAGGCAAGATTCTCAACGTCGAAAAAGCGCGCGTCGACAGGGCCCTGGCCAACGAGGAGATCCGCACCCTGATCCTGGCGCTCGGCACCGGCATAGGCGAGGATTTCGATGTCAGCAGTTGCCGTTACGGCAAAATTATCATCATGACCGACGCCGATATCGACGGCTCTCATATTCGAACCCTGCTTCTGACCTTCTTCTACCGTTACATGAAACCGCTGGTGGAGGCCGGCCTGGTTTACATCGCCCAGCCACCCTTATTTCTCGTAAAAAAAGGCAAGCAGGAACATTACGCCTATGACGACGAGGAACGGGAGCGGCTCATAGAACGGTTGGGGAAAAAAGGCATCGCTTTGCAGCGTTACAAGGGTCTCGGTGAGATGAATCCCGATCAATTGTGGAAGACCACCATGAATCCGGAGACCCGCACCCTTTTGAAAGTCGACGCCGAGAACGCCGCCGAAGCCGACCGCATATTCACCACCCTCATGGGTGACGTGGTCGAGCCCCGCCGCAAATTCATCGAGGAGCACGCCCAGTACGCCAATGTGGATATGTGATGGGAATAACAATTAGAACTACTAAAGTAGGGCAGGAGTCTTGACTCCTGCAAATAACCAGGACTAGGCAAACAAGTGGAAACTGTAGCCGTACATTTAACCGACACGTTAAACCGGGTAACCCACAGCTTGCTGTGGGAAAATTGAATGAATGAAATCCATTAGATGCCCCCGATCTACAAAATAGGCCCTGACGACGAGGTCGACGAGTTGGAACTGGAGCTGGAGTTTCAGCGCTCGCTCACCGTCGAGCAGAGATATAAGATGATGATCGATGCCAGCCGGACAATATTGAGGATGCTGATAGACAATGGACATAAAAAGCCTTTTGAAATCATTAAACGAACATGACGTTCGCAATTATCCCTCATGATGGAGCCCTGCGACATCATGAGGGCACATACACATATGGTCTCAGGATGTCATTTAATTCCATCCTGACGCACGGCTTAATCCTTTTCCTGACGGTTGTCGGTCAGGAAAGGGTTCCTGACCGCGCCATTAAATATGCATGAAAACTAGATAACAAAATTCAGCTTTTGGGACAGCCTCTACTGCTCCCAAAACACAAAGAATCCGGGAAGACAGACATTCCTGTCTGTCTCTTTAATAGCAATTCCAAAAAATGGCCGGACAAGAATGTCCGGCCTACCAAGAAAAAAGCAGTTTGTCGGCAGCCCATTCCGTTTGACTTATCCGATCCATTATCTTTATCTTAATCCCCATGACAAAAACAAGGATGGCTGTCTCATCCCTAAAAATTCTGTCTGATAAAAAAATCGCCGTTCTGGGATACGGCTTTTATGCAGCTTGGCGGATTAACCGCGATAGCCCGGATTCTAACTACAATAGTATATCAGATTGCCTCATTAATGAGTATTGGAGTTTATGATGATTGAAACTATCATAGTAATTTTGATAGTCGGGACATCGGCAGTGTTGACAGGCAGGTCATTTTATCGCTCAACAATAGGTAAAAAAAACGATTGCGGCCGTGGTGATGCCTGCCCGATATCAAATAAGTGCGAAAAGAAAATGACTCGAATAAAAATGAAGTTGATGTATGAAGGATTAAAAAATGTTCAGGAAAATCGTAATATCAGGCTTTATTCTGGCATTCGCGCTTCCGTTAATCGCCAGCGCCCAGGATACAACTTCTACCGGGCAATCGGCAGTTAAATCAACAGAAATATTAATCGGCGAAAAAGCAACTCTTCAGATTTCTGGATTTGGCGATCTGCTCGCAATTTTCCAGGAAGAAAATGACGGCGAGATGTTCAATATCGGACAGGTCGAGGTTGATCTGGAATCGGAATTAACGGATAAATTCTCGATGGCTCTGGCAATTGCATATGATGAGGGAAATTTCACTATTGGAGCTTTCACTGCTGACTATAATATCTGGTCGGCTGGTGAAACCACGCCATTGTTTTTGGGTATTGATGATGTCACTATTGGCGGCGGTCAATTCGATGTGCCTTTTGGAATTGACTATCATGTTTATCCCTCTATAGATCGCAAACTTGTGTCATCTCCATTGGTTGTCGAAAGTACTCATGATTCATGGAACGATTATGGCGGTTATGCTGCAGCCGACGCCTCCTGGGGAAATATAACCGCATTTGTGGTCAATGGTTTCTGCCATGAAGGAACTGATCCTGAAGGTGAGGATTTAGAAACCCATAACGATCTGGCGATTGGCGGTCGGCTAGGACTCGTCCCGCATGAGATGATTGAAATAGGAGGTTCGGCTGCTCAAGTGAACGGACTTGATGGTACCAATGATATGTTGCTGGCCGGCGTTGATATTCAACTTTCGGCTGGAAATTTTGAACTTAAAGGCGAGTATATTGCCCATCAATTTAAATCCGATGTGGATCCTGAATTTACAAATGATGGCTACTATATTCAAAGCCTATACAATATTGGCAATTTATATTTAGTCGGAAGATACGATGAATTCCGACCTAATCAAAAGAGCGAGGATAAGTTGCGAATTAGTAGCGGCATTGGCTACAGCGTCAATGAAATTGTAAATTTGCGACTTGAATACCAAATTCATGAAAGCGATTACGATATCGCTGTATTTCAAGTTGCCTTTGGTTTTTAGCCATTTGCGGCCGGATAAACCGACCGCCTACATTACCCCTCCCTATTCCGTTTGACTTAACGGAATCATTATCTTTATCTTAGGCCGCATGAAAAAACAGAGGATAACCGTAACATCCCGGAAAATACTTGCAGATAAAAAAATCGGCGTTCTGGGTTACGGCTCGCAGGGCTCGGCGCAGGCAAAAAACCTTCGCGATTCGGGATTCACTCCTGTAATCGGTTTACCCGCCGAAAGCGGATCAAGAAAATCGGCGAAAAAGGATCGGTTCGAGATATTCACGCCCCTAAAAACTATCGAAAAAGCAGATATAATCGCGATTTTAATTCCCGACCATAAACACAAAGCCTTATTCGATTCCATAGCGCCCTCGGTGTTATCAAGTAAGACGCTGGTATTCGCGCACGGATTATCAATTCATTTCGGCCTGGTCAAACCGCCTTCCGATTGCGATGTTATATTGGCCGCCCCGCACGGCCCCGGCCTGCGGTTGAGGGAAAAATATCTTGCCGGCGAACCCTTCACGGCGTTCGTAGGGATCGGAAATAAATCGTCGAGAAAGGCGAGCGAAATAGCGCGGGCGTATGCGGAAGCTATAGGGTGTCCCCGCAAACTCCAGTTTGAGTCGACCTTTCGGGACGAGACTATCGGGGATATTTTCGGCGAGCAGGCGGTGCTCTGCGGCGGACTGGTGGGCCTGATGGAGTCCGGTTTCGAGACCCTGGTGAGAAAAGGGCTTTCGGAGGAAACGGCATACCTGGAATGCATCTACCAGATCGATCTGATAGTCGATCTGATAAAGAAATTCGGCCCCGCCGGAATGTTCGAGCGAATCAGCGCAACTGCGGCTTTCGGATCGCTGAGAAAAAAGGAAAAGCTTTTCGGAAGCGATTTCAGAAGGAAACTGAACGAACTTTATAATGAAGTGGAAAGCGGAAATTTCGCGCGACAACTGCAAAAAGATTCCGATTCAAGTATGCTTGAGTATAAAAAACTTTTATCAAAAAGCCGGAGTTCAAATCTTCAAAAAGCGCATGAGGATTTGGCTAATAAACTCAGACGCCGCTCCCCAGGCTCGGGCCGTCGTTAGCTTTCCTGGGCACAAAGACAGACGAGAACCTCGCCCCCTCCACAAACTCATAATATCCGGAAAGTTCGACAATGCAATCGGGACAGAGCGGTAGCTTGTCGGCAAGGTCATACGGTTTTTTGCAGTTTGAACATACTTTTCTTATTTGATGGCTCATTTCCATATCCTCATCCAATAATCGCCGCGTAGTTTGGGCCTGATAAGGCTGTTCCCCACCAGCCTGGTGCCGCAATCGGGACAGATATATCCTTTGCCTTTCTTCACCATTATCTGTCGGCAGGACGGGCATTTTTTCTTAGCTTTACGCATCTTCATACGATCACTCCATCTGGAACTTGTTCGAAAACAGAACAATGGCGACCCCCAGGCCCGTAAACGGAAGAAGTCCCCAGAATGACATGGAGGTGAAAAACGCCAGCGCCCCGGCTATAACCGCCGCCGCAACGGCGACTTTCGCAGACCATTTGATTAACGGGTATATTACGGCGATAACCGTTACGAAAACCATTCCGATAAAAATCCATTCGAGGGTCTGGTCCGATAGGTTGCCCAATAACGGAAGCTTCCTCAAGACGGATAGAATTACCGCTTTTACGTTGGCGGCTTGCTTCAGAATCTCGCTATAAAACCAGGTGAACCTTTCCATGATATTATTCCTCCATAGGTTCGATGGTAAGACTCGATTCTCCCACCTTCAACAGGCCTTCCATTTTTTCCGTCAGAAATGTCTGAGAGGAGATCCATAGATTGGATATTTCCAGAACGCGCTCCTGAGTGACATCCTCCACCCAGTCCACAATCATATTGTCGATCTCATTCCCCTCAACGACCAGGTCCTCCATATTCAACGTAAATTTCATCCTCATCGGGCCTCCCAGTTTTATGTCTTCGGGAGGATTATTAATCAACCGCCATGCCCGCGATTTTTAGGCCCGATCCGGCGTTTCAGGTCTTACCGTAACTTATTGATAAATAGTGAAATAAAACATGAAACACTCGTTATATATCGCCCGGAAAATCAATTAAAATCGATCTTAAAATATTGGAAAAATCCTATAGTAAAAGTATTCCCTCCCTATAAAAAAATCGAAATCTCGGTTCGGCATTATAAGACATTGGCCCCGGTTCGTCCGGGTAATTAGGCTTGACACCTTAAATAAATACACATTAAAATTAAATTTTGTCATACTGGAGGAAGACCACGAATAACCCGGGCAAAAAAAGATCGAAAAAGAGCGGGCCCCCCTCTCATATATCAAAAACCGCGGGGAAACACCCCGGAAACATACCGAAAAAGAGCGTTCGCGGTCCCGTCTCCAAAGAAGAGGCTATATCCAGAATCCCTTTTTTAGAGGGATTATCTGAAACCGAGTTTAAAAAGGTTGCGCCATATTTCAGCGAATACCGATTCAAAAGAAACCAGTATATTTTCTGGGAGGGCGATCCCGCCACGAAGTTTTATATAATCAGATCCGGTCGCGTAAAGCTTCTGAAAACCTCCGCCTCCGGCAGGGAGATGGTGCTGGAGGTTATGGTTCCGGGGCAACTTTGCGGCGGTACCGCTTTATTCGGCGATACTCACAGAAACGGCGCGCAGGCCGTCGAACCTACAATTGCTTATGGTATGTCACAGGAAAGCTATGAGGATCTTCTATCAGACAATCCCAAAATCGCAGGGGGAATTATAAAATACCTTGGGGCAAAGTTAATGGATGCTCATGACGTGATTATCTCGCTGGTGTCATCCAAAGTCGAAAGCAGGATAGCATCGGTAATAGTACGCCTGTGCGAAAACCACGGGGCGCTTTCTGATGACGGTATTCTTATAAACATAAGACTCACCAGGCAGGATATCGCCGATATTGTTGGCTCAACCGTGGAGACCACGATTCGTACTATCAGCAAGTTCAAGAAACAGGGATTGCTTGCCACTGTCGGAGGGCGCCTCCTGGTGAAAGACATCAACGCTTTCATGGATATGATGAAGTAGGCTGTGGAAACCCACCGGTAGCTTCCGATCCGAGAATAATTGACATTTATATTCGACAAAGTTATATAGGATGATACCCGTGCCTATTCTTATTCACGGGAGCGATATGACGGCGATAGTTAGTTGATTCAAAACCTTCTGCGATTTTAGTGAGGTGCGGCGATGTTTAAACCGGTTGAGATAACACCGATGGGGCTCGAAAAAATAGCATTCTTAATAGTGCTGGCCATCGGCCTGGTGATATTCGTCTACGAGATATTCTTCTATACCAGGCTTTTGAAACTCTTCAAATCCGAAAAACGGTGGGATAACATAGGCGCGAGAATAGGACGGCTGTTTAAATTCGTCTTCGGGCAGAGACGGCTTCTCGATCAGTTCGCCATGGGGACCGCCCATTTTATGATCTTCTGGGGATTCGTGATCATCTCCTTCGCCACCCTGAACTTCTTCGGCAAAGGTTTCTGGGCGGGGTTTGAACTTCCAATATTAGGCGGAGTTCTTCATAAACCGTTCTTGTTTCTTGTCGATCTATTCAGCCTGCTGGTATTATTGGGTATATTAATCGCATTATTGAAAAGATATATATTCCGCACCAAACGTATGTCCCTCGGTTTGGAACCGTTGATTATTCTGATACTGATCGGCGGATTGATGATTTTCGATCTCTTATCCGACGGTTTCAACATGGCGGCGCAGGGATCGTTCGAACCGGTGTCATTTGCCGGCACCTATCTGGCGAAAATAATTTACAATGGTGGTATCTCAAATGGCGCGTTGACATTCTGGGCGCACTTTTTCTGGTGGGCGCATATGCTGTTTTTCCTGGCCATGCTCAATTACGTACCGGTTTCCAAACATATGCACGTTTTCACCTCGCTCCCCAATGTTTTCTTATCCAACCTCGAACCCAACGGCAAATTGAAAACGCTCGATCTCGAGGACGAGGAAGCCGAGGAGTTCGGCGTGACTAAAGTTGAGGGCTACACCTGGAAAGACCTTCTGGACGGTTACTCCTGCACCGAGTGCGGACGCTGCCAGGACCAGTGCCCGGCCTATAACACCGACAAACCCCTTTCGCCCAAAAAGATCATCATGCAGATAAGGGAACACGCCGAGAAGAAGGGCTCCGCCATATTCAAGGGCAAAGGCGAGGAGTTCACCGAGCGATTGATCGAGGACGTTATCACCGAGGATGTCATCTGGGACTGCACCACCTGCTACGCCTGCATGAGGGCCTGCCCGCTCTTTATCGAGCATATACCCAAACTGGTCGATCTGCGCCGCTCGCTGGTGCTGAACGAGGGACGGATATCATCCGAGGGCGCGCTGGCGCTGAAGAATATCGAAAAGGCCGGTGATCCCTGGGGTCTGGGGCAGTCCGCCCGGGCGGAATGGTTCAAGGATCTCGATGTCAAACATATATCGGACAAGCCGGACGCCGAGTATCTCTTCTGGGTCGGGTGTGCCGGGGCACTGGACGACCGCAACATCAAGGTCTCGCGGGCGACGGTGGAGTTGATGAACAAAGCGGGCGTATCGTTCGCCATACTCGGCACCGACGAGACCTGCAACGGCGATCCCGCCCGCAGGCTGGGCGAGGAATACCTCTACCAGACCATGGCGCAGGCCAACGTAGAGCTACTAAACGAAGCCGGCATCAAAAAGATTTTCACCAACTGCCCGCACTGCTTCAACACCATGAAAAACGAGTATCCCGATTTCGGCGGCAATTTCGAACTGTATCATACCCACGAACTGCTGGCGAAATTGATCAACACGGGCAAGCTCAAGATCTCCGGCGACGGTTTGGGCGATATAACATTTCACGATTCCTGTTACCTGGGACGGCATAACGATATATTCCAGCCGGCGAGAAGTATCATTGACTCCATCCCCGGCGCCAAAAGGGTGGAGATGAAGCGTTCCGGCCAGTGGTCGTTCTGCTGCGGCGCCGGCGGGGGCCGGATGTTCCTGGAGGAGGACCGCGGCGAACGTATCAACGAGAACCGCGCCAGGGAAGCGGTGGCGACCGGCTGCAAGACCATCGGCGTCTCCTGCCCCTTCTGCATGACCATGATGACCGACGGCCTCAAAGCCCTGGGCAAGGACGAGGAGATCGCGGTGCTGGAGCTGACGGAACTGCTGGCCAGGCGGGTGGGGTAATGGTAGGTCGGGTTCCGAACGCAGTGAGAAACCCGACATCGGTCATAATTGTCGGCCTTCTCGTTTCACTCGGAGGCCGACCTACAATTTCTGGGATTTCAGCCAGATACATGCCTATCTGGCATTCACGTTCAGGCCGCCTTCCTGGGGCCATTTACATATCTACACTTATCCTTGGCTTCATGGGTGGTACAGCCTGTATTCCGATGACAACTGGTATAATACCGTGTATGCCCGGGCCGAGCTCGACACCTGGGCCCAGGTCCACCAGAACTACTGGCGCTCGATACAGTACCAACGGAGATTTACTATGGGGGGATATGAGCTTCATCCCGAACGAGAGGATCGGATAGATAGACAGTATGGGGTCCATTACTCCACCAACGTGGGCGAAAGCGATACGGTCACCATCAGGATAGGAGTAAGGCTTTACTGCCAGGCAGCTGCTTCCGGGGGCCGTTCTTTGCTGAATTTCCAGGCGGGGGCCGCAAATTACGTCCTTATCCCCTACGTATACTGGTATTTGCATCAATAAGCGACAACTACCGCTTCTATTTCTAAAGGCTTAAAACGGACCGGTTCAGTAATGCAAAAGGCGGGTTGTAGTCCGCTAACTACGACCCGCCTTAATATTTTATCTATAAAGCCTGGCCGTATCATCGGTGAGGCTATGATGTTGGTTATGATACCATCCTGATGCCGTACTTCGCCCTGAGAAATAAAATTTTTGTGCTGCGGCCTCTGCGATTCCCGCAGTATCCGGTATTTCGAAAATAACAGTTACTGAAATACGAAATCCGGCCCGTAGGTTCGGGGTTTATCCCCGAACGCTAAGACGAACTGTATGCGGCCGGATAAACCGACCGCCTACGGCAATATTAATTCCAGACAAATAACCATTCAATGCCTTTATATAAACCGTAGAATACATAACCTACCGATCCTGGTCTGGTTGGGTCTGTTGTCTCCACGGTGATAGACGAATAAGCAACGATATGCGACAGCCGTTCGATTTTCCCCTTCAACTGCTCTATAGTCTGGTTAAGTCTTTCGAGTTCCCGTTCGACGCGGAGTATCTCCTCGAGGTTCTTCGCCTTATCCAGGAGGGCCAGGTACCGTTGCCGGGTTTTTTCAGCGTTATCAAGCCGGGTTTGAAGATCATGATATTCTTCGGTTACATCCTTACCGGTAATTTCCCTGGAAAGTACCTCGCCGAGGGTTTCGATATCGGACATCACCGGCTTGAAGCAGGCGGCCGGGACCCGGACGGTAGTCTTGCCATCGCCCGAGTGGAGGATATAGCCGTTACACGATAATGCGAACTCTATCACGCGACTGTGAACGGAATCCGGCTCCATCGATTTTAACCTGATAGTCGCCGAGGATACAATCATTCTATCGGTTTCATCGGGTAGATCGATTTCCTTAAGTTTGGAAAAAGCCGTTCCGCTCGTATCGGATTTATAAGGCATGTGACTTGAGCATCCGGCAATAAGGAAAATGATCGGGGCTAAAATTGTAGCTCTTTTCATAACCACCTCCTTGTTATAATTTGATTTTTATTCGGTTGGAATGTGGTTAATGTTCCCTACAGAATTTAGCCGGAGTGGGTTCAATGAACACAAGCTCCACGATGGCCCTGCGCGAAAACGCTTGATAAATATAAGCCAATCCCTTAGCATCTATAAAAAATCTATGGAAAGGAAATACAGATATGCACTCCATTAAAAAGGCGATCATTTTCGGGCTGCTGGTCTGGGCGGTACCGTTTGCGGTCTCTTTTGCCATCTTTCCCATAAGAGAATCCAACCGCATGATGTTCGAATCGATCATGCCGGTTATCGTGGCCGGAACGGTGGTGATATTCGCGCTGCTCTATTTTAAAAGGGCGATCTCGGTTTCGGTTTGGGAGGGGTTGAGATTGGGCCTGATATGGTTTTTTATCAGCTTCCTGATCGACCTGGTCATGTTCTCCTCCGGCCCCATGAAGATGCCGTTCTGGGATTATGTCGCCGACGTCGGCATAGTATACCTGATGATCCCCATAATAACTGTCGGTTTTGCGGGATCGTTGTGCGGCCGGACGTTCGGGGGATAGTTTCGATTTCTGAAAATCATATTTATTGTGCTGCGGGAACTACGATTCCCACAGTATCCGGTATTTCGGGAATCATAGTTCCCGAAATACATCGCGCCCGGGCGTGTCAATGGCGTTATCAGATCAATAAAACCTACGATTTTTATATTTTGATTTTTATATTCGATTTTAGCATTTTATTTATATGATCATCTCCGCCTCACGCCGCACCGATATTCCGGCGTTTTATCCGGATTGGTTTATGAGAAGGATAAAGGCCGGTTATGTCGATATCATAAATCCGTTCAACCCCTCGCAGAGAAGAACTGTTGACCTGAGTCCCGAATCGGTTGATGCTATAGTCTTCTGGACGCGCAACGCCGCCCCTACATTAAGACACCTCGGCGATCTCGACAACCGGGGATATAAGTATATTTTTCTCTATACAATAACGGCCTATCCTCGTGAACTGGAGGAGAATCTTCCGATGTTAAAGTCTGCGGTTGATACATTCAAGAAGTTGAGCGACAGAATTGGAGCCCAGCGAATCATCTGGCGTTACGATCCTATAATATTGAGTTCGATAACCGATGAAAATTTCCATAACGATAATTTTCGGAATATCGCCGGGGAGCTTTCGCGATATACAAATCGGGTCATAATCAGCTTCGTCGATCTTTATAAAAAAGTACAATCACGGTTTATTAAACTTGGGAACGAAAAAGACGTTTATTTTTTCGATAAGAATAAGGAAATCTGTAACAAAATAGCATCCGGGTTCAAGGAAATAAGCGAAAGTTACGGAATGCAGATTCAATCCTGCGCCGAGGAGACCGACCTTTCGGCGGCGGGTATAAAACCGGGATCCTGTATAGATAGCGATTATATAAACAACATTTTCAACCTTGAGATCCCTTATAAAAAAGACCCCGGCCAGCGAAAAAGATGTTTATGCTCGCATTCGGTTGATATCGGCTCCTACAATACCTGCGGCTACAGGTGTTTGTACTGTTACGCAATTACATCGTTTGAAAAATCGGCGGAAAATATGAAAAGGATCGACAAAAGCGGATCATCTTTATATGTTGGTAAAGAGGATCGGGATATATAATAAAGCAGGGAGGTTAGTATGCCTGAATATGATGTTAAGCTCAAGATTGTGGATATCCTCGGAAGCGGTAAATGCCCGTCGGAGTATAAGAAGGGCGATGAGTTTTCCTGGGATGATCCGAAATTCTGTATCTGGGCTCGTCATTCATTGATGCCGTTCGCCACGGCGCTCCGGTTCGGCGGCGAGGTTCCCTGGAGGGATTACAACAAGGATGAAATGACAATCTCCTGTCCCGACGGAGACAATCCGGTGGTCTATCGGCTGACGAGGGTTCCGAAGAAAAAGTAATTGTTATTATATAGTATATCGATTTTAAAAGATTACAGCTCCAGATACGGGATCGCGTTTAAACTGAGATCCGATCTTTCGCCTTTTTGCAGATGAAACGATCCGCAGGCGGCAACCATGGCGCCGTTGTCGGAGCATAACTCAGGGCTGGGAATGAATATCTCTAAATTAGCCGGTTTTCGCTCTTCGAATAGTCCTCGAAGCCTTAGGTTTCTGGCCACACCTCCCGTTATCGAAACCTGCGAAACATTATAAAACTCGGCGGCGTTGAGGGTCTTAATCACCAGAATTTCGCAGACCGCCTCCTGGAACGAGGCGGCGATATCGGCGAGATGATCAGTGATAAATTCAGGAGTTTTATCTTTTAAATAAATAGCCACGGCGGTTTTTAATCCGGAAAATGAGAATTCGTAGTTATTCCTATCCTTCATGGCGCGGGGGAAATTTATAAAATCGTTGTTTCCGCCATTCGATTTCTTTTCGATCGCCGGCCCACCGGGATAACCCAATCCGAGAAGATTAGAGATCTTGTCGAACGCCTCTCCGGGAGCGTCGTCCCTGGTGGAGCCCAGAAGTCGGTAATTCCCCCAATCCTCTACGAAATATAGATTGGAATGGCCTCCCGATGCCACCAGCGTAATATGCGGCGTTTTGAGTTCCGAATGCTCAAGCGGGCTTGAAAAGATATGACCTTCGAGATGGTTTACGCCATAGTAAGGAATCCCGGTAGATTGATGGACCGATTTGACGAACGATAATCCCACCAGAAGACACCCCACCAGACCGGGGCCGTATGTGACCGCCATTCCATCCAGATCATCGAGTTTGATACGCGCTCTATCCAGAGCCGTATCTATGATATCCACGAGCTCCGTTATATGAATTCTCGATGCCAATTCAGGCACCACTCCGCCGTATTTCTCGTGGATCTCCTGCGAAAGGATCACGTTGGATAGAATTTCGCGACCGTCATTAACAACTCCCGCCGATGTTTCATCGCAGGATGTCTCAACTCCCAGGACCAGCATACGGGTTATTATATCTTACGTTTGATTGAAACGCTACAATGATCCCCGGACGGAAAATCGATACTGGCGTAATCGTAAGGATCAATATTATAGATTTCCAGAAGAGTAATATCATACTTATAGGTGCCGGCTTCTTTTATTGACGAAAGATCGATTCTGATTTTGGGGTTTTTTGCCAGTCCCAGTAGGGCGAGCTGCTTGCCGGAACCTATAATCGTAATTTCCGCGGCTGGCGGTTCGATATTTTCCACGTAAAAGCCTTCGGGTAAGCCTGCGTATTCAATTTCCGCCGAAAACTTTTCCTCATAGTTTTTTTCAGTGGTCAGATGAACCCACAACATGAGCGCCAGAACGATTCCCCCTATTTTCCAGCCTATGTTGTTTGTATATAATTCCTTGAATGCCACGGCTATTTATCGGAATGTTTTAAAACCCTGCCCAGCGAAATTTCGCCATTGTCAATCCTGATATTATAGCCGCATTCAGGATTGGTGCAAACCCAGGCTTTATAACGGATTTCCGATCCCTCACGACCATAATCCGACAGCGGAATAAGTACACCTTTTGAGCATTTCAAACACTCAGGAAATTTTTCCAATTCTAAACCTCCCCGAAATTCAAAATTTAAAAATAATAAAGCAAGGCCCATATGTCAACGGCGAATTGAAAATTTGGGCCGCTTTATATCAGGCTAATACATTGAAAATTATAATAGTGCCTTTAGTCCCCGTTTTAAAAGTCCATATTCATTCAAAAAAGACAAATAACCACCATGCCAAAAAAATCTTATAAATTCGACCTGTTGTCATTTATCCGGATGGTATATTTTGGCTTACCGTAATATGCAAATTTCGCTATTCTCCTTCCTGAAAAACAACTTTGCCGTCTTCAATCATAAAAAATGGAGTTCGGATTTCTTCGGAAATATTTTTTAAACCGGAGATTTTAAGCGCCGTATTGAATAAAAATTCTCCTAATTTGTCGGGAGCATCTTTAATAACGGGCTTTTTCGCGCCCGAGATTTCCCCTTTCAGCCAGGATTCGACCTCCTTTAAATTGGATAGGCTCATGGTCCTGACGGTAAGCTTTCCGGTTATGTAAAATTGCCCGGTCGTGTCTTTGAGCTTCATTTTCAGAAGCCCGGATGATTTCACCAGGTCTGTCGCTTCACGATCTTTATCGAGATGATTTTCAATAATCATGTCCGATTGTTCCGTTAATATCGTGTATTCCTTTTCCCATGTGTCATAACGGAGTTTGTACGTAACTCCTTTGTTTACGATATGCTTATCGAGCCATCCCAATCTCGATTCCCATAATTCCATCTTATATTCGAAACTTATCGGCACGCCCTTCTTGATATAGCCGACTAAATCCGTAGGGAGGGAATCGCTTACCAACAATTTAGCTGCAATCTCTCCTTCCTCAAACTCTATCGAAGAAAACCGCAGATCTAACGCATTTGAAACCGGGTATTGGAACAGAAGCAATGTTATAAGAATTAAATGAATTCGCCTAATTCGCATTACCACGCCATAAAATACAGAAAATTCCCATCCCGCGAAAATAGATAACTATATTTCCATATATTTGCAACCCAAACCGTTTACAACGTTAATTCGATCCGAACCTTTCCAAACAAAGCCATTTAAAATAGGATCTTCCCCCGCAGAGATAAAACCGGTGATTTATCCATGTCGTCAAGCCGCTGCGCCAGGTTTATCCTGAAATCTTCACCGACGAGAAATGCTATGCCGATATCGGTATAAAGGTCCTCATCCTCGAATTCGGTTCCGGAAAATGCCGCTTTTCCGGCGTCAAAAAAGACCCCGGCGCCAAAAGAACTGTCGAAAAAGCGCCAGATGTAATCGGCATTGAAAAGTATGTAACGGTTCCCCTGAAACTCCTTATATTCATATCCCCTCAAGGAACCAATTCCCCCGATAAAATAACGTCTGAACAGCGGAAGATCATCATCGGAATATCCACCGCGAAAGCGAAAGAAAAGCGTTTGATCCGTGGCCATGGGGAAATAGTATTTCAGTTCCGCATCCATTGTTTCGTAATCGAAATCCGCTGAATCTGAATCGAGGGCCTGCCTATATACCAGATTCGTAAATATTCCCGATTCTGGATCTTCCTTATAATCCCGGGTGTCGTAACTTGCTTTGAATTCAATCTCTTTAAGTTTTCCATCAATTCCCGCAACGGCCAACGTATCATAAAGAACCGTAGACCAGTTTTCCCTGAATTCCTTTTTGCCCCCGAAAAGGGCTTTACTGGCGGTCCTTTTCAGGTTTTGGATTTTCGCGGCCGAGTAGCCCACACCGGCAGCGAAATCTCCTTTGTAACTCAACCCGATTTCTCCTGAAAAACCTCTTTTCCAGTAAAAATCATAGAAATCCTCTTTTAGGAGGGCCGCAGCTATAGAGTTTTCCGGCTCCGTCAGTATCCATTTATCAGATGATTCCGCAAGCTGAAACATGCTCACGTCAATATAGGGACTCCAACCATCGAAAAACCTGTGGCTGATTCCGAAATCATATTCCCATCGTTTCAGAGTAAATGCATAGCCACCAAATAGATCAACGGACGGATGTCTTTTTTCCCTGTCATCGTAGTCAAGTGTGGAAAATACTCCCAGACCTTCGACCCTGTTGTATCGAACTGTAAATCCAAGTCCGGTCATATAAACGCCATTAATATAAACGCCGCCGTTCTTCGTTGTAGTGATGTCTCCCCTGACGGTTACTCCTTCCTCGCGAAAAACCTCTCCGAAAGGGGCTGCCACATCGCCGCCCACGTAGCAATCTTCGAGGTAAACATCACCAAAAACCGCCACCGCATCGCCGCTTACTTCACCATATACGCACAGATCACCGCTTAGAACCGCGACATCCCCGTCAACCAGGCCGTATATATCTACATCGCCGCACAAGGATACGACATCTCCTGTCACATGTTCGTCATTACGAATTACGATGTCTGAAAATTTGACAACATCATCAACCGTATCCATATATACCGTTGCCAGCCTTTCTCTTTTCACATATCTATTCTTGTGTCCGCCCTCAGTCCATCCAATGTATGGTACGCTATATTCGCTGTCCACAGCGAGTCTATCCAGTTCGCCTTCGGTAATCTCGACGCCATCAATAAAAACCCGCCCGTTTTCAATTATAATTTCATCCTCAATCCTTATTCCGGAAGATGTTTTTTCGAATCGGTCTTTGCCAACGGTAACCGATTTTATGCTGCCGTCTTTATCAAGTTCGAAATGCACCGAATCGGCCGAAATGGTAATCTCTATCTCTCCGCCATCAGTGCCGGGATTCGCCGCTTTTCCTTCAACAAAAATAAAAAGCATGATAAGAAGCGCCGCCAAAGCGCCCCAGATCAATCCCAAACTTATCTCTTTTGTCCTGTTCATCGTAATCTCCTTTCAAGTTTTCTCAAACTTAAATGTGCAATTATTGTGCCGTAATGTTGGAATCGCAAGCCATTAAATAACAGCAGGTTGACGATTGTCTTATATTTCTATCGTGTTTTTATTACACGATTTCGCTTTCTTTGCGTGGCGATTTATCACGAAATCTGTCGATCGATGATGGAACAAAGCCTTTTTTAAATAATATCATTGAATCGATTGAATTTTATTGTATTATTACGAATGCGTATGGAAAAAACTGTCAGGAGTCTTTGATGATACGAAAAATCAGTCAAATCGCGGTTATCATAATTATTCTTTCTATTTGTACGCCCCTGAGCGCTGAAAATCCTATCAGGCCGAAATTGAATTTTGCTCCGGGTGCAAGCTACCTATGTTCCATGGAAATGAACAAGCAGGTTAAACAGACAATCGATGGTGAAGAGCAACGGATGGAGCAGAATCTGCTGCTGGTATGGGATTATGATATCTTGGCGAAAAATGATGCCGGGAATTACGAGATATCTGCAAGATACGCGCGAATAAAAAGCTCTCAGAGATTCGGCATGCAAAAAGTTGAATTCGATTCAGATAATATGCCTGATTATATTGACCCATCCATGATAGGATACAAAATCCTGGTAGGCTCGGAGATCACGATGGAAGTCACTCCGGAGGGAAAGGTAAAGCGCCTCGACGGTTTTCAGGAGATTATCGATAAGATCATAGACGAATTAAACATTCCCGACTCACGCCAGCGGAATGAAATTATAAGCGGCCTCCGAAAGCAATTCGGCGATGAGGCCATGCGTCAGTCATTTGAGCAGATGACCGCTTTTTATCCGGAGAACCCGGTCGATACCGGCGACAGCTGGCATACCGATATCGCCATGGACGTCGGTTTTCCGGTTATTGTCGAATCCGACTATACCATGCTTTCGAGGAAGGACGGGATTGCGGACATCGACGTTTTATCTATAGTTAGATCCAATCCGAATTCCGAGGGGATTGACATGGGGCTATTCTCCCTGTCTTATGATATTGAGGGCGATCAAAAAGGATTGATCAAAATGGACGAGGTTTCGGGATTGCCCGTCAAATCCGATATCCGGCTGAAGTTTTCCGGCACGGTTGAGGTATCCGGGGCTCCCGATCTCGAGGAAAAAAGCTGGCCCATTTCGACCGAGGGACAGGTTATAATAGCATTCGATAGACAGTAAAGAATGATTTTCTAAGAAACATCACCCAGCTGGAAAACAGATTATTCCGGGGTCGCGAAAATGGATATTCTTATAGCCCAAAGAAATATGTCTCCTGCTTTTAAACATGTTGACAATAAGTATGAATTTCGCCATAGTAGTGGATTATTATGATTGGACCGGGGGAAAATAAGGTATGGTAAGCAAAAGCATCAATTCCGTTATCGTCGGGACCGGCAGCTATATACCGTCAAGGAAGGTCTCAAACAAAGATTTTCTTCACCATGATTTCTATGAATCGGAAAAGAAAAAAATCGAGAAAACGAATGAGGAGACCGTCGGCAAATTAGAAGAGATAACCGGGATCATCGAGAGAAGATATGTCTCAGATGATCTGCTAACCTCGGATATCGCCTATTTCGCGGCAAAAGATGCCCTGGAATCGTCGGGAATAGATAAGGAAAGCCTTGATTATATTATTGTCGCGCATAATTTTGGTGACGTAAGACCGGATAACAGGAGATCCGATTTCGTTCCCAATCTGGCTTCCCGGGTTAAGCATAAGCTGAAAATAGAGAATCCCGGGACAATCGCCTATGATCTTCCCTTCGGATGCCCGGGCTGGTTGCAGGCGATGATTCAGGCGAATTATTTCCTTAAATCGGGCGACGCGAAAAGAGCGCTGGTAATAGGGGCCGAGATTTTATCGAGAGTCTCCGATCCACACGACCGAGACAGCATGATCTACGCCGACGGCGCCGGCGCCGGCATCCTGGAGGCAAAGACCAGTGTCAGGCAAACAGGCATCCTGTCGCACGCGACGAGATCGGATACTCTCAATCACGCTTACATGCTGTGGATGGATAGATCGTTCAATTCCGCAAACGGAGACGACGTATTGTATCTGAAGATGGACGGCCACAAACTGTATCAATACGCCATAAGCACCGTGCCGCTGGTCGTCAAGGATGCCCTTGAAAAGGCGAAACTGCATTTGAGCGACGTCAACAAGGTGCTCATACACCAGGCCAACTCCAAGATGGATGAGGCGATTCTGAAGCGAATCTATAAGCTTTACGGCGAAAAAACCGTGCCTTTGTATGTCATGCCGATGATTATCTCCCGCCTGGGCAACAGCTCGGTGGCGACATTACCGATGCTTTTGGATATGGTGATTAAAAACAAGCTCAAAAATTACGAATTGAAAAGCGACGATATAATCGTTTTCGCGTCGGTGGGGGCGGGTATGCATATTAACTCCATGGTCTACCGGGTGCCGTAAAACAGATTAGTTTTTATATCCCTCTCTTGTAGGCCGGACATTCCTGTCCGGCCTGTTTAGTTTGTCATCCCGGACTTGATTTCGGTGAGCTCAATCGAACCGATCCGGGATCCAGAACCGGGCCACCTCCCGGGCATTATTGTGGATTGTGGTTGGCGTACCTCCCGGTGCGCCAATGTAGTGTCGGCAGACGAGGATCTCCGCCGACCACTAAATAAGCGCGGTCAGGAACCCCTTCCTGATCCGGAAACCATAGGTATAGAACAGTGTTCTGTCCCTACAGCATCTCGATCCTGATTTTCCCCTTGTTAATTTTGGGTCCTTTATTATATTGATGTATATAACGGTTGACAATCGGGATGCGATGAAAAAAGCCAAAATATATGCGTCAGGATGGAGTCCCGCCAGAGGCGGGAGACATCCTGATGCCGCAATCAAGGTAATGTAATGAAAAACGCGATATGCATATTAATAATACTGGTAG
>CBFCYP010000044.1:0-20422 GCA_965602185.1 uncultured bacterium
GTCCAGACCTCATTTTCGGCAACAACTGAGACGACTCCTATCAATATAAGAAGTATCGAGGTCGTCAGATATTTCGAAACGATCATAATTGACCTACTAATCCCATATGCCATTCATCATTTATCATGTTTAAATGCAAATCAAGACCTATCAAAATCCCCTTTCTTAGAAAAATATAATGATTTCTCTCCACATTTGTCAAGTATTGTTTTTTTCATAAGGGATCGGATTCTGTCAACTTATTTGCGTAAAATGGCATATCCATTATCAAGCAAAGGAATTTCCCCAGCCTTAATGAATGTGAAGGGGATATTCAGTTTCATGCAAATTTCGGAAATATTGACCAGGTTTTGCCTTAAATTTTCCTTATTGTATATTGCGCTATTATTTTCGATAAGCTCATCTGCGTGGAAATAAGTCATAAAAAAGACATTCGTTTTTTTTGTTTTTCTTAGCTCCTTTCCAAGGCTCCTAACGAGCGGCGTAAAAAGCCTTGGGACGGTTGTAAGATTCACCCAGAATGTAGGTTTTCTTACGGCTTGAATTATCTGCGTGGGATCTTTCATCTTTCTGGCCATCTGCAATCCGAACACCATCCCCCAGAACCATGAATGGGAGGCGAAATTCGGCGCCTCAAGTATCGAAAGCGCGCGCTCACCTTTTCTTGCGGCTCTTCGATAATCAGCATCCGATGGATGATACATTTCGCTCCCGGCGGAAAACCAATCATAGATATTATAGGGGAATTTTATATTTTTCCCGAGATTGGTCCTGAGCCCCGGGATGGCGGAAAAATCTATTCTAACGCCAAGCTCATCCAGTTTTTTCATAGTTTCGTTGTTGTGATATACCCACCCCATACGAACACTTCGAGGTTTTCCCGGGAAAATCTCATTAAATGATTTATATGCCGATTCCAGCATCAGGCACTGCCAGCTTACGTCCTTCAATTCCTGGTACCAAATTTTATGCTTAACATCATACTTATAAAAATGCGGATGCCAGCCGATTTCATCCCCGGAGTTCTCAAGTTCGTTCAAAAACTGCTTGTATTCATTCAAAACCCAACCATAGTCGCCGTAAATACATTTTATTTGTTCGTCCGCCCTGATAAGCCAGGTAAACACCGGTTTTTTTCCGGTGTAGTCGGTAATATGGGAAACGGCCGATTTTGTTTCCGGTATGCCTTCGGTCATTCCCCGCCAGGATAATTTTTCCCCCGATATATTATCAATGAAATCCCGGCGGTCGGGATCGGTATCGCACCCGATAACTATATATAATGTCTTTGCCATATCATTCATAAACAGGCGATAATTAATCTACTTTTGAGTCCTGAATTTAGGCACAATACCTCTTACAGAAAAATATCCAAAGATGAGCACCAGGTATAATAGCGTGGCCATTGTAATCGTTTTTCCCGTTCTATACCGTTTGGATTCATATTTAAACAGCACTTTTTGCGTACCTGCGGGTATTGCGACCGCCCTGAAACTTCCATATGCTCTCAATATTCTTCCGGGAACGCCATCAACGAGAACCTTCCAGGACTCATAATAATTATCCGTCAAAACCAGGATATTGTTATTTTGAGTTCTTGTGAAAACCAGTACTGAATCTATCGCGTAAGACTCAATCCACGCGGAATCGCCAATCTGAGAAGAATCGGGAAGTACGATATCGGGTTGTTCTTCAAGGTAAACTATATCTCTTAAATCATCTTTACCTCTTAAAACCAGATTATCAATAGCCTCCACATTCTCCAATAACATTACTCTATCGGTCAGGAAGACCCTTGGAAAGGCGTTATCGTTTCTCAATATTTGACCGCCCGGATAATTCTGCACATTTGTAACCGGTTTTGCCCCGAAATATCCCTCCGGGATTCGCTGGTTGGAGGGAATAATTATATATTTCGCGCCAACCAAATTCAACAATCTGGGATTTGACAAATTCCTTTGAGAAGGCCCTCCCAGCAACTGATCATACCATTTCAACTGGTTTCCATGATAACCGGTTACAAGCTCAATACCGTGATAAGCCAAATTTAGCCGGGAATTCTGGGTAAAGTCCTGAACCCGAAACTTGGCGGGGTCTTTTTTAAGATACTCCGCGACGCTGTTTGTCCGTAAATACGGATTCGGATCAAACAGGCTTATAAACCTGCTGTTAAACCGAAGGCTGTTGATTATGGGAATCATTAATAGAATAATTATTACAATTATCCCTGCCTTTTTATGAGTATACAACCAGACACAAAGCGAAGCAATCAAAACAAATAAAAATCCCAGCCAGGCGCCCGATTGAATAGCTGGCAGATTCATAACCGCAACATCGAATTTGCTTATTCCCTGCTGGACCATTGTTGTGGAAGCGTCGTTATAAAAAAGCGAGCACCATAATTTGAGCGCGCCGCGGCCCGCTATACTGAAAATTAGCGCCAAGAATAATATTAATCCCGGAAAACCGAAAATAATATAGTTTAGCGTTTTTTTATCCCTTTTTGAAGATCCGGATTTAAATTCCAATAAATACTGCAAGCCCATACCGGCCAGAATCGCAATGGAAAACACAAATAAAAACATGATCATGGAGGGAGCCCGCAAAGATTTAACCATGAACACAATATTATAAAACAGCCTGAAAAAAGGAGTATTGGCGCCTAAAGCGTATATTAGCGAGAATAAAGCCAGTCCTCCGAAAAAATACGCTTCTTTCCTTCTATAAAAAATGATTCCAATTATTGCCAAAAATAAGGCGATTATTCCAACGGTTTCAGAATTGTCCTTAAAAGCGTTTTTACCCCAATAGTATGTTTGGGCCTTAGTTGTGTTTGCGCCGGCGAATTCCGGAATCAGAATGGAAAAAACCTCCTCCTCATGCAAAGACCACGAGGTAGCCCAGTCCCAACCCTTTTTGACCTCCGATCTCGGCGAATAATTTTTGGTGTAATGATACCCCGGATAAAATTGGATGGCTGAAATCATAAGGCCTATTATAACACCGTAAACGGTTAATAAACCCTTATGCGCGATTTGAGTTATAGATTTCTTTTTTATATACAAAAAAATCAACTTAAAAATTGTATACAGGCAGTTAGCCCACAACGTAAAATATGCCATTTGCGCATGCGAGGTTAAAATAATTGCGCCAACCACTGCGCCATAGATGGAAAAATTTAAAAACGATTTTTTCTCGAAACCCCTTTCGAGAAAAAGAATCGAAAGAGGAAAAAGGGATGTTGCGAATATTTTCCCGTCATGAAACGGCGCGATCAGGGAAATCAGATAAGCCGAAAACATGTAGGCGATGGCAGACATAAGAGAGGCTATTTTTGATAGTTTGAATTGCCTGGCGCAGAAGTACGTAAAAATACCAGACAGATAGATATGCAAAATTAAATTATATGATAGAAATTTGAAAAGCGGATCTAGAAATACAAGCTTTGAAAAAGGATAAAATATATCGCCATGGAAAGCGTCTACAAACGGCAAACCGCCAAAGATATATGGATCCCATTGAGGAACAGCGCCGTTACTTAAAAAATAATTGACAAAAAAGGATCTGAAAAAGAAACCGGCCTGAACCAGATCTCCACTGTGAAAAATCTGGTTTGAAAATATAAAATCCTTGAAAAATATTACAAAGGCGAACAGAATTATTATGAATGATAAAGGGGTAAAATAGGCTGATTTTTCTATTCTATTCAAAGCAGTGTTCGCCGGTAAAATCCTGGGTTCTTTCTTTTTATCCAATTTCATATTCCCTTATTTTTTACATAGAGAAGTAACGCTATGCCCGCCGCCGATATTTCGGCGATAAGGCTCCAGACTCGTGCGGCGACCACAATTCCGGCGGCGACCGGACCGAAATACGGGGTCAGCAGCGAATTCAATATTAACTCTCTAACTCCCAACCCCCCCGGCGAAAATAAGGCCAGAAGACCGACCAGGTATGCCAGTACAAATGAACCCAGTCCAACCATAAACGGAACATCAGAACTGAAATCAAGACCCCTTATCAGAAAATAAAAAGCCAATCCATAATTAATCCATGATATAAAATATATCGAATAGACCTTTATCGCCATCGATTTTTTAAATTTAAAAACGATTTTATCTCTTTTCAGTAATTTAAGAATTAAATTCAGGAACTTAATAGAATAATCGGGAATGAATAAAAATAAAACCGATAAAGCAATTACGCAAAATATAAATACGGCTATATACAAACTGTCATTGAAAATTCCGCCGAGCAATTCCGATAGTAAATCACCATAAAAAAAGGCTGCAATACCGCACAACAAGAATCCCGGCGGAATGCCATAAATCCATGACAGCGCCCAGGAGGCGAAGGCGGTTTTTTTCCCGATATTTACCTGCTTTAAAAGATAAATCATGCCAAATAGCTGCCAGAATTTTCCGGGAATATACCGCCCCAGGTTAGCCAGATAGCTGATATTGAATCCCTGTTTCAGACTTATTTCGAATCCCAAAGCTTTCAGCACCATGCACCATGATTTGGAAAACAGTATCAATGTGGATAATTGAAAAATAAACGAGAGCATTAAAAATATATAGTTTATATTCCAATCGTATCCCGATACATCCGACCAATTGTTTATAAATTGCTTTCCGGCAAAATAGACAACTGCAATAAACAATATTAATTTGATAAGTCTTTTTAAATACCTGCCGGCTTTTTTTTCAGTAGAATTATTTTCTGGCATATTATTCTAATAGGTCGAGACAACCTACCACAGATTATCCAGATCAGCGTCGAAAAAGGTTACGTGCATAGTGGAGGTTATTTTTGGATTAAGGGTGACAACGTAAGGTTTAGAAATGAATAAACCGCTTCTTCTATAAAAAGGCTCATCGGTGGCGGATCCCAGAGCCACAATGCCATAGGCATTAATAATCTTAGCATAATCGAGCGCCAGACCAATCAGATCAAATCTGGCGTTTTCGGTTCCAACCAAATCGCATATTTTAACAATATGCAGGTCCTTTACGAAATGCCTGGCCTCCCTGAAAATTATGTATCCTCTATCCGCATGAATATAAGTGATATAATTTTTATTTGGCTGTGACAGTTTATAATTCAGGAATTCAGCAGTCCGTTCCCCATACAATTCATAGTTAGACGAAAGCAGCAAATTCCAATCATTATCCCATTCCGGATTAAACATGGTTATTTTTTCTATTTTATTTGAAGCCGGAATTTGGCTATACCCCAATAGGCAGTTTAGCATTTTAATCGGAAAAGAATATGCCGTCGATTTCTTAACGTATCGAAGCATTCTTAAGGGATCGGCGAATCGTGAATACATTTTAACGCAATCATGCCGCACGATATGGTTCCTGATTCTATAAAATTCCTCAATCTCGGGGACAACCCCAACGGCTGCGAATTGCCAGGGCGGATTATTTTCGACCTTAGATAAGAGTTCATGAGTGTATGCAGTGCGACGCCGAGCCGCATCCGGCAAATCGCCGAAATCCTTTAGAACTAAGGTTGTACTCCAACCTATACGCTCGATTCCCTTTTGTTTATTTTTATCTCTATAGCGGAATATTTGAGGTATTTGAGCGATATAACCTACAATGTCAATCTTTGATCGCGATATAAATCTATAACTTTTGGTCCAGAGCAGAAGATCCTTATTTGCTATTTCAGGATGATCGGGGCTATTATCATAAAGAAATTTGGACAATTCATCAAGTTCCTCTTCTTTGAATTCTATTATTTCAGTAACTGTCATCTTTTACTATTTTGAAGCCTATATAGATATTTCAATTTCTCTGCAGAATTCCCTCAGCAAATTATAACCATCCCAGGTTGAAGAGAAATCTAAAGACCGGCCCACGGGAACGATTCTGCTAATTCCCAAGGGTAGACAATCGTAAATTAATTTTCGTAATTCTTCTTCATCAACGCCGAAAACGCTGATGGTTTGGTCCTTGGGGCTGATTATCTTATGCAATTCTTCCAGATTCCCTATTTTGTATTCATAAAACAATCCTCCCCCACAATGGTTCTCTCTGTCAATATCATCCGGATCGTTTATGAATATTCTGTTTATCAAACTAGTATCAGATTTCTCCATTTGTAGAACGCCTTTTGAATTAATCGCCAGAGCGCATTCGGATACAAGCTTGTTGACCGCAATGGCCGGGGCGTTTTCCAGTTTCATTTTTACGATTACGCTCAGGAGATTCCAAAATTCTTCTCGCGCCTTTTCCACAACATTGGCTTCGCCCAACCATACGACCAATCTCGGCGATGAGCACGCATTCTGTCCGAACCAGTAGGCATCGTTATAGAAATTATTCATTATTTTATCTTTAGCAGCGGAAGAGCAAAACGCTTCGGCGCCAATCAGACAGAAAGAAAACTTATCGGCGAAAACCAGTTCGGTGGCGGTCGGATTTAACCGTATTTGCCTAATTCTTCTTATGGTTTCATCCCCACCCCATATCACTCTTACGTTACAGAGCGATGAAAAATGCCCCGTAATCTCATCGTTATGCTCATATTGTATAATTAAGAAGCGATTTTTAAATTCCGAATATTCTATCTTATTTGCGATATTGTTTATTAAATCTAAAAGCACTTTAACGGGTTCATTCAACCTGCTCGATATTCTTACGATGTTAATATTTCCGACAAGCATCGATAAAAACCAGGAATAGACAAAAATTGTATCGACATTTGATGGAGCGATATGAAACACGATTCCGCGACCCAACCATAAACTTTCCCCTTTTAGCTTTAAAAAATCAGATTTCAGCCTCGAGACATTTGATATTCTCATCCAGAATGCCATGGCAATCAGTTCGGGGTATTTTCTAAAAGAAATATCCTTTAGGATTGTATCGGAGACGTCCTTTATAAAAGCCAATATAATGTCATCAAACGGTTTTAGGATTATTTCATTGCAAATCAATTCCTCGTTCGAACCCAGAGGCGCCAATATTGCATAGGAGGTATTCTTTTTATTCTTCATAGGTATCGCTGCATCCTCTTATTTCAGCTTCTGGAATCCTGCCTATAATTTTGAAATATTTGCCCATCCTGCCGCATTGACAATCGTCCTCCCCATAAATAATGCCGATATCCTCCGTAAGTAGAACATGGCCGGGATAGCTATACGGCAAAACAGACAATGCTTCAACGACACCTTCTTCTCCGAATTTCATTAAAGACCAATCATCGGAGTTGCGAATAATAATCTCCGAGAACGAAGGAGAATGAAAATAGCCGAACTCACATTCCATAAAAACGGAACCAACTTGTTCAACCATTCCATAAAAATTATGGATTTTACTTATACCAAAATTATCTTTTAGTTCGCTCTTAAACACCGTGTTATCAATCTGCCGGTCAGTTAATTTCTTCCAGCCGCCGCTATGAATCAGGATCGCATTTTCAAGACTTATCTCAATATTATTCTTTTTTAGCTCCTCATATAAATTAAGCCAGACTATAAAAGTGAATCCGAAAATGAGGATCTTCTCATTTTTATATTTTTCCAGAAATTCCAGAAGATCATTCAACCTTAATTCAAGTTTGTCGTCCAGCAAATAAAGATGATGCCGTCCGAAATTCGACATGCCGAGTATCCCTGCCCCACGTGCGGAAAAAAGCCTTCGATCCTTAATAACGTTGGGAGTATCGACTATGAGCATGGGAAGCCGCTTCGAGCCGATAAAATCCTGTACTATTACGGATAAAGCTTTTGTCTGAAATTTCGATGTAGTTTTATCCAGGAATATCCTGGATACCTTACTTGAGGTTGTCCCTGATGACGTGAGAGTTTTAATTACTTCATTATCCGCTATCGATTTTAAATCAAAATCCTTAAAAAGTCTAACCGGTATAAACGGAAAATCCTCTATTTTTGAGTGTTTTTTCCCATAAGCGCCATAGGCTTTCTGGATTTTTCTGTAAGGTTCACATTTTTCGGAATGATGTGAATTTAATCCGTTAATTTGATCCGTGATCATCGCCTGTTTTTCGTCTCTTTTCAGGCTGTATGGAGGAATTATGAATATCTGTTCTAATTCAATCAATCGTCGATATCCCTGAATATCTTATCATAGAGAATTTTCCCTGAGGTACTTTTAAAAATCTCCTTTACTTCCATTACCTTAAACGAACCGGGGCGAAAAGCGTATTTACCGGAAATTATTTTTTCCACGGCATAGGTTTTCCCGTTATCGGTTATAGCGATATACATCTGATCGTCATTTCCCCCGCATACCCCGTTATAGCCTTGTTCCTTGAGAAAATGCTCGATTTCATCAAGATTCACTCTGTTTCCGTAAATTTTTATAAATCTCTTCTCCCGGCCGGTTACATAAAAATAGCCCTCTTCGTCAGAAAACGCTATATCCCCGGTTTTCAACACTCCTTTAAGTTCATCGCCCTTTGCTAAATCGCTTACGCTTGTGGCATATCCCAGCATGACGTTGGGACCCCGATAAACAAGTTCCCCTTGAATATTGGGATTGTTAATCGTATTACCGTTATCGTCAATGAGACAAATCTTACCTTTAGGGATTGCGATTCCAATACTTCTGTATTTTTTTATAGCTATCTCGGGAGGTAAATATGATATACGCGCTGTAGCTTCCGTCTGACCATACATAATGAAAAAGCCGATTTTTTTCTCGTAAGCGAACTTAGCGAATTCCAGCGCATATTTGGGGGTTAGCTTTCCGCCTGCCTGGGTCATGGTTTTGAGATTGCCCAGATTCATATCGAAGAAATTTATCCTTCTCAGGATTTCATAATTATACGGCACCCCGGCTATGGAGGTAGCTTTGGATGAGAGGAAATAGTCCCAGAAAGGACGGGAGACCAGCGAATCGTTCGTCAACAGAATTGTCGCACCAACCTTCAGATGACTGTTAATAACCGAAAGGCCATACGAATAATGCATTGGCAGTGTCGTTATCGGCCTTTCGTCATCACGGAGCTTTAAATATTCAGCGATTGATTTTGCATTTTCATCGAGATTCGATACCGTCAATCGTACCATCTTCGGGCTTCCAGTACTTCCCGAAGTCGATAGAAGCAGGACAAGATCAGAATGGATTTCTTCATCACGAATGACATTGGTCTGCGCTAAAAAATAATTCTTAAAATTATATTTACAATTCACATCGTTTAAAGGCTGCCATATATAATCCGGTTTATACAGTTTTTTAAGGTTATCCAAGGAATCTCTATCTATATTGGAGGGTAGAAGAATTCCGGCGGAACCCGATCTTAATGATCCGATATATCCGACCAGAGCCTCAAAACAGTTTTTGCATAAGATAAAAATGAGGTTTTTTTTTCTGGAATCGAGATTTTCTATAAACCTATCGCTTTCCTCCAGTAAAGATTTATATGTGTATTTTTTTCCTTCCGGTTCGATTGCGACGATTTTATCTTCAAACCGCTTAAAATCGCTAAAAAAGGTCAAATCAACATGCCTCCGTCAACACCGATAACCTGGCCGGTGATATATGAAGATAAATCCGAGGCCAGAAACAGGGCGCAGTTAGCAACATCCTCGGTAGTACCTATCCTTTTCATTTTAATGGAATCCAAACGCTCTTTGTATTTTTCCGGGGATAGTGACCTTATCATGTCGGTATCGATAAAACCAGGGGCTATCGCATTCACCCTGATATTATAAGTCGCTAATTCCTTGGCGGCCGATTTTGTTATACCCAGAAGCGCTGATTTGCTCCCGCTATAAACAACCTGGCCGGCGTTGCCGCTTACACCAACTATGGAGCTAATATTAATAATAGACCCCTTTTGATTCTTCATCATTAACCTTGACGCATATTGCATTATATAAATGATAGCGAATGTGTTTACAGAAAAAACATCGTTTATTATCTTATTATTGACCATCCCCAGAAGATTATTGTCCAATACGCCGGCATTATTAACGACAATATCCAGGTTTTTTGTAATTTTAATTAACTCTTTAAAAGAATTCTTAACCTGGTCCGGATCGGAAACGTCAAAATAAAACGGAGAAAATTGAATTTTATATTGATCTTTCAGTTTCGCGCCCAATTCATCGAGGGAACCCTCGGTCCGGCTGTTAGCTATAATATTGCACCTGTTTCGAGCGAAAATTTTGGCAATCGCTTTGCCTATCCCCCGATTGGCGCCGGTTATTAGGGCATATTTCCCGGATAACATCTAAAACTCCACATCATATTTCTTTAATATTTCTTTTGCCTTGCCGAATGAGCTCATATCAATCACGTCGTCCGTATCCAGCATTATGTCAAAACCGCCGTCAATGGCGGCAACCAATGACATGTGCGCGACTGAATCCCATTCTGGAATAGAGTTATACTCCAGACTGTCAGTAACTGTTTCAATCTTAATATTCAGGGCTTCTGAAAAGATTTTTCTTAACTTCTCGGTATTATCCACTGATGAACCTCCGAAACTTTATAATGCGATACCTTTCAATAAGTTAATTTGACATGTCCCCCAAAAGATCTGCTCCAACACCTTTCTTCTCAACATTACCTTTTTCTGCTAACTAACGTCATTTCCATAAGATACACTGACCAACTTTTGAAATTAAGTTTTTTTCTTTGTCTTGTCAAATAAAATCTCTATGGCTTATTCGGTAAGATCCAGATTTTTACATACTATATTATCGGTTCCGGCTTTATTGATGTTTAAACCAGAGAAATAACTTGACAATATTTCAGATTATTCTTAATTTGCTTTTGTATAAGTATATGTATTATTGACTAGGAGGAATTATGCGTTGCTTAATTCTGATATGTGGGATAATGGAATTAATGGTCTCCAATATATGGGGTCAGGTGACATTCCTCGAATCCTCATATGAACTAAATATACTTCATAATGATTTTAGCTCGGGGGTATCGATTATCGATATCGACAATGACAACGTCAACGAAATATTTCTTATTAATTACACCGGCAGTCATAGGCTTTATGTGCGGCAGGGAGATTCCTTTACCGATATGAGCAATTACTATGGAATAAATGGCATCAACAACGAATATTTAAATGTGACAGTAGCTGATGTTAATATGGATTCGTTGCCGGATTTTTACGTTACGGGGGCAGATTTCGGAAACAGGGCCAAGCTTTTTATAAATAATGCCCCTAATCCCTTCAACCAAATGGCTCAGGCCTATAATTTAAATGTAATTAACGCCATCGGAGCTGCATTCTTTCAATTATCTCCGTCGCATGGACTTTGTATTCTTAAAAGCGATAGATTAATGCAATATTCAGGCGGCTCATTTATAGATATCACACCAGGATCGGGACTGGAAAATATTGAGAACGTATTTTGTCCGGTATTCTTCGATATCGATGGAGATTATGATGATGATTTATTCAATGCGGGCAATTGGGAACTGAACCATGGCGCTCTATTCCGCAATAATGGTGACGGCACGTTTACCGATATATCTACAAATACAAACCAGGGCGGTTTCGGATTCGGACAGGGAATCACTTTCGGCGATATCGACAATGACAAAGATTTTGATATCTATTTATCTTCCGGTTTCGGCACAAATACCATGTGGGAAAATGACGGTACAGGTTTTTTCACAAATATTACTGCGCAATCAAATACAGGGTGCCAGGGGTATAGCCGCGGGGCCAGTTTTACCGACTTTGATAATGACGGAGATCTCGATTTGTTCGTAAACAGATCCACCGAACCCAAAATGCTATATCTTAACGATAGCACCGGCGTTTTCACGGACGTAAGTATCCCGTCTGGAGTTTATCTGCTTGGTAACGGCTTTGGGTGTTCAACCGGGGACATTAATAATGACGGTCAGATGGATATTATCGCGGCTAACTGCTGCTATGAACAGAATTTTGTTTTTATCAATCAAAATGTCGACACCAATTTCGTTAAAATCAAAGTTAAAGGTCGCAATACAAATACGCTTGCTTTAGGGGCGATCGTTGAGCTTTTTTCTCAAGAGCAAGGAGACAGGTATTACAAGTTCAAGGCTATGCGAGAGATATCCAGCCATGCTACTGTTCATGGAACAAACGAGCTGGTAGTGCATTTCGGTACCGGCAACGCTTCGCGGCTTTCTATACGCATTCATTTCCAATCAGGCGCTGTTGCGGAAACAACCAATGTAGATCCTGGCAGTATGATTATTATGGAAGAACCGGAAATTGTCGCAATTGATGATTTAGACGTTGAACTGCCATCAAAATCACTAATCGCCCGAGTTTATCCTAATCCTTTCAACAATTCGACAACTATTTCTATGGTCGGCGGGAATGGCGAATATTTTCAAATTAGAATTTACAATATTTTAGGCGAAAGAATCAGATCCGAAAGAATAGTCAATAAGAGTCCATTAACTTCCTTTTACACCTGGAACGGCCGCGACGACAGCGGCGCTGAAGTTGAAAGCGGAATTTATCTGATAAAGGCGCTTTCGGGCAATAAAAAAGCGCAGTTTAAAGTGACCCTTTTAAAATAATTCTAAAAAGAATTTGTTGATTAAAGGGTAGTATAAAATTCGGCGCGAATTAATTTGCAAATTGCCCATTTATCATAATAGGATTTTCCGATATTAATTTCGCTGCCCGCAACCGTCAACCGGCTGAATTCTATATATATTATCATCTGCAAATTAAGAAGTTTGCCAATTACAAATAAACCGGGCTTCTCCGAAGAGAAGCCCGGTTCACAACAAACTCGATTAACCCTGAGTTTTAAAAAATGTCTTTACCCTATTCTATCGGCGGGCAGTCGGCGCAGTTCATGGGTCCGGGACCGCCTTTGAAGTATGCGACTCCGTAGGTAATATCCAGACCGTTATAGGAACAACTGGCGTTAACGTCACCGCAATAGAAAAACGCATCACAGGGAGGAATAAGACAAGAGCCATAAGGACACATAGGATCGGGACCGCCCTTGAAGAAAGCAACGCCGTAGGTGATATCGAGACCGTTGTAGCTGTCGCTGCCGTTGACATCACCGACCGTGTAATCGCATCCCGCGACCACGCATGGATGATCGTCGCAGTTCAGGTAACGGTTCCAATCGTATCCGCCCAAGCCGGTACACGCTGGCTCGAGATTATCGGCGCAGAGAGTATCGATCCCTACGACATAACAGCAACGTCCTACCGGCGGCGCGGGTTCGCCCACATTACAATCCGGAATAACCAATCCGGCCGCGGTCGCGGCGCGAGATTGAACGTCGGCCAACGAAGCTCCGCCGATTACGGCGATATTAATGGTAACCGAATCGCCGTCGGTTATGGTGTGCGGACCGCTGCTTAACAATGATGACATGTCAGTAAACATGCTGTCGGCGATGGAATCGCCCGGCGTGCTCATCAGAGTGTAGAGCTCCGACATCAGCCAACCACCGCCCGAAGGTCCGGTCGGATAGATATGATCCTGCTGGCTAACCGCGGTCATTGAATTCAAACCAACATTGGCTTCGTTCGCCAGGCATAAGCCATAGAATACAGTATCATTCGGTGGCAATGGTGCCTGGATTATAACGTTATTGGTCCAATCGAACCAGACGGTATCTCCGTTATCGACATCGATATCCCAGTCGAAATAGACGCCGGCGTAGAAATCGCTAATGGTGGAACCGCTGTTATTGGTAAGCTTGAAGCTGTGAATGAAAATATCGTCCTCGGGCGCTGTCACGTAACCGTGGCCGCAATACTCTACGAATAGTCCGCTGAGATTGTCATTGTCATCGTAACGGGAAGTGGGATGATACGGATCGATCATATTCAGACCGGTAACGCCCCTGTATTCGTAGCAATCGGTGATGCCCGTGTTGTAATACGAGAACATCATGTCGGTTGCGTTACCCATTACGAAGGTGCCGGCGAAGTTGGCGGGATCGTTAGCATTCCAGCCGTAGGTATTGCCCTGAGCTGATTCTTCGCCGAGCGGACCGAAGTTGCTGACACCGCAGTCCGGAATATTGCCGGTTTCCGCCAGCCCGACAGTCTGCACCCCTTCGACTATGTAAAAATCGTAACTCGGAATACAGTCAGGTTCGGACCAGCCGTCAATATAGACATAATAGGTACCCGGCTGCAACAGCATCTGCTCAAATCCATGCGGCGTTTGTAGCGAGTTGGTACTCTTAGCTACACATGTAGTTGGGTCGGGGGGACAGAAGTCATCAAGTGTTATGCTGGTCCAGGTCGTATCAGGATCCAGGATTATATCCAGAACAATAGCTTCGGAAACGGTAAACTCATAAACGTAATCTTCTCCACTGTTCCAATAGGGACCGATACAACTGGCACCATCGTAATTATGACCGGCGCCACAGGTAGTAGCGCCCATATCGGCATACGGAACGGCGGAATTGATATCGCCGATGGCGGCATTTATCTGGCAGGGCGGGGTTGGCGCAACGTCGACCCAGATAACATATTCATTGTTCATGCTGCCTGATCCATCGCATAGAAGATCAACGTACCAGTCTTGGGGTCCCGCCCACAGCCAGTAAACGCCCGGCCATACAATTGAAGTGACAGCAATGGTGTCACCTATGACGACGGTGGTATCGCTATCCAATTGTTCATAATCCTCGCAATCCTCGGTGCCCGCGTCCATTAAAAGGAGCTGTAAAGGAAAGTCCGCCGTCCCGGTACAGGTAAGTTCCGCTGGTACCGTAACTACCAACCTGTACCAGTCGGTATCGCGATAATAAGTGGTATCTAAAGGAGGGCCCGGAATCTCGTGTTCAAAGACACCGGATCTTCCACAAATCGTATCCCCAGCGACAATATTGACATAAGGATATGGCGCGCTATCGGCGTTGCAGCCGCTGTTGTAAATATCGTCATAGTTGAAATAGCAGTCCGGTTCGCCTTCGGCTATTCCGCCGGGCGGGCAGTCAACCAGTATGGAGGGATAGCCGCCACCGTGGCTGGCTGGCTGGCTCAGGATCATGCCATCCTGAACCTTATATGGTAACGTCAAGGCTCTAAAGGCCTCTATCTTCTCCTGTTCAGCCTTTAATCTCTCCTCAATCCTGGCCTGTTCGGCTTGATCGGTATTATCGCTCCCGTCGAAGGCTAAGGTTACTCCCAACAAAATTGTAAATGTCATTACAAATGACATTAACAGAATTTTTCTCATATTAAATATTCTCCCCAGTACAGTACTAAATTAAAACATCCAAATAAATTTTGCAAACTCCGGCCCTGATTTCCTGAGTTTGGCAGTTAATATATCAAGGAAAATGATCGAACTTCGTTCGCGATACCACCTCCTTTTTTAAAAAGCCTAAAAGCAAAGAAGACAGCTATGATTCAGGAATAACTAATTGTAACAAGCCCTCAAGTACCGGCCAATCGCAAGAAGCCTGCTTCTCACCCCAGGCCTACCCTTTAGTTTGCGTTTTATGTATATACTCCCAAATACATTTTAACAAAAAACGTTAAACTTGTCAATAATAAAGTGGGATTTATAATTATAATATAACTTAAAGTGTTGGTTTACGATATTATTGTTATGTGTTGTTAGTAGATGAGTTATGTAAAATATTTGGTTGCGGAAACACCTGCCAGATAGCCCGTGGAAAAAGCGGCCTGAAGGTTGTATCCGCCGGTGTCGGCGTCGATATCGAGTACCTCGCCCGCGAAATAGAGGTTTTTCACCAGCCGCGATTCCAGGGTCTTCGGATTCACTTCCTTTAAACTCACGCCGCCGGCCGTTATTATGGCCTCGTTAAAAGAACGATGGCAGGTCACATCCAGCCTGAAGTCCTTAAGCCATAATCTCAGTCTTTTTCTCTCCGCGGAGCTAACTTGATGGCACAATTTTTCGCCCGGGATTCCCGTCAATTCCACACAAACCGGAATCAGTTTTTGCGGAAGCAGCAATTTCAGAATCGATTTGAATTTTTTGTTCCCGTAAGAGTTTAAATCGCGCAGCAGGCGAATATCGAGCTTCTTATCATCCAGGGCCGGTTTGAGATCGATGGAGAGACTCACCTTTTTTCCCTCGCCGAGCAGATCAACCGCTTTTTTGCTGATAGTCAATACTATCGGCCCGGAAACGCCGTAATGGGTAAAGAGCATTTCGCCGAAGATATCTCCCGCCTTCTTGCCGTCCGCCAGTACTTTCAATCCGACGTTTTTAAGGCTGAGCCCCTGGAGTCGCTTGGCAACGTCTCCCCTTGTTTCGAGGGGTACCAGGGCCGGCCTTATCGGAACTATGCCGTGTCCCGCCGATTCCGCAAGCCTGTAGCCGTCGCCGGTGGAACCGGTAGCGGGATATGACGCTCCGCCGGTGGCGATTATTACCTTATCCGCGAGGTATTTTCCCGCCGCCTCGCTTTTCTCCGAATTCCCATATTTTACGCCGGTAATATTATTTTCATTTATAATCAGTTTTTTCACTCTAATACCGGTTTTGATTTTTACGCCGTTTCCTCTTGCCCATTTCAACAGGGCTTCCACCACCTCCCCGGCGTCGTCGGACAATGGAAAAACGCGTCCTCCCCGCTCGAACGCGGTTTTGACGCCTGACTCTTTCAGTAACTTTATCAGATCGTCAGAAAAGAAATGACCGAACGAACAGCGAAGAAATCTCCCGTTGGGGCCAAATCTCTCTATAAATTCAGCCAGCGGGGCCCTGTTGGTAAGATTGCAACGTCCCTTGCCGGTAATACCGAGCTTTCTCAGCGGTTTGCTCTTCTTCTCGAGTACGATTACCTCGGCGCCCGAGAGGGCGGCCTGTCCGGCCGCCATCAATCCCGCGGGCCCGCCGCCGACAACCAGTATGCGTTTTTTTCTCACTATTTTACTATTTTAGCGATTTTTTTAAACCTGTCTCCTTCAGCCACCTTGAGCAGTTCGAAAAGAGCCATTTCCACGCTCGTCAATTTGGCGCCGAGATCCTTTATCGCATGAATCCCTATAAGTTTATTTTCAAGCGTTCTCGACGATACAGCGTCGGCAACCAGATAGACCTCGTACCTCTCAGCCAGAAGATCCAGAGCGGTCTGATAGACGCAAACATGGGTCTCCATCCCCGCCAGCAGAACTTGTCTACGCCCGATAGATTTTAATTTTTCCATGAAATCCGGATTGCCGCAGCAGCTGAAACTGTTTTTTACCAGGGGATAAAGCCCTTCCAGCAACTCCTTTATTTCCGGTATGGTGGGGCCCAGCTTTTCGGGAAGCTGTTCATTCCAGATTATTGGCATCTCCAGCGCCCGGGCTCCTTTGATCAGTTTGGCGGCATTTTTGAAAAACCGCTCCTTGTCGTGCATCAACATGGCGAGTTTGCCCTGAATATCAACAAGCGTTAAAACCGTGGTTTCTATTTCAAGCATTATTTCCTCCTTGATTGAAAATAATATTTTATAAACGGTTTTTCAACCGTTTCAAAAGCCGGCAGGATTAAGTCCGATTTTTGTCAAACGGTTTTGATCTATGAGGTTGGCGGGCAATCGGGGCAGAACATCAAATCCGATCCGCCTTTTAAATATGCCACCATATAGGTTACGTCCAGGCCGTTGAAATCGCAACTCCCGTTGGCGTCGCCGCCCACATACCAGATATCGCCGAACGTGCATTCGCATTGATAGGGCGGCGGCGGTCCTCCCTTGAAATATGACACCGAATAGGTGACATCCAGACCGTTGAAATCGCCGCTGTTGTTGACATCGCCGGGGGCATATTGGCAGTCGGCCTGGAACGCATCTACAACAATATCTTCGGTGTTGCCGAACACTCCCCAGCCGGATACATTATTGGCCCTCGCGCGATATGAGTATACGCCGGATTGCTGATCGGTAATTTCATAATCCTGAGAGGTTATATTATCGTCTATAACTACGACATTGGAATAGGTCTGAACCGGATAGATTTCATCAACATACATGCCGGTATAAGATACGCCGACGTCGGTATCGTAGCGGAATCGGATATACACGTTTTCCCCAATATAAGAATTCAGGCTGTATGATTTGCTTGTCCATCCCCCGGAATTGCCGGTATAGGTTTCGAGAGATTCGAAATTAATGCCGTCAGTGGAAACCTCTACAAAACCGTAGTCATAATTACTCTCTATATTGTAATTGATATAGAAAGTTAAATTGACAGGCGCATCGATCCTGACCGGGGACGCCAGAGTCATGACGGCATGATAGCTGTTGGCGCCGCCCGAATAAAAACCGTACGATCCCGAATGGTGCGTGCTGGATATGGAATAACCGTCGAGGATCCAGTTCCCGGAACCGTTTTCAGCCCCGTCGGTAACAATCGATTCTCCGGAAACCTCATGCAATTCGAATCTATCGGGGATAGAATCGCCAGCAGTCATATCCCACGAAATTGTATAGTCCCCGGTATAGCTGGTATCCATCTGTTGAATCTGAGGCCCGCCCGGGGAAATAGCTCTCCATATATTATCCGCAAGCAGGGAAAGCACCAGATTATAATTGCGGTGAATAGCGACAAGGCCCGGAATGCTCGATTGATTGGGCCAGAAAGGACCGGCTTCGGCAACAAAACCGAAGATTCTATTTTTCGCGGTGATTTCTCCGTATGAATAATCATAGGCGTTGCCGTTGCTGGGATACATTTGCTGCCAGGTCATACCGACGGGATAACCCGAATACGTTGCCATGGAATCGCCAAGCGTTCTGTAAAAATGGTGGTCGGGCGTAAAAAAGTGGTCATAGCCCCAGGCGTGAAGAATTGCCTCGGTACCGCTATGATAGTGAATGGCGAACTGAAAATTGTGATTTTCACAAAGCCATATCACTGCCTGGTTTTCCGGTTCCGATCCGGGAGACGGGCCGCGGTAGGTGGTGCTCCAAGGATCGGGCGAGGAACCATTGTTATCGTAACCCCAATTGTACGTGTAATTGCGGTTATTATCGACTCCATAGCTGCCACCGTTATTGCGACGGTTCTTTCTCCACATTCCCCCGCCGTTGGGATTGGTGGATTGGTTATAAAGATATCCGTCGGGATTAACCACCGGAATAAACCATACCTGCCTGTTGTTTACTATATTGGTCGCGATCGGATCTTCACCATAATTTTCGCAGAGCCAATCGGCGAAATCCACACAAATCTCACCGCTTATCGGTTCGCGGGCATGGGTTATCCCGGTAAATAATACTTCCGGCTCCCCCTCCTCCACATTTACATTGTCCGAAATCTTAACGGCCCAGATGGCGTTATTCTCATGCGAATAGCCGATACTATCGACTTTCAGAATGGCGGGGTAATCGTTCTGGAGAGAATCGAGCTTGGCGACTATCTCGGAAAAGGTCCGAAATCCGCCCATCGTCAATCCGGCGAATTGCTGCGAATAGTGTCTCTCTACATCGGGGATAAGTATATCAAATTCGTAGCCGAGCGCCGTAACCGCTTGTAATTCCATGCTGTTCACATAGAGATCGATATAGCCGTCATCGAAATTGTACCCCGCTAAAGACTCCCCGGCTCCCGTTTTGGTCAGGATTTCCGTAATATCCGATTTTTCTGCAATGCTTATACGCAGCAGACTGTAGACCTCCGCGCTTACAGACTGCAGGCACAAACCGAAAAAAACAAAAACAAACAAAAAACTGAATCTTAAGACTTTCATGATTCTCCCCGCGAAATTTTTACATCCTAACCGATAGATCGGCTTATTTCTTTAAATTGTTTAGTTTATCAAATTAATGGGAGCCTTTCGGCTCCCATTCTGTAAATCGCCTCTATTTCAGAAGCATCATTTTCTTGGTGTCGGTGAAGTCGCCCATGCTGATTTTATAGAAGTACATTCCCGTGGAACGATCCTTAGCGTCCCAGATAACGCTCTGATATCCCGCGGCCTGGAAATCGTTCACCACGGTTTCAATCTTCCGCCCCAGCAGATCGAAAATTTCCAGGGTGACATGGGAGGCCTCGGGTAAGGCGTATTTGATCGTTACCCGGGCGTTAAATGGATTGGGATAACTTCCTATAAGGGCGAATTCCCTGGGAAGATCGACGCCATCGACTTCATCCGGAACTGACGTTGGTCCGCATTCTATCCTGTCGACCCTAAAAGCGTCAAGACCCGCTTCGACAACAGAGCCTTCACCGGGGGGATCGGATACTTCGAAACGGATTTTCACCTGGTCGTTGGGCACGATATAATTATTGAGCAGGAATTTCTCTTCGGTCCAGCCCGATTGAGTAACCGGACCGTGCTCAACCGCCTGAATCCAATCGACGCCATTGTTGGATGAGACATATACTGTAAAGATATCGCTATGAGCATTATCGCCGGTATAATTTGTGTACCAGAGAGCGTAGTTAATAAGGATCGCTTCGCCGGTAAGATCAAGAAGCGTGGGGGATATAAGATAAGTGGAACCGTTATCGACATCGCTGTTGCA
>CBFCYP010000045.1:0-20391 GCA_965602185.1 uncultured bacterium
TTACAGGGTTTACGAAGATCAGGACAAGGTTACCCCGCGCCGGCAGGAACCCCTTCCTGCCGGATTTACGCGTCGGGAAAGGGTTCCCGACGCCGCGCATAACGCATATCTCAGGCGTTGGATTTCTCTCCCCGACTAAAAATCGGGGATTGGAAGTCGACCTGCTTTTTTAATTCCAAGACACATATAGGTTTACAATATCGAAAAATAGCTGCTCCACTTGACCGAAGTCAAAGTGAATTATAAGAGTCGGCGGTAAATTCAAACCGTGCAAACTGAAGATACGAAAATAACGGAATTAAAATGCAAGGGGGTTTTATGCCTGTAAGAGAGATAATACTGATCGATGAAGAAAAATGCGACGGCTGCGGGCTATGTATTCCGTCTTGTCCGGAGGGCGCGCTGGCTATTGTCGACGGTAAAGCCAAACTTGTCGCCGAAAGCTATTGCGACGGCATGGGGGCCTGCGTGGGGGAATGCCCGCAAGACGCCATGAGGGTAATCAAGCGCGAGGCGCCGGAATTCGACGAGGCGGCGGCAACCGAAAATATGAGAAAAGCCGAGCTTCAACAAAAACAGGAGGCGTCGCCCTTTCTCGCCCCTCATTTCGGCGGTTGTCCCGGCTCCAGAACCATGGTACTGGAGAAAAAGCAACGGCGTTCCGACATTTCGGTCGGCAAACTGGACTCCGAACTGACCCAGTGGCCCGTGCAGCTGCATCTGGTGTCGCCGATGGCGCCCTATTTCAATAACAGAGAACTGTTGATCGCCGCCGACTGTGTGCCGTTCGCCGATCCTAATTTTCATAAAAGCCTGTTAACCGAAAAGTCGCTCGCCATAGCCTGCCCCAAGCTCGATGATACATCGTCCTACGCGCCGAAGCTGGCCGAGATTATCAAACGCAACAATATCCCGAAAATCACCGTGGCGATTATGGTGGTCCCCTGCTGTATGGGATTATACGGCATCGTTAAAGAGGCGGTAGAGACGTCGGGTAAAGATGTTGAGATAGACACAATAGTCGTAGGGGTCGACGGCGAATACCAGCGGTCGCCGTTCTAACGAATACTCCGGCGTGATACACGTTTATAAATTGATAGCGGATTATTTAATCTGTTCCGAAAGAGATTCAACAGGTCTCTCCATCAGGCTTTCCCGGAGATCCTCGAGGCTGTTTTTCAGCCTCTCATAAATCGCATCGACAGATTTCAGATCCGTGCCTCGGCCCGATTTCTCGAGCTCAAAGGCGTTTTCATAGGATTCCTTATGCTCGAATATGGCCACCGCTCCCTTTAACTTGTGCGCACGCTGTTCGATATCTACGGCGTTTTTACTCACAATGGCTTTCTGCAAATCCTTAAGCATGCCTGGATAATCCTTTAGAAAAACATCAATTACCTCTTTGAGTATCGAGGGATCGTCGGCGGCGCGGGAAAGGATTTTGTTCCAATCCAATCCGCTTTTCAAATTCAATTCGGGTTTTTCAGCCACAAGATCCGTCGCGGTAGCCGTTCCATATTTCTCCAGGATTCCATTTACGATTGTCTGATCGATCGGCTTAATGATGCAGTCGTCCATTCCCGCGTCAAAATAAATTTCCCGGTCGCTCGACAGGTCTTCCGCGGTCATGGCGATTATGGTTTTTCGATTGCCGGTATCTTTTTCCATTTCGCGAATGGCTTTGGCCGCGTCGATACCTCCCATGACCGGCATGCGGATATCCAGAAATACGAAATCATAATCGTGTTTTTTGACTTCCTCAACCGCCAGTTTGCCGTTTTTGACATCCTTTACGATGCAACCGGCTTTATCAAACAGTTTTGCGGCAATCAATCGGCTGGCTTTGTTGTCTTCCGCTATCAACACCCTTTTTTGATAATTATCGGGGACCGACCGTTCAATCTCCCTCTCTTCCGATGCGTTGCTATGAGTTTTACCGCCGCCGGTGAGATTATTTATGGTTTCAAGTAAAACCGATTGTTTTACCGGTTTTGTTAATATTGCAAGAAGGTCCGTTTCCATATATTTCTCCAGGATTCTCCTGTCTTGCAGGCCGGAGAGAATTATTATCGGCTGGCCCCCGTAGATATCGGGCGATTGGATTTTCCGCACGAACTTTAAGCCGTCCATATCGGTCAAATCAAAATCGAGTACGATCAGCTGGTAGGGATCGCCCCTTTGATCTCCTTTGATGAACTCCGAGATAGCTTCCGTTCCGTTCTCCACGGATGTGGGCCTGAAGCCCCAATTCGCCGTCAAAATACCCAGAAACCCGCGTCTCGTATTGTTACTATCAACAATCAGGACTCTCCATCCTCTTATCTCATTCGGCAGATCGGTGTTTTCATTATAGCTGTTTTCTCTAAATCCCATTTGAATTGTGAAATGCATGGTGGTGCCGGGATATTCGGCGCTCTTGGTTTTTTTATTGGGGCTTTCAATCCAGATACGTCCTCCCATCATCTCCACTATCTGTTTGGAAATTGTAGTGCCGAGCCCGGTGCCGCCGTACTTGCGGGTGGTGGAACCGTCCGCCTGGGTAAAACTCTCAAATATCGCGTCCTGCCGGTTTTCGGGTATTCCAATGCCGGTATCGGAGACGCTGAAATGTAACCGGGCAAGATCTCCGTCTTCGGCCTCCAGATCCACCTTTAAAACAACTTCTCCTTTTTCCGTAAACTTTAAAGAATTTGCCAGGAGGTTAAATATCACCTGCCTTAACCGGGTGGGATCCGCCGAAACATCATCCGGTACGTTCGGAGAAATAAATGAAATCAGTTCAAGACCTTTTTGATTCGCTTTCGGCATAAACGGATCTAATGCTTTTTCCACCAACTCGTACAGGTTGAAATCCACCGCCTCAAGCTTCATCTGGCCGGCCTCGATTTTCGAGAGATCCAGAATATCATTAATAAGATTTAGAAGATTTTCGGCACATTGCTTAACGATAATCAGGTGTTCGCGCTGTTCAACGCCGAGATCGGTATCGAGTATCAGTTCGGTTAATCCTACGATACCGTTCATCGGTGTTCTTATTTCATGGCTTATATTGGCAAGGAATTCGCTTTTTGTTCGATGGGCCCCATCCGCCGTAACCGCCATCTGATTTAGACGTCTGATAGCCTTCTCCAGCCGTTTATTGGTAAACTCGAGATCGCCACTTGTAGCTTCCGCAATATCCTTTGCCTTCCGGAGTTCTTCCTCCCCTCTTTTACGGTTAATCATTCCCGCCAGAGTATCGCTTATGGCCTCCAGTAATTTTAAATGGCTGTCAACACGTTCAGTTTCATCCCTGAGATACAGATTCATAACACCGATTACGGCGCCTTCGGAAATGATGGGAACACAGTAATGACCATGCGTAAATCCCTTATTCTCTTCGACTTTCTTATGGCGATTATCAACGCACCTGGAATAGACTATATTTTTACTCAAGGCGGCCCGCCCGCAATGGCACTCTCCAAATGGCACTTCGTGGCAGATTTCTCCGGCGTTATCGCTCAAATCCCTGTAAGCCTTCAATATCAACAGATCGGGTTTGTCTTTAACTAGAAATATACACCCTCTTTTAACCGTTGGCAAAAGCGGGTTGGAGAGTATTACTTCAAGGGAGCGTTCCAGTTGATTTTCCAGCGGCAATCTCTCAAGCGATATCTTAAGGAGTTTCGTGATAACGCTCTGGACAATTCTGCTCTCTTCGATTTTTACCTCGGCCTCTTTAATATCCGTTATGTCTTCTTTGACGGCCACGTAATGGGACGTTTTTCCGAAATTATCCTTTATGGGCGATATGATAACCGACTCCCAGAAAAGCTCACCATTTTTCTTTTTATTTAGCAGTTCGCCTTTCCATTCGAACCCATTCAGCAACGTCCGCCACATAACCTCGTAAGTTTTGGCAGACGTTTTTCCCGATTTGAGAATTCGGGGATTCTTCCCCCTAACCTCTTCCAGCGTATAACCGGTTTTCTCCACAAATTTAGGATTCACGTATTCGATTCTGCCGTTGGTATCCGTGATGACTACGGACGCCGGATTCTGCTCCACCGCGCGGGAGAGATTCCCCAGCAATTCCTCTTTTTTCTTTCTATCTATAGCCACCGTCAGATAGCCGGCAACATGGGAAAGCAGATCGAGGTCTTTCCGGGAATAAAGGTCGGGGTCCCCATAGCTCTGGACCGCTACCACTCCTATAACCTTATTATAGATTTTCAACGGGGCCCCCAGCCAGAGGGGAGAGTTTTTTCCATACAATCTAATTTCGCCGCCGTCCGTTAATTCGGCGGCTGTTTTTTCGTCCGCGAATAGCGCCTCGCCGGTCCTTCTTACGTAGTCGGTAAGGCTGTTTTCGAGTTTTACGGCGCCCTCTATATCTTCATCATACTGGTCAACGCAAAAGGGAAAGGAATAGGTTTTATTATTATCGTCATACAGAGCCACATAGAAATTGGTAGTATCAATTAAGATACCGAGCGCTTTTTGCACTCTATCCAGCATTTCCCGCAAATTATCGGTAGAGATTATCGAATCGGAAATTAAAAAGAGGGTTTTCCTGGTCTTCTCCGCCATCTTTTGATCGGTGATATTTATCGCCATACCGATAACGCCGGTTATCTCCCCTGCGGAATTCCTGTAAGGCGAGTAAAAAACATCAAATATAATTCCATCTATGTCCTGAGTAGCATTATGTATCTCCCCCTCTAATGCCCTGTTAATACCCTCTATTACGCCCGGATGATCCTTGTACATCTCAAACGCCGATTGCCCGACAACCTGGCCCGGCTTCAAACCCAGCGCGGATAGACCCTTTCCTTCGGACAGCATAAACTTTCCATCTTTACCTATAATGAAAATAATCGCCGGGGTGTTGGTCACAATCGTGCGGAATTTTTCCTCGCTTTCCTTTAATGCCCGTTCGGACCTCTTTCTCTCGCTTATATCCCGCATCACGCATAAAATACTCTCAACTTTACCGTCAGTTATAACGGGATTTCCGGTAACTTCAACATAAAACGGCTCACGATTTTTCGGTTTAAATGGAAATTCTATGGAATCTGATTTCTTTTTTAATATTACTTTTTTTATCAGTTTTAATGCGGTTTTAAGGTCTTTTTTTTGGGCAAAATATCTTCCAATAAATTCCCCGATTTCATCCTGAGGATCATACCCGCCAAAATCCTTGATGGCGTCGCTGCAAAATTGAAGCATACCTGTAGGCGATATGGTTAGTACCACATCCTTGATATTGTTCATCAGGAACTGATACCTATTTTCAATTTTTAGTTTCGACTCTTCAGCGTCTTTCTTTTCCGTAATGTCGGTACCGTAGATGAAAATCGAATTCGTGCTTTTATCCAGATTGAAGGAAAATCGGAAAGAGGAGCCGCCGAATGTTGCATCGAGGTCAAAAGGCCAGACCTTTTGCTCGTCCCGAATCAAAGATTCGCTAACTCCCTCGAACAATCTAAATATAGATTTCCCCCTGTTCTTACAGAAGAGCTTACGGGCGGTGTCATTAAGATAAATAATCTCGCCGCTTTTATAATCGGCCTGTATAACCGGGGAGGGATTATTTGCCGGAAATGTCGCCTGCGCAGAGAGTACCTTTTTCATCAATTTTATTTCGTTTAGATAATTAGCCAGCGGTTTAACCATAAAAAAATAAAACGCCGGCAATATTAAAACGACCGACAACAGGGATCCGATCATCATCTCTCCTATAAACGCGGTTCGGGGAAAACGCGAGAGAATTAGCAATACCGATATTTCAGCGACAAATATATACGCGGCAATCATAAAATAGGATCTTAATCCGGTCCTTTTTGAATTCATTCCGATTCTGTTTCTAATATTCAGCATCTTCATAATCTTAAACCCGAGCTCTTATGAAAATTGCCTTTATTAACAATCGATATCGGCCGCTCCAGAGACCTGTCCGGCTCGTTATCATATTAAAATCCCACACGAACATATTCAAATTTGCTTCCATACAATCCTCTATTAGTTTGTCGACAGCATGGTGGAAGAGTTTAGAGCTCCGCGGCCCTGTAACATATTTACTCGCAATGAATTGCAACGATTGAAGATGTGATTTACGATGGTCGCTCGGAATTATATTATGATTTATGATCGATCATAAATCGCGGGCTTGCATGTATGATTCCCGGCGGTACTTTTCAAATCGACGATCTTGTCCATTAAAGTATAGTCGTTTTCCTTGCGATGCGTAATTTCTGAAAACGCCGCAATGAAACCGATCATGGAACCGTTATCATCATACAACGGCGATGATTTCAAATCTATCCATTTTATTTCGCCTTCGGCGGAACAGATTCGGCATTCAGTTCCGGGATCGGTAGTTTTTCTCTCCCCCGGATACCACCAGGGTCCGATCTTGCCCACGTCCTCGGAATGAATCACTTTCTGCCATCCGATTCCGATCGATTCCTGCAGGGTAAGGCCGGACAACATCTGCCAGTACTCGTTTGCGAAAAGGCATCTGCCGCTGGTATCCGTCATGAGTAATGCGACCGGCGCCGAATTAACAAGGTTACGGAAATACGATTCGCTTTCCTTGAAAACCTCGAGTGCTTTCTCCCATTCGTTAACCTGACGATTTAACATCCTGTTTTTCAATATTATCGCGCTCGCTCCATCTGAAATTTTGTTTTCGAACTTTTGTTTACGCAGAATTTTTTCCAGCGTCCTTTTCACGTCGTAGTTGTTATTGTTGTTCCGGAGAAACTCGGATGGAGGCACATAATATACGTTTTCGCACAGATTGTTCTTATAGACAACTCCGGGATGAGTCTGAATTGCCTGAATTAGCCTTTCGGACGGGAAGCTGTTCAAATCATACTGACATAAAGCCGTAATTTTGTTGCCGGGAATAAAAAAATTCAATTTCGCTTCATACTCCATCAATTTTGCCGATCCCGGATAGTCTCCGTTTGCCCACGACATTTCGCCGGTGATCCTGAGACCGTTGTAACTCTCGGAAATCGCGAGATCCGAGAAATGTCTTAACTTTTTTATTATATAATCGGGATCGAAAAAATCTCTGCGGAGATAAATCTTTTTTTTATCCAGCAACACCAGGTCGCCATTTTTCAACGCTGAATCTACCTTGACGCCCTTGCCTTTCAATCTCTCAAGAATGAAATCATGCCCGTTCTCATGAAATAGATATACGCATTTTTGTCCCAGCTCCAATCCGGCCTTCATATAATCTATAACAGTCGACAGCTGTTCTTCCTTTGAAGAGTAAAAGAGGCTTGCATGATCATGACATTTAAATTCAGGTATCTCGTGTTCCATGTTTACCAATTCCACATTCAATCGCCGTTACCCAATCGTTTTTTCTCCCGTTATTAATATCGGAGATATTACAGGTTTAATTTAGATCAGCTGATATGAAAATTAATTAGCTCTTATTTGCTCATTGCCGGACCCATGCGCAAGAGAGAAAATTGCGGGAGGATAATTGTAATAATAATAATTCTATGTATATTCAGATTAGATATAATAAATCGAGGCTTTTCATGAGACCTTGCCGGAACTCGGGCCGCCTCCTCACTTCAGGTTTCGCGCAACAATGGCGGAATAGACCTAATGAGAGGACTGTTGTATTTGACGTACATTTTTCCTCAAAAACCAGCCCGAGGGCTATTTCGAAATGGTGGATTTAATTTTTTCCACAAATGTTTCCGGCGTAAACGGTTTTACAATATAATTATTCACGCCGCTTTTCAGTGCTTCCATGACTTCGGTTTTAGTTCCTTCTGTCGTAATCATTACGATCGGGATTTTGCTGCCATTTTTCCTGACTTCTTTTACGAATGTTAAACCGTCCATTACAGGCATATTCCAATCTGTCAATATAAGATCTATTCCCTCAAGGTTTTCCAATCCCTCGGCGCCATTGTTAGCTTCAACAATCTGGGTAAAACCTGCTGTTTTCAGGTTATTGGAGATGATACGGCGCATTATCACCGAATCATCGACCACGAGCACTTTCATAATGCCTTCTCCTTGATTCGTTTATTGACTGTTTGGTACGGGGATGTCCGCTCCTCATCAGTATCTCCGGACCATTTCCGACAAAGGCCCGGATAAATTCGCTTTGTTCGCTGTCAACAATATAAGCCGGATATCATTCGGTTGCCATTCGTTATGGAAAACGAATACAAAAAACCTCCAGAATCATTAATTGACAATAATGCAAATCCCTTTAACCCAATTTTATTATCGGAATTACTTGAAACGGTTTCATCCTGATGTTTCAAAAGTAAATACCCATGAAACAACTTGTTCTGCCCATTATTTTATCTGCTGACAGACGATCAGATATGAAAAAGAATTCAATATACCCGAATGTGAAAAAGGCTATTCTGGAATTTCCGGACTCAGCTTCATCATGTGAAATAATAGAGATATTTCGCCCTATGTTCGAAAATATATTAATCGATAGGTCGACTTGATCCCGTATTAATCCTATTATGAATTGATCTTTTCCGATTATTATTAAAATGAGATTAATTATCGTATTTTTATTGACGATAACAGGTTAGTGGGAGCTCAAAATATGAAAGGTACCCGGAGAATAAAGCTTGAGATTATCTCCCTTTCTGTATTAATCGGATTTCTTTTATACATTCTGGATACGGTTTTTGAATATTATATTTATTATAAAGAGGATTTCTGGAATCTTCTTATCCTCGATGTGCCATCCCATGAACTTTTCGCGCGCCTTGTTATTATTGCCTTATCTATATTGTTTGGAATTTATGTTGCAAGAATACATTCATCCAGGCTGAACACCTTGAATGCACTGTCCGCGACCAGGGCGAAATTAAATGCGATTCTTCGATGTATGGGCGATGTCGTGGTCACAACTGACGTTGCCGGCCGTATCTCATTTATGAATCGCGTAGCCGAAAGGGTCACCGGATGGAAGGAAAAAGAAGTGTTGGGCCGCCCCATAGATGATGTATTCAAAACCATTGACGCTATCACAGGCGAAAAAGCCGATAATCCCGTAAAGAAAGTCATCAAAGAATGCAGAACGGTCAGTATGACCAATCATAAGATTTTGGTAAGAAAGGATGGCAGCAGGATTTTGATCGGGGACAGCGCTGCGCCTGTTTTTAATGAATCGGGGGAAATCCAGGGTGCGGTTCTGGTTTTCAGGAACGAATCTGAAAGAAAAAATGCCGAGCTTGAAATTAAGAAAAGCGAGCAAAAATTCCGTTCCATCTTTCAAGCGGCGCCGAACGTTATCTTGCAGCTTTCACAGGATTACAAAATCCAGGAATTCAATCCCGAGGCTGAAAGAGTCTACGGCTTCAAGAGAGAGGAAGTGCTCGGAAAAGATTATCTGGAATTGTTTGTGCCCGAGGATGATAGAGAAAATTTCGCGGGAGATATCAAGAAAGTTTTGTCAGGCGAACCATCACTGGGATATGAGAATACAATCATAACCAATGGGGGGCGGGAGAGAAATTATCTCTGGAGTATCAATAGAATTCCCGAAACGAAGGATTATCCCGCGGGTGTTATCGCCATGGGATATGATATTACCGATCGCAAAGGCGTGGATGACGGTATTCGGGAAAGCGAGGAAAAGTTCCGCAACGTCGTGGAATCCTCGCCGATGGGTATGCATTTTTACAGACTTGAACCCGATGGAAGACTGATTTTCGAGGGCGCGAACCCGGCCGCCGATAAATTACTGGATTTAGATAACAAACAGTTTATCGGAAAGACAATTGAAGAGGCTTTCCCGGGAAGCAAGGGAACTGAAATTCCTGAAAGATACAGGGCGGCGGCATCTAATGGGGAGACCTGGCAGACCGAACAGGTAAATTATTTAGATGAAAAAATCAAAGGCGCTTTTCAGGTAGTCGCCTTCCAGACAGCCAAAAACAGGATGGTGGCGTCGTTTTTTGATATTACCGAACAAAAGATAATTGAAAAAGAGTTAAAAGAAAGCGAAGAACGCTTCAGGAGCACATTTGAACAGGCCGCCGTCGGAATAGCGCACGTAGCGCCCGACGGAGGTCTAATAAGAATCAATCAACGATTCTGCAATATCGTAGGCTATACTCGGGAAGAACTGCTTGAGCGCACTTTCCAGGATATCACCCATCCCGATGATGTGGACAGAGATGTCGGATTCCTGCGCCGGATGATCTCAGGAGACTTAAACACCCATTCAATAGAAAAACGTTATTACCGCAAGGATGGCACAGTCGTATGGGTTAATTTGACAACCACGTTATTACGCGACCAGAATAATAAGCCGAAATATTTCATTTCCGTAATTGAAGATATCTCCAATCGCAAAAAAGCGGAAGAAACTCTAAAGCGTACTCAGTTTTCCGTTGATAGATCGGTAGATGCCGTATACTGGATGGTCCCCGACGCGAAATTTTTAGATGTTAACGAAGCGGCGTGCAGGTCGTTGGGTTATTCCAAAGAAGAGCTGTTAAATATGACAGTACACGATGTAGATCCTAATTTCCCGGCGGAGGTTTGGCAAGCTCACTGGGAAGAACTAAGGCGGAAAGGTTCTTTCATTATAGAATCGAAGCATAAAACCAAAGACGGGCGGATATTTCCTGTAGAGATAGCCATCAATTATCTTAAGATAGATGGGAAGGAGTATAATTGCGCTTTCGCGCGGGATATCACTGATAGGAAGAGGGCCGAGGAAGCATTAAAAGAATCCGAGGAAAAGTTCAGAAACGTTGCGGAACAGTCGCCCAATATGATTTTTATCAATAAACGTGGCCGGATTGTATATGTAAATAACAGGTGTGAGGAAATTTTAGGCTATAATAAAGAGGAATTCTATTCTCCAGATTTCGATTTCTTCAAGCTGATCGCCCCTGAGTATATCCAGATGGTTAAGGAAAAATATGATAAGCATTTGAAAGGCGAAGATGTTGAGCCTTATGAATACGCCCTATTGGCAAGGGATGGGAAAAAGATCGAAGGAATAATCAATACCAAAATAATTCAATATGAAGGAGAGAATTCTCTATTAGGAATTATTACGGATATAACGGAGCGAAAAAGAGCTGAAGAAGCTATAAAGGAATCGGAGGAAAAGTTCAGAAACGTTGCGGAACAATCGCCCAATATGATATTCATCAACAAGCGGGGTCGAATTGTTTATGCGAACAATACATGCGAAGAGATAATGGGATACACCAAAGAGGAGTTATACTCTCCGGATTTTGATTTCCTTACAATAATCGCGCCTAGACATATTCAGGACATCAAGGAGAATTTCGCCAGGCATATGACAGGCGAGGAAGTTGAACCCTATGAATATGCCCTAATAGCCAAAGATGGGCGAAGGATAGATTCCATAATTAACACCAAGCTGATAAAATACGAGGGAGAGACCTCAATACTGGGAATTGTAACTGATATTACTGACCGCAAAAAAGCTGAAAAAGCTGTTCAAAAAAGCCAGAGGGACCTGATGAAAGCTCAGCAAATAGCAAAAATCGGAAGCTGGGAATGGGACATAGTGGCTGAGAAAATCTACTGGTCGGACGAGATGTATCGTATTTTGGGCGTCGAAAAAGGAGTTGAACTTACTCTTGATCTGGTGCGCAAATCGATTTATCCCGAAGACCTGGGCATATTTGAAAAAGCGGCGAAAGATGTTTTCAATAAAATTTCACCTAAATTTTTTGAATACAGAATAATTAAGCCGGACGGCGATATTACCTATGTGCAATCAACGGCCGAATCTCAACGGGATGATCAGGGAAATCCGATCAGAATTATCGGCACGGTTCAGGATATGACAGAAAGAAAAAAGGCCGAAACGCTTCGCGAAAAACTGATCGCCGACCTGCAAAAGGCGGCCAACGAGATTAAGACCTTAAGCGGATTTATTCCCATCTGCGCTTCTTGTAAAAAGATCCGTGATGATAAGGGTTATTGGGAGCAAATCGAAACCTATATCATGGAGCGTTCCGACGCCGAGTTCTCGCATGGGCTTTGCCCCGAATGTTCCAAAAAATTATATCCCAACTTATAACATCTGAATTTATTTGTTTACCTGCAAAATGGCGAAAAATGCCTCCTGCGGGATTTCGACCTGCCCCACCTGTTTCATCCGTCTTTTGCCTTCCTTCTGCCGTTCCAGAAGCTTGCGTTTACGGGTAATATCCCCTCCGTAACACTTAGCCGTAACATTTTTTCTCAACGGCCTCACGGTTTCGCGGGCTATGATCTTATTTCCTATGGCCGCCTGGATCACTACTTCAAACATCTGCCGCGGTATCAATTGCTGCAACTTCTCACATAACGATTTACCCCACTCATAGGCTTTTTCGCTATATATTATATAAGATAAAGCGTCCACCGGCTCACCGTTTAGGACAATATCAAGTTTGACGAGTTTAGATTCCTTATAATCAATAAATTCGTAATCCAGCGACGCGTAACCTCTGGATATCGATTTCAGCTTATCGTAAAAATCGAATATTATCTCCGCCAGCGGGATCTCGTATCGCAGGCTGGCTCGATCCGCGTCAATATAACTGGTGGTTTTGTATATTCCCCGTCTATCCTGGCACAGCTTCATCAAATTGCCTATATATCCTGACGGAGTAATGATAGTCGCGTCAACGTACGGCTCCTCGATTGAAATTATTTTACCCGGTTCCGGCATCAATGATGGATTTTCTACCGGTATTTGTCTGCCGTCAGACACGGTTACGCGATATTCCACATTGGGTACGGTGTTGATAATGCTGAGTTCATACTCTCTCTGCAGCCTTTCCTGCACGATTTCCATATGCAAAAGCCCCAGAAAGCCAACCCTGAAACCGAATCCCAGGGCATTGGATGTCTCCGGTTCATAGACAATGGCGGAATCGTTCAATTTCAATTTCTCGATGGCGGTTCTCAACTCTTCGAAATCCTCGCTGGCGCTGGGATAAAGCCCGGCGAAGACCATCGGTTTGGCCTTCCGAAAACCGGGCAAAGGATCCGGGGCGGGATTCGAACGCACCGTAATCGTATCGCCCACCTGCGTATCCGCGACGTTGCGAATATTGGCTATGACATAACCGACATCGCCAGCCGATAGCTTCTTCTGCGGAAACATCTTAAGCTTTAGAAAACCAGGTTCATCCACTTCATACTGACGTTTATGCGCGAAAAACCTTATCCAATCCCTCTTTTTTATGGTACCGTCAAATACCCGCACATAGGCCACCACACCCCGATAACTGTCGAAGGCCGAATCGAAAACCAGCGCCCTTGTGGGTTTGCCGGGATCTCCTTTCGGCGGCGGGATTCGACTGATTATAGCTTCAAGTACCATATCCACACCGGCGCCTGTTTTCGCCGATATCTTCAAAATCTCATCGCCTTCTATTCCCAGCAAACCGGCGATATCTTTTTCGGTCCGCTCCACGTCCGCGGCAGGCAAATCGATTTTATTGATAACCGGTATTACCTGAAGATTCGCGTCCAGGGCCATATAGAGGTTCGACAGGGTTTGCGCCTCGATGCCCTGAGAAGCGTCCACAATCAATACCGCTCCTTCGCAGGCGAATAAGGATCTCGAAACCTCATAAGTGAAATCGACGTGGCCCGGAGTATCAATTAGATTTAAAATATATTCATTGCCGTCCTGCGCCCTGTAATTCATTCTTATGGCGTGAGATTTTATGGTGATCCCCCGTTCCCGCTCAAGGTCCATGGAATCCAGAACTTGGGTTTTCATCTCCCTTGCCGATAGCGTTCCGGTTTTTTCCAGAAGCCTGTCGGCCAGTGTCGATTTGCCGTGGTCTATATGCGCCACGATGCAGAAATTTCTTATCCTTTCTGTATCCATAGTTATGCAATGTAATCAAATTTTTATAATTTTCAAGAAATCGATTGATCTTACTAAAAATATCCGGATCCTATCGGCCTTCAATTTTCAGATCGAATCCCGGCATTCTCAAACGGTTTGACTTTGTGCCCTTCAATCATATATTTGCCTGCATGCCCAACAAAATTCCGGAGGAAAAAGAGAGAAAAATAAGAGCGGAATTTAAAAAATTCCCTTTCCCCGGTCTTCTGGGAGTGGAAATTGAGTGTCTTGAATATGGATCGGCCCGTCTAAAGCTGCCCTTCCGTCCGCAATTAACCCAGGGTCAAAACTATATTCATGGAGGCGTCATCACGTCGATTTGTGATTCGGCCGTCGCCCTCGCCCTCGCCACCATGATCGACAAAGGCGAATATATGTTAACAATCGAACTCAAAACCAATTACACTGCTCCCGCCGACGATGATATTTTCGCGGGGGCCCGTATAATTCATAAAGGAAATCACACGGCGGTGGGCGAGGTGGACGTCTTGAAATCCGACGGAACCCTGGTGGCCAAATCGGTTGTTACCTATTTTCTTAATGATAAAGAAACAGGCAAAATCGAATAAATGAAGCTTGAAGGTTACGGACCCGAAGAAGAATCCCTGGGGAAGGTTTACGATTCCCGCCTTATAAAACGTTTAATCAAATATCTGAAACCGTACCGTTTCCATGTATTGCTCGCCATAATACTCTTAATAATGGCGTCGGTGGCCCAGTTGGCGGGTCCCTATCTCACCAAAATCGCCATCGACAATCACATAAAAAATAAGGATGTCTCGGGGCTTTTCGGGATAGTATTATTATTTATAGCCGCTTTACTCTTCCATTTTGTCCTGCAATATTTCCAGATCTACATCATGCAGTGGGTCGGACAGAAAGCCATGTATGACTTGCGGATGAAGATTTACTCTCATATCCAGCACCTGGGATTGGCGTTTTTCGACAAAAATCCCGTGGGACGATTGGTCACGCGCGCGACCAGCGACGTTCAGGCATTAAACGAACTGTTCACCTCGGGCGTAGTGTCTATTTTTGGCGATATATTCACTCTTATAGGCATTCTGGCGGTAATGTTTTATTTGAATTGGAAGCTGGCCTTAATTTCAATGATCGTTTTGCCTTTTATTTTCGTGTCCTCGATAATATTTCGCATCAAGGTTAGAAAATCGTTCCGGGCCATACGCACGCGGGTGGCCAAACTCAACGCCTTTTTACAGGAGCATATAACCGGCATGTGGGTGGTGCAAAGTTTCGCGGCGGAAAAAAGCACTTTTGATAAATTCGCCTTCATAAACCGGGATTTGAGAAACCATCACCTGAAGGCGGTTTTTTACTTCGCCACCTTTTTCCCCATAGTGGAAATACTCGGCGCGGTAAGTCTTGCGCTGATAATCTGGTATGGCGGGGGACAGATTATCAAGGAGACACTTACCTTTGGCGCCCTGGTCGCGTTCATTCAGTATGCCGACAGGTTTTTCTATCCCATCAGGGATTTATCGGAAAAATATAACATTCTCCAGCAGGCTATGGCCTCATCGGAACGTATATTCAAGCTTCTTGACGAAAAACCGGATATAAAAGAACCGGAGACGCCAAAAGCGCTGGATCGCGTCTCCGGTGAAATCCGATTTGAAAGTGTATATTTCGCCTATAAAAACGAAGAGTGGGTTTTAAATGATATTAACCTGAATATAAAACCTGGGGAGCGAATCGCCATAGTGGGGGCCACGGGATCGGGAAAAACATCCCTGGTCAGCTTGCTTTTAAGATTCTATGAATTTCAAAAAGGCGGCATTTACCTTGACGGAGTATCAATCAAGGATATCAGTATAAAACCGTATCGACAAAACTTCGCCCTGGTATTGCAGGATATATTCATGTTCTCGGGAGACATAGCGAGGAATATACGGTTGGGAGAGGAAAATATAACCGACGAACGGATTATTCAGTCCTTAAAAACAGTCGGCGCGGACGGCTTCGTAAAAAAATTTGATGAAGGCATCAATTTTATTCTCGCTGAAAGGGGAACCAATTTATCGGTAGGGCAGCGGCAGCTTCTGGCCTTTGCGCGGGCGCTGGCATATGATCCCAAAATCCTCATCCTCGACGAGGCAACCTCCTCAGTAGATACGGAAACCGAAATCCTGATTCAAAAGGCTTTGGAAAAGCTGCTTTCCGGACGGACCTCCATAGTCATCGCTCATCGTCTATCGACCATAAAGAAATCGGATAGAATAATTGTCATGCACAAAGGAATGATAAAGGAGGAGGGAACCCATTCCCATCTGCTGGCGCTCGGCGGAATATATCACCGTTTGTACCAATTACAATACAAAGACCAGGAAATTGCGGGGAAAGTGGCATGAACGAATACCTGGCGGTAGCGGAAAAAGCGGCCCGAACGGCCGGCGATTACTTGTCGAAGAAATTTCATGATTCCCTGGAGATTGAGAAAAAAGGCGATATCAACCTCGTAACCGACGCCGACAGAGAATCCGAAAGAATAATTAAAAAAATCATAATGAGCGAATTTCCCTATCATCGTTTGCTGGCCGAGGAAGGTGAGAAATCGGTTACGAATTCGGAATATTTCTGGTTGGTCGATCCGCTGGACGGTACCACCAACTACGCCCACGGTTTCCCGGTTTATTGTGTCTCGATCGCGCTGTTGAAAAACGGTCAAATTATTGCCGGATGCATATTCAATCCGATTCTTGACGAATGCTTCGCCGCCATAAAAGGTAAGGGGGCTTACCTCAACGGCCGGCCGATAAAAGTTTCAAACGAGGCTGAACTCGGCGAATCGCTTCTGGCGACCGGGTTTCCCTACGACATAAGAGAATCAGATGACGATAATATAAAGGAGTTCACGGCCTTCGCGAAATCGGCCAGAGCCGTCAGGAGGGCAGGTTCCGCCGCCCTGGATCTGGCATACGTAGCCTGCGGGCGGTTCGACGGATTCTGGGAATTCAAGCTCTCTCCGTGGGATCTGGCCGCCGGGATCCTCATGGTTAGCGAAGCCGGTGGAAAGGTTACGTCATTCAAGGGCGGAAATTATGATATCTTTACAGGCGAAACGTTGGCTTCAAACGGACGGATTCATTCGCAAATGCGCAACATTCTGAGCAGGATTCGATAATATTTAGAACATCGGCCGCTTAATCGTCATCGGATAAGAGTTTTGATATTACATCCCTCAACTGGTTGATTCGAAAAGGCTTCAAAAGATAAGCGTCTATACCTTCCGATTTAGCGACATCCGGAGGATAGGCGAGAGGATATCCTGTTATCATTATAATCGGAATATCCGGTTTCATTTTCTTAACAACCGCGATTAATTCCTTCCCTGATAATCCGGGCATCATGTAATCGGTAATTAAAATATCAAATTGCTCTTTTTTAAACTTTTCCAATGCCTCTTCGCCGGAACGGGCAATTACGACGTCATAACCGAGAATCATCAGCGCTTTGCTCAACACAGAAAGTATCGCCTCGTCGTCATCAACCATTATAATCTTTCTTGATTTTTTTTTCATAATATTTGATGACTTATCATAATCAAGTAAGGTGGCGGCTATCAGTTCTTCCACTTTGTTGATACGGAAAGGCCTGGCGAGAATACCGTCCACTCCCATCTCAATATATTTATTTTTTTGTGGGTCGTCACGGTTGGTGATGAAGATAATCGGAATTCTCGAATTCTTTTTGGTTAAATCAAGAAGCTCCTGCCAGGATTCAACAGAATGTCCGGGATCGGCAATAACCACGTCTATTCCGGACTTATTTAATACATCCCGGGCGTCGCCGACCGAATCCACCGTAATGGTATTATATCCCACCGCCTTGAGAGTATCGCTTAATAATTCTTCCGCATTTTTATCTTCACCTATAAGCAGGATTTTTATTGAATATTCAAACGGCGATTTTTTCATCACACCCTTATAACATCGAGGACACGCTTAGTTGTTTCTGCCAATCTTTTTTCGTCATCTGCCTCCACATTCAGGCGCAGCAGGGGCTCGGTATTCGATGGTCTCACGTTAAACCACCAGTCGTCGTATTCTACAGTAAGACCGTCAAGTTTATCTATTTTCCCATCTGAAAATTCTTGTTCGATTTCTTGAAGCTTCCCCTTTATATCAGCGACCCTGCTGTTAATCTCCCCCGAACGGACATAATGGTCAAATTCCTCCACCTGTTGGGACAACGGCAAACCGGCTTCCGATATCAATTCCAGGCCAACCAGGAGGGCTATCAGACCCGAATCGGCGTACCAGTTATCCCGAAAGTAAAAATGCCCCGAATGCTCGCCTCCGAAAATGGCGTTATGTTTTTTCATAAGCGGCTTTATGAGCGCATGCCCCACCCTGGTGCGAATGGCTTTTCCGCCCGTATTATTTATGACTTCCGGTACGGCCTTCGAGCAAATAAGATTATATAGAATCGTGGAATCCGGATTTTTCTTCAAAAGCGCCTTTGCGACCAGAGCCGTCACCATATCTCCGCCAAGCGTTTTAGAGTTTTCGTCTACCAGAAACACTCGGTCGGCATCCCCATCGAAAGCCGCGCCGAGATCCGCCCCGCTTTTTTCGATTTTCGCCTTAAGATCGGCGACGTTTTCGGGCTCAATGGGACTTGCCGGGTGATTGGGAAAACTGCCGTCAAGCTCGAAATACATCGGAATCAAATCGCAGGGCAGCTTCTTGAAAATCTCCGGAATAATCATACCGGCCATCCCGTTGCCGGCGTCAACCGCTATTTTAAACGGCTTGATTTTAGATAAATCCACGAAACTCAAAATGTGGTTGACATAATCGGAAATTATTTGTTTTTCCGATAAGGAACCGGGTTTTTGAGCCTTTTCAAATTTATCGTTTACAATAATATCCTTTACCTCGGCCAGCTTGCCGTCCCCGGAAAGAGGAACTGCCTCCTTCTCGCATATTTTCATACCGTTATATTCCGGCGGGTTATGGGAGGCGGTGATCATAATCCCGCAATCGTAGCCGTATTTTCCCACGGCGAAATACATCCCGTCGGTCGAGATAAGTCCGATATCGTTAACATTCGCCCCGCCCTCAGTAAGCCCTTTAATGGCGGCGGAATTCAGACTATCCGACGACTTACGCATATCATGGCCTATCACTGCGCGCTGCGGTTTGAGCAAAGTAGCCAGACCCAGGCCAATGGCGTAGGCGGTCTCCTCATCCAGTTGATCGGGGTAAGTTCCTCTGATATCATATGCTTTGAAAATAGACTTATTTATTTCCATGCGGAGGAAATAATACGGTCTATTGATTAATGTCAAGTCCAACCTGTCGATATGGGAATTTTTCTCATGGAGCCGGATGGATTAAACCACAAATTGATCTTGCCAGATCATATAGGTAATTGTATGTTTTCGGCATGAGAAAGTTATTATTTGTCTTCGCTTTTGGGCTCATAGTTTGTTCCGGCAAACCCGGTCCCAAAGACGTGGTTTTTGAGTTCATCAGGGCGGTTTACGATTCGGACTCCACTAAAATCGTAAATATACTCGATGTTGACGCCTATAACCGGATGCATATGGTGGAGATGTCGCCCGAGGATTCCGCCGCGATTCTGGAGGAATACCGGGCTAAGACCATTCAATCGCTTCTGGGCGACGGCGAGAAACGGGCTTTCTGGACAAAATCGCAGATCCTGGTTAATAAAGAACATGTAAAGGGCGATTTCGCCGAAGTTGATGTCTCTTTTATCGACAGGATTTCAGGGGTTCTACTCTATACCAAAATTCAGCTTGAAAAGCAGCCGGACGACAGTTGGAAGATTGTTTATTTTAAATAAGCCGTCGCTCATGTTCAAATCCATCAATAAAATCGAGAATATATGCCGGATTACATCTACGCGCTGATACTGTCGCTTCTGCCCATCGCGGAATTAAGAGGCGGAATTCCGTACGCCCTGTTGAGCGGTTACCCGGTTTGGATAAGCTATATCGGCTGCGTTATAGCGAATTTCTTTGTAGGGCCGATAGTATTCGCGTTTCTAAACACTATCCATCGGTTAATATACAATATCGCTATCTACAAGAAATTATTCGACTGGTTCGAGAGACGGGTACGCAGAAAAACAACACACCTGATCGAAAAATACGGATTCTGGGGAATTACTATTTTCGTGGCGATTCCGCTTCCTGTCACCGGCGCCTACACCGGCACCTTCGCCGCCTGGCTTTTCAACGTCGAGTTCAAACGGACCATGCTGGCGGTGCTGGTGGGTGTTATTATCTCAGGCATCGTCGTAACCACCGTCATGGTACTCGGCATCGAATGGCTGATGCCGCTTTTTACCAAAAGGGTGGGGTAATTTACTATACTTTTACCGGGTGGCATGCTTTTGCCAAAGGCATAAGCATGAAAAAAACATGCTCCTTCCGGCGTTGCCGGAAAGAGCATGCCACACTTTTTAAATATTTTTAAATACTACTTCAACAGCACCATTCGCCTGGTCTCGGTTCT
>CBFCYP010000046.1:0-20142 GCA_965602185.1 uncultured bacterium
GCAGCACGGTCAACAGTTATGGCGGATCATGTAAACCAAAATTAAGGCCTATATGACCCTAAGCGATTGAGATCAATATGGGTATTGTTATATATTTTTCGCTTGACAAGAATATATGGAATATGTTAAATAGTATCAAAATTCGAGCATCGCTAATAATGGGGGTCGATTATGTTGGCTTTTGGCCGGTGCTATGTAATAAGGTTTATGGAAATACTGTTTTTCGGTTTATTTCTATTAGCCGCCTGCAATAAAAAATCAACAAACCAGGACCAATTATCGCGAAAATAGTGCCGTCTCTGGATCATTACCGGGATGGAACCAAGCTAAGGCAGTTAACGTATTGAAAAAAATTAGAAGAAGAGGAATGACCATGTCCAAAAAAAGATTAATTACGCTGATAATCGCAACATTTTGCGTGAACCCCGCTTGTGGCGAAAAATCGACTGACCCTGAGCCGTTCCCGAGAACTTTGATACTGGATTACGGTGCGGTCTGGTCGGGAGCACATGACCTTATCGCTTATATTCACGATCATATACCGGGTTCAGATGATCCCGATTCTGCCGGCATCTATATTATAAGGCCCGACGGCACGGGAAAGAGAATTATTTATCAAGGTTATTTTATTTTCGGAATCGACTGGAGTAATGACGGCAACTGGATCATAGCAGACTCAAATAACAGGCTGGTGAAGATATCTTATCCCGACGGAGCCGCGGATACCTTAACCGGTTCGGGAAAATATTATTGGCCGGTGTGGTCACCTGATGGACAGAATATTTTATATTCCATACATGCAGGTGATAATGCGGGGATTTACATAGCAGACAATAATGGCGGAAATGGCAGGCAAATATTGGCTTATTGTAAGGCTGCGGATTGGCCTTACCCGGATTCATTAATTTATTTGAATTTATACTCTCAATATGTCATTGGATCTCTTTACATATCTGACACGAGCGGCGCTTACCGAAGGGAAATATTTATGGACGATATGTTTATACCCACTACTTTAGTGCCAAAAATGAACGCCGTTACGAGGCGAATTGTATTCCATGCCCAATTGCCGGGAGAAACTAGAAGTCTATGGAAACTCGAAAATGGATTTGAAAACGCGGTAAGAATTAAGACATTTGCGATATACCCCAATTTCTCACCCGACGGCGAAGAGATAATATACACGGATACGCATGAGGATAACGGCCGTCTTTGGATAATCAATTGGGACGGAAGTGGACTGAGGCAACTGACTTATTAATGCTTTATAAAGGAGGCGAATTAGTGAAAAAAGAATTATTCCAGATTTCTTTTGTAATGTAACCTAAGAACGAATGGGAGGGTTCTATGAGATTCAGGATCTTAATTATCGCGCTGTGCATTATAGCGGCTTATTCTTTGACTCGCGGTGACGAAGTTGATTTGCAGGTTATTACCATGTTTCAAGAAGGCGTGGTAGAAATGCCGGGCGGAGCGGAAACTGCTGCCGTCTCCGAAGTAAACTTCGAACCGGAAATAATAAAAGACATATTACTGGACCATACCGCGGAAGTAATTTCGGTGGCCTTCCCGGATTTTGATTTGGCTGACACACTGATTGAATCTCCCCGGTTTCCGGGCCTGTTTGCCAAACAGGGCAGGCTGGATTTGATATACCGAATTCAATTAGAGGAGGAGGCGCTTAGAGATGATCTGAATACAACGCTGGAGGAACTCGACGAAGTCTATTTCTCGGATAAAAACGGCACTGCCGAAGCCCTCTATGAACCCCATGATATACATTTTCCTGAACAATGGGGGATGCACAGCGATGATGAAAATGCCGGACTGCCGGACGTCGATATCGACGCACCGGAGGCCTGGGATTATACGAAGGGCAATCCATCGACTGTAATCGGGATTATTGACGCCGGCGTTGACGAGGTTTTTGATTTACAGTATCGGGTAGTTGGTGAAGGCTCCTATTACAACGATCATGGAATATTCGTGGCATGCATCGCGGCCGCAGCGGGCGATAACGGATTTCACAATAATGCTGGAATTGCCGGCGTAACTTGGTATTCACAAATTTACTCGAAAAATGTAGAGGAATCCAACTATGACGATGTCGACGTTTACGAATCTGTACGCGATGCTGTAAGGAATGGGGGCGCGGACGTCCTGAATATTAGCTGGGCGGGATTAGATTTTAGCAGCCTAAAAACCCAGGCTTTCGGAATAGCTCACGATTTAGGGGTCTTAATAGTGCCTGGTATGGGCAACCAGGGAAATGAAACTACCATGTGGCCTTCCGCCTTACGCTGGACGTTATCGGTCGGCGCCTTCCACAATTATGATGCAAGGAGCGAATTTTCAAGTTATGGGAACGGTATAGATGTGGTCGCCCCGGGCGGCACTTCACTGGATGGGGGTTCCGTAAATGAAATTATTTCAGTGGGCTACGGGGGTCACTATTATTTTAATGGGGGAACTTCGTTTGCCGCTCCCCATGTATCCGGTCTTGTGGGGCTGTTGGATTTTTACAACCAATTGCCCGCGTTTGCAAGTAATTTTAGCAATGTCATCATCAAAACCGCGGTTGATATTCCTCCCGATAACTACGACCAATATACGGGTCATGGCCGGGTAAACGCGGGGGCGGCGCTGGAGTATATAAGCTGGCCGAAGGAGATTTTTACATGCGAGACAGACAGCTACGGCCCTTATGTTCACGAAGTAGTCGGCCCATATATAATAAATATAAGAGGCTCCAGGCATTTAGGAGATGGTGAATGCATTGCTATAAGTAGAGTTGAAGTTCGGGAGGATGTCTTCTTTGGAGACTGTGCTGAAGTGAGCGAACTTATCAGTGGATTTACTGAATTTAACGAGACACCTGACGTTTGGGGAATAGACTGTTTAACGAATGGATGGTATCCAACCTCTGCAGATGGCGATAACGAGGGGGTTCGTTATTGTAGAGTGGTTTATGCTGATAATAGTAGCGCGACGCTATCAACTTTTGTATATGAATTGTTGAGACCACAAATTCCTCCACCTCCCCTTTATGGTTGGTTCCCTAATCATTATGATGACGTTGATTTTAGTTATACAATAATAGTCGATGCAACACCGCAGCCGCCCGTTAACCTCACAGTGACCTTATCTGAGAATAATCACCCTTTATTGCAATGGCAGCCTGGCCCCAGCGGCGGCAGCAATGATGTTGTCGGTTATTCAATATATAGGAAGGTGGAGACTGTCGATGATGATTTCGTTCATATAACGGATGTCCCGGCTACAACTTTGGAATATGAGGATTTGGAATATTCCAATCCTCCCTCTTCGCTTTCTTTACCATCGGAACCTCCGTCAATTCCGACGCCACTTGTAATAGAGAATGCGCACTATACAGTTACTGCATTTGATTATCGCCATATCGAGTCTGAAATGCCTACGCCCGTTACCATTGGGGTGGATGTCCCGTGTGAATACGTTGTCGGCGATGTAAACGGCTCCGGCCTTTTTAACGGGTCAGATATTACATATGGCGTTGCCTATTTCGAGGGCGGCGGGCCGCCGCCGGTTTACGAGTGTGAATGTACGGAAGGCGATATCTGGTATGTGGCCGGAGATGTTAATGGGAGTTGTTCTTACAACGGTTTGGATATTACGTATGGAGTAGCCTACTTTAAAGGCGGCCCACCTCCCATACCATGTTCTGATTGTCCGCCATACGGTATCGGAATACTTTCCGATGGGAGGAATGCAGGTTCGTTTAAGACTATCGCAACTGAAATGAACTCGGAGATATTCGTTGAGGTAAGGAGGAGCGATTCCAGTTGGAGAGAAATCGTTGCAGATATTTATCTGGCGTGTGATGACTCAGTAGCTTTCATTAGTATTCCGCTTCAATGGCAATCCGATAACATAAGAGCAATAGAGTTTCAACCGGGTAGCGCTATTTCCGGCTGGGAAGAGTTAGGCACGGCTTTTAGAAACGGTCAATTGTTATTCTCGGCATGGAACGATTTAGGGGGTGACCAGAATAGTAATAAAAATCCAATAATAAGTAATGGCCAGCAAATATATTTGGGTCAGTTGACATTTTCAGCACGTGATACTTCGGATATCCGCGATTTTAACCTTATTCAGTTTGATGATCCGCGGATTGGTTCAATGATGCTTGGTCACCCAAATGGAATAACCTATTCAGTGCCGAATTTTACATTCAGATTCCGTGACAACATAATTAATCCTAAGGAAATAGACGGTGATCTTCCTTTAGAGTATTCATTAATGCAGAATTACCCCAATCCCTTTAACGCTCAAACCGTATTTAAATATGCGATGCCTCAAGATTCCCGCGTTTCGTTGGAGATATTTGACATACTTGGGCGTAATGTGGAAGTCTTAGTAGATGAATACCAACCCGCAGGTTATCATCAAGTAACATGGGAAGCAAAGGATCAAGTTTCAGGCACCTATTTTTACATTTTAAAGGTGGGCGATGTTTCGAAAAAGGGGAAAATGACATTGCTGAAATAGTCAGTTAATTATTGCGTTACGGCATTCAAAGCTGCGGGGAATATCTTTCCGCAGCTTTTTAAACATCAGAATAAATTTGCATGGTCCGCAACCCACCCTTTGGGGGGGACATTGCCGCTGACCTGCTGGTTTTATTATAGAATTGATGCCTGTATCAGTCTTATTCTTCCAGATATCCTTTTACCCGCTCGAGGTTTTGCCGGTAGATATTCTCGTTGGGATCGGAGTTTTCTTTTCCTTTGTTGTAGGCGATTTGATAATTTTCCAGCGCTTTTTCAAGTTGGCTGTCTCTTTCGAGCGCCTCACCGTAGCTGTCATAAACATTGGCGGAGTTGGGATATAACTTTACGTTATAAGCGAAAATCTTCAACGCTTCTTCCAGATCCCGAATATTTAAAAACTGATATCCCAGATTATTCAAAAAACCCTCGGAGACCGGTATTCTATATCCAAAACTTTCCGAAAGATTTTTGTAATGGTTTAAAACCGATTCCAGACCGGCGGCCGCCGCCTCATTGGGTATGGCCCAATCCTCATACAACATTTCAAGACCGTCGTAAATACTCCGGTGAGGAATAGAAACATGGGACTCGTTTTTCATGTGGTTGAATTCCCAATTAAAATCCCGGGGCTTCGTCCTCCTGATCGTATCCGTTAAATCTTTAAAAAACGAGTATTTCCAATCGCCCTCGTCGCCCAGGGTCAGGTAAAAGAATTTGTTCAGTTGAGCCTGTTTCTGGAAGAATGATCTCGCCTGTTTTACCAGAATACCGTCATCCCATCCTATAGATGGAGATATGGAAATATAACCTCCGAATAAGTCGGACTGAGTCAAAAGTACATAAACCGCGAAAGTCCCCGCCAGCGAATGGCCCGCGATTATTCGATAAGGATGCGTTTTATAGTTTTCATCGATATACGGAATTAATTCCTTATCCAGGAAATTCAGGAATTTTTCTCCGCCTCCGCTGGTGGGAAATTCGTCATTATGCGTGGGGGTCAGATCCCGGGTTCGCCGGGTATTCGGTATCGCCACCATTATCATCTGGGGAATACGTCCGACGCTGGAAAGATAATGAATAATCCCGGCCACGTGAACGAAGTGTTCGCCGCCGTCAAGCATATACAGAACCGGATACCTGTCATCGGCATAATCGTATCCCGCCGGCGTATAAATATACAGAGTCCTGTCCTCGTTCAAAATTTCGGAATGAATATTAGTTGTTTCACCGATAAATATTTTCGCGGGCTGCTGGGCAAAGACATCTCCACCGGAAAAAACTGTTGCCACGATGGCAATTACGACAAGACTCAATATTTTTCCTCTAAAAATCATCTTAAATCCCCTTCAATTAATGAAATTCCGGATAACCAACCGATTTTCTGTCAACCATTACAAATCTGAACGCTCCCGCATTAGTTTACGTAAATAAAAATCATATGTTTCGCAGGCTAAGCCTATAAATATCAATTTATTATAAATAGAGACGCAAAGAGGGCGAATTCCGGTCGGTTAAAAATGCCCTAAACAAATCCGATTATAGAATTGAGAGATGAAATCTAAACCGGGGATAATATGCGTAAAACTAATTGGATAATCATATCGCTAACCGTCGCGCTTCTGTGGGGATGCGGCGAAAAGGTCACCCCTCCTCACGAGAGCGCCTCGATAGTCTACCCCCCTTCGGGCCTATCCGCGCTCATTATCACCGGCACGACGCTGGAATTAACATGGGTGGATAACTCCGACAACGAGGACGGTTTTTATATCATGCGGCGTGATGTCGTCAGCGATACGAATTCCGCGCAATGGGAAGTTATCGAAACTCTGGCTGCAGACATTATGATTTTTTACGACAGCACGGTAATGATCGGCGAAAAATACGAGTATAGAATTAACGCCTATAATTCAATAGCGGAATCGGAATTTTCCAACACCGTTACCATAAGCTTCTCGATCCCCGACGCTCCCTCGAACCTTACCGCGGAGGTATTGTCCGACAGCAAAGTCGCATTAAGCTGGATTGATAACTCTGATAACGAAACCAACTTCCTTGTTTGCAGGCAGGATACCGGGGTGGTGATCATAAGCGGAATTACGGCAACCAACATGGTCTCTTACGTGGATTCGAACCTGGCGGGAAACACTCAGTATTCCTACTACGTAGCCGCTTCGAACAGCCTGGGCAGTTCATCGTCGGAGACTGTTATCGCCACCACGCTGGTCACCATAAGCCTGATAGAATCGATTCCCGGGCCGTCGACATCCTTCCCGACATTTATCCGGGTGGAAAATAACTATGCCTATTGCTCCGGTTTATGGGGAGTATACAACAGCATGAAAATTATAGATGTTTCGGTTCCGGATCAGCTTTCGATAACGGGCGAATATTTCATGCCGTTTCGAACAGACGACCTTTGCGTGAAAAATGATTACGCTTACATAGCACACGATTCCGGTTTTGTCATGTTAGATGTCGGCGCGCCCTCGGCTCCGGTTAATTCGGGAGAATATATTAAAACGCCGGGCAGGCATTTTATAAGCGTATCGGACAATTATATTTTTCTGGCCTCCAGCGGCAGCCTTCCCGACAGCCTGTTGATCATGGAATTGTCCGACTCCACCGGTTTTAATGTATTAGGCAAATATGAAGAACCGCAGGATATTCTGGATATGTTTTTAGAAGAGGACTATGTTTACCTGCTGACGGGCGACGCGCTTAAAATTATCGATGTCAGCAATCCCTCGAATCCGGTTGTGGTGGGATATTACAATCCCGAATACTCGACCGCTGATATTCATGTCTGTAACGGATACGTCTATATGCCGAATAATGTCGGCTTTACTATAATCAACGTTGCCAATCCTCTGGTTCCCATCGTCACGGGCTCTTACCTGCTATCCGGCGGATGTGACAGACTGTTCGCCGACAGCAGTTATGCCTATACTTATAATCATTCCGATATATTCAGGGCCATCGATATAACGATCCCGGCCTTGCCCGAGTTTATAGGCAGATATGACAACTCCTCCATCGGGACTCTTTTCGCAAAAGGAAATTATATTTACGTCTGCAACAACGACAGCCTTCAGGTTTTATATCTCGATATTGACGACGGCAATTAGGTCGGATTGAATCCGGCCCTTCCGTATTATTCTATAAAAAACTCTTGATAGAAAATTAACGGCTCTATATTCTTCCCTGAGCTTTGAGCCTGTGTTAAGGATAAGGCGGTTTTCTGATGGAGTGGGTTTTTTACCTGGCTGTTATTGCCGCGGGATTTGCCGCGGGATTTATAAATACGCTTGCGGGCAGCGGTTCCCTTATAACGCTTCCGCTTTTAATTTTCCTGGGATTACCCGCTAATATCGCCAATGGCACCAACCGGGTCGCGATTCTTTTGCAGAACATGGTTGCGGTGGGGAGTTTTCGCAGGCAGAGGGTTCTCGACGTGCGGGGTGGGATCATGCTTGCGATACCGGCGATGATCGGGGCTGTCATTGGCGCGCAAATCGCCGTTAATCTGGATGAATTCATTATCCGCCGGACGGTCGGCATATTGATGGTGGTAATGTTTTTCGTGGTTCTGATAAAGCCCCGTCAATGGCTCGAAGGAAAAACCGGGAATAAAAAAGGATTTTCACTTATTCTGAAAATTTTTGTGTTTTTCCTGATAGGCGCCTACGGAGGATTTATCCAGGCCGGAGTCGGGATATTTTTGCTGGCGGGCCTGGTTCTGGGAGCCGGGTATGACCTGGTAAAAGCCAACGCCGTAAAGCTTTTAATCGTGCTTTGCTTCACCGTTTTCGCATTGATAATATTCATTTTAAACGGACAGGTGGAATGGAAAACCGGCCTGGTGCTTGCCCTGGGAAACATGACCGGCGCCTGGATAGCGTCCAGAATTGCTGTGAAGCGCGGGGCGAAGTTTGTGCGCTGGTTCCTGCTGGCGGTATTGCTTGTTTCGGGATCGATACTGGTGGGGATCTCCGGCCAAATGATGGAGTTGTTTCGCTGATGAAAGGAGAACTGAATGATTGATACCATAATATCGCGACTCAGAGACCTGGGTATGGATGGCCGGTATGCCGAATCGATCGGATGGATGGCGGGGATCGTATTCATAATAATCCTGTCCCTGCTGGCGAATTTTATTGTGAAGAAAGTCTTTCTGAAAATTCTGTATCTTGTGGTCAAAGGCAGCAAGAGCGACTGGGACGACATAATTTTAAAAAGAAAGGTCTTTCACAGGCTGGCCAATCTGGCGCCGGCCCTGGTGATATATTTCGCGGCGCCTATATTTCCCGCCGCGCAGGATTGGATCCAGAGAATTGCGGTCAGCGGAATGGCGTTGATTTTCCTTCTGTCGTTAAACGCTTTCTCCAAAGCGGTAGTCGACATCTATAACAGATATGAAATCTCCCGGGAGCGACCTATTAAGGGCATTGTCCAGATTATCATGATTCTGGCATATACGCTGGGCGCGGGATTTATAATCGCTACCCTGATGAATCGTTCCCCCTTGGTTTTGCTTAGCGGAATCGGCGCCATGACCGCCATACTGCTTTTGATTTTCAAGGACTCCATTCTGGGTTTCGTTGCCGGAATTCAGCTATCCGTAAATAGAATGGTTAGAATCGGCGACTGGATAGAGATGCCGAAATACGGGGCCGATGGCGACGTGATAGATATCTCTCTCAATACCGTAAAAGTGCAGAACTGGAACAAGACTATTTCGACAATTCCGACTTACGCCCTAATAACAGATTCATTCAAGAATTGGCGGGGGATGAGCGAATCCGGGGGGCGTCGCATTAAAAGGGCCATCTATATCGATATGAACAGTATAAAATTCTGCACATCGGAGATGCTCGATAAATTTGAGAAAATTCGAAATTTAACGGACTACATCAAGAGTAAAAGAAAAGAAATCGATGAATATAATCTCGCTCATAATGTTGACACGTCCGCCCTTGTGAACGGCAGGAATCTCACGAACATAGGCACTTTAAGGGCTTATATTGCCGCTTACCTTAAAAACCACCCCCAAATCAATCAAAATATGACCTTTCTCATCCGTCATCTTCAACCTACGCCCACCGGTCTGCCAATTGAGATTTATGTATTCAGCAGCGATCAGGAATGGGCAAATTACGAAGGTATACAGGCCGATATTTTCGATCATATACTGGCGGTAGTACCGGAATTCGAATTAAGGGTCTTTCAGAATCCTACCGGAAGCGATTTTAAGGCGATAGCCGAATATCGGGGCATAAATACCGGTAATTGAAAAACGTCTGTCCGAAAATCATATCATAGGATGTTAAATTTATTGCCAGATTAAAATTCTGATTGACACCGATATATCCCAATGTCAAATAATGAGATATGGGGGTCGATTTTTCTAATTGCCGGCTCAATCCGGCCGATATAAAAACCAGAATGAATATCTATGTGGCATAAATCATAACCCTAATAAAAATGTTGAGTTATGAAACTTACTGTTGATGATGGAATTATCCGCGATATTGCCGGATTGGGCAGGTTATCACCCTATATTCACATAGCTCTGACGGCAATCGTCGCCTCCCTCATATACCCGATGGTTAATAAATCTCAGCTAATAATCTGGATATTAATAATAATGGGAGTAAGCCTAATCCGTTTAGCTCTACAACTTCCCTTTATTGACAGAAGAATTTCTTTGAGGAGATATTTTCACGTTTTCTCGATTTTCGCGATCCTGCAGGCTTTAATTTGGGGCTTATCAGTCGCCTATTTTTCGGGAACCGTTCCCACGCAATATGAAGTGTTCTTAATTTTTATCGGTGGAGGAGGATGCGCTGCCGCCGTCCCTCTTCTTTCCCCGGTATTAAGGCTTTATATCTTATATGCGCTATCCATCATGGGTCCGATAATAATACATCAATTTTTAAAAGGTGATCAGTTTTCATATACGGTTGCCTTTTCCTGCATGGTATTTCTAACCGCCATGATCTTCGCCGCTATAATCGTAAATAAAAACATTAAAAAACTCAGAGAAACAAAATCATCCCTGGACAATCAAATAGCGTTTGTAAACAGCATCTATAACTCCGCCCTGGACGTATCGTTCATTACCTGTGATTTGATAGACGATAATTACAGGATTTTATCTTTCAGTTCCGGATCCGAGTCGATTTTCGGCTACCGGAAAGATGAAGCCGTGGGGATACCTTTGAATTTTATATTCAATAAGGACGCTTATGACTCCTGCCGAAAAATGCTGGAAAAAACCAGAAGCGGCAATCCTGTAAAAAGGGAGATAGACCTGGTAAAAAACGTTGGAGTAATTCACAATTTAAGCGTATCAATATATCCTTTGTTTTCGGAAGGTTCCATGGTAAACACCGCTTTAATAATCTCCTCCGACATATCGCAAAGCAGACATACCGAAGAAGCGTTAATAAACTCGGAGGAGAAATTCCGCAATATAGTTGAAGCCTCACCTATGGGAATGCATATGTATCAGCTTGATCCCAGGGGAAGGCTGGTATTTATTGGGGCTAACAACGCCGCGGACAAAATGACCGGTATCGACAACCAGAGGTTAATCGGCCTCACCATAGAACAGGCTTTCCCGAATCTGATCGAGACCGAGGTTCCCGATATTTACAGGCGGGTTGCGGCCGAAGGGATTTCCTGGCACACAAACCAGATTCAATACAAAGATGACAGGATAGACGGCGCTTTTGAATTACACGCTTTCCGAACCTCCCCCGGTAAAATGGTGGTGATGTTCATTGATATTGCCGAACGTGTTAACGCTGAAAAAGCGATGCGCGAGTCCGAAAAACGTTTCCGCGATATCGCCTTAAGCAGTTCGGACTGGATCTGGGAGATCGATTCTGTGGGGAAATTCACATATGTCAGCGAAGGCGTAACAAGCGTGATCGGGTACGAGCCGGATGAATTAATGGGAAAATCGTTGTTCGACATAGTAAGCCATGATGAAACCGAAATATTGAGAGAATTATTTATAATGGTTTCATCGAGAAAACAAAACATAACCGACTGGATAAATTGGAATATCCACAAAGACGGCACTCTAATCTGTATGCAGTCAAACGGCGTTCCTATAATCGACAACGATGGTAAACTGTTAGGTTATAGAGGAATCAACAAGGACATAACCAACCAGAAACGTTCAGAGGAGCGGCTTCGGCAATCCGAAGAAAGATACCGCACATTGATAGAATCTATGGAGGAAGGATTACTAATAATAAGTACCGAAAATGTGGTAATATTTTCCAACAAGGCGTCGAGCGAGATATTCGGACTTCCGCAGAACAAGATCATCGGTTTAGATTTCGATGAAATCGCGGCAAACAAGGATCTACCCAATATATATCAAAATATATTAAATGAGCAAGATCGAAGTTACAAGAAAAATGAAGTCATGATTGAAAGGCTCGACGGCCAAAAACGGCATATCCTTCTTTCCGCCACCATATTGAAAAACCATGACGGTAATATTCTCGGATCGTTCGGGATTTTAACCGATATAACCGAGCTCAAGATAGCTGAAAAGGAAAAGGCTAAATTAAGGGAGCAGCTTACAAACGCCCAGAGGATGGAATCTCTGGGTATACTGGCGGGGGGTGTGGCCCATGATTTGAACAATATTCTGGGTCCGCTGGTCGCCTATCCCGATTTGATAAAAATGAAGTTGAATGATGACAGCCCTGTAATCCAGGATATATTGAAAATAAAAAAATCGGCGGAAAGGGCCGCCGGGGTCGTTCAGGATCTTCTCACTCTGGCGCGCCGGGGCCGATATGAACTTGCCCCGGTTGATATGGGGAATATTATTGATACCTACCTTAAATCGCCGGAATTTACGGTTACCCAGTCACAACATCCCGGCATAACAATAACAACCGATTTAAATGAAAACATTCCCATGGCGTACGGATCGGAATCCCATCTGTTGAAGGTTATTATGAACCTGATTATCAACGCCATGGACGCCATACCCCGGGTCGGGGAGTTACGGATCAGGCTGGATCATAGATATATAGACAGACTCATAGGCGGTTTTGCCAATCTGGTCGCGGGAGATTATATTGTCTTTACTGTCAGCGATACCGGAATGGGTATTGAGAAAAACGACCTCAAACATATATTCGAGCCTTTTTATTCCAAGAAAAAAATGGGCCGTAGCGGAAGCGGATTGGGGCTTTCCATAGTCTACGGCATTGTCAAGGATCATAACGGCTATATAGACGTAAAAAGCGAGGTCGGTAAGGGAAGCGATTTTGTAATTTATCTTCCTGTAGTTGAAATCGCATCGAAAGTAAAAGATCAAAAGGTTATAGATATCAGGGGAAATGAGAAAATCCTGGTTGTGGATGATATGGAAGAGCAAAGGGAACTCTCCGGCACTATACTGTCGAGCCTGGGATATAATACGAAAACCGCCGCCAATGGCAGAGAGGCCATTGAATATTTAAAAACCGATCAGGTGGATTTGGTTATACTCGATATGATCATGGAAGAGGATTTTGACGGTCTCGATACTTACAGAGAGATTATAAAAATCCATCCCGGACAAAAGGCCATCATAGCCAGCGGTTTCTCCGAGACGGATCGAGTAAAGGAAGCGGAAAAACTCGGTGTGGGCAAATATATAAGAAAACCGTATAATATGCAGATCCTGGGTAAGGCTATCCGGGAAATCCTTTCTCAAAAAGAAACCGTAGCCACATAATAATAAGGCGTAATCTCACTCTCCTAAACTCAATCAATTATTTTCTTCACATGGTTTAGTATCAATGCTATATTCCCCGGAACGGAAGCTGAATTCCGATTTTCTCTTTAGGCGGGAGAGCGTTGATGGAGTTTTTTGACAGATTCTGGTCCGCGGCGGTTGATATAGTCTGGGGGTTGCCTCTTGTAATCCTGCTCATATCGGCGGGTATATATTTTACGATCGCCGGCAGGTTTACCCCTTTTCGCGGCGTTCGTCACGCCATCAATATTCTCCGGGGCAAATATGATGATCCCGACGATCCCGGTGAGATAAGCCATTTCCACGCCTTATCGTCGGCCCTTTCCGCAACCATAGGCATGGGGAATATCGCCGGAGTGGCTATCGCCGTCTCCATCGGCGGCCCGGGCGCCATATTCTGGATGTGGGTGGCGGGGATTGTCGGTATGTCGACCAAGTTCTTTACCTGCACCCTGGCTACCATGTATCGCAAGAAGGATGAGCGCGGTATCGACCAGGGCGGACCCATGTACTACATCGAAGTCGGATTGGGAAAATACTTCAAACCGCTGGCCATAGCATTCGCGGTATGCGGCATGGTGGGATGCCTGGCTATGTTCCAGGTGAATCAGCTTTCGGGGCTTCTGCAGAACGATTGGGGAATTCCCAGAATGGGTACCGGTATGGTCTGCGTGTTCTTGGTCGGAATCGTGATCTTAGGCGGTATTGTGAGGGTGGGAAAAGTTACCAGTAAGGTGGTACCGGCCATGTTCGTGTTATATTTTATATCGGCGTCATACGTTATCTTAAATAACTATACTGCCGTGCCGGGAATACTCTCATCGATAGTCACCCAGGCGTTCGGTGGGCAGGCGCTAATCGGCGGCGGTACCGCGGTGGCGTTCAGGGAGGTCCTGATCACAGGTATAAGGCGTGCCGCGTTCTCCAACGAGGCCGGGTTGGGCACGGCGCCCATGGCCCACGGGGCAGCCAAGACCGACGAGCCGGTGCGCGAGGGCTTGATCGCTATGCTGGGGCCGTTCCTGGATACCAATATCGTCTGCACTATGACCGCCCTGGTCATACTATCCACCGGCGTACCCGCGGCCCAGGACGGCGTGGTGATGACGGTCAGCGCCTTCGAGCAGGCCATGCCGGGGCTGGGACGATATATCATGACCCTGGTTATCGTGCTTTTCTCCATCTCCACCATGATATCATATTCGTACTACAGCCTTAAATGCTCCCGTTACCTGTTCGGCTTCAATTTCGGCAACAAGTATGTTTACGTTTATATCGTAAGCCTTTTCTTCGGGGCTATCTGGTCGCAGGATATCGTGCTAAATCTCCTCGACACCATGTTCGCCACTATGGCCATCCCCACCCTTATCGGATCGTTACTCCTATCCCCGGCGGTGATGCGGGAGACCCGGAATTATTTCAGAAGGATGCGGGGGTAGGGAAGAGGAATTAATTACAAATTCATATTTTTAAATTATATTTTGGATCATAAGGAATCTAGCTTAGTATTTTTTGGGCAAATTGATATTTAAGATTCGACTTGGAATACCGTTACCCAGCAATCTTGGGAAAAGAGCAAAATTATCCATATCAAAACGGATTCTACCAGCTAAAATCGATTCGTGAATTTTTAGATCCTTTGCAAATTTCCTTATTTTAGAAGAATCATAGTCCATAGCTTTCCTGGATTCAGTTTTAGGCCAAACACTTTCAGGCAATAGCGCCTCACTCGCAATTAAATCTGCCTCTTTCTCATATTCGGATATGTGGCGATTTTTATATTCAAAATCATCGAAAAATGGGGGTTCGTTTTCATTTAAATGTGTTATGACATGGGCTAATTCATGAAGAAGACTAAACCAAAAATTATCCAATCTATTATAACGCAGAGTAAGCGCAATAATAGGGGCTCTATTTTTTAATAACATCGCCGCCCCATCCAAATAAGTATTTTTAAGGTGGGGAACGATTATAAAATAAATCCCATTTTCATTTAACAACTCTTTGGCGCGAAAGGGACCATCGTCAAATACTGTTAGCTGCGCAATTTGATTTACAAAATTCTTGCCGATGTTGGTGGAATATCGAGCTTTAATTCTATTTCGAACTGCATATTCCACGACTTTAGCTTGCCAGAATGTTAATGCATAGTAATTGACTGGATGCCCGCTTTGAAAGTGGCTTGCCGAGGATCGCGATAAAACCGCATAAGGGCAGTTGGTCTTAAGTAATTCTATAATTGGACGAAGATTTTCCTCTGCATATTCTTTTAAATCATTTAAATTTCCCGAAAAACCCCGTATCCAACCTCGTTTATGTATGGCTGCCAACGGGAATTTATCCCATTCGATTTGTTCTTCGGCCGGAATTATAAAACTTTCTTCTTTTAGTAAAACCTGTGCTGGGATTCCGAGGCCGTTATGGAGATTACGCATCATCCTCTTGCTAAGAGGTCTTTTTCCAGCAAGTATTTCCGACACTTTTGCCTTCGAGCCAATGTAGGGCACCAAATCAGTGCGTGTTAACCCTCTCTGTTCCATTACAAATTTTATTGTTGAAATCGGATCGGGAAGTTCTATGGGGAAATGTTCCTTTTCATAATTCTCAATAAGAAGCGCAAGAACCTCCAGACGATCTGCATCTTCGGAACCCGGATCAGGATCAATAATCATCAGTCTCTCTATCTCCTTGAGAGACTCCTGATGATCGCTTTTCGTCTTTATCACTTTTAAACCCATATTAATACCCCTTAATCATCATATTTCCATTTATTGTATTCCTCATGCGTTCCGACTCGCTTTATTAAGATTATGCCAAACTTATAATTTACCATTGTATCTATGCGCCATCGATCTCTTATCTTGAATACGAGACGGTTTTTTTTCACAAATCGCGTGTTTGGAAATACCTCCTTTATATTATCGGATCGCATATCCTCCGCCAAAACCTTCCAATTTTCCAGATCGCTTTTTGCAGTTTTGTGCTTTTTCAGAAACTTGTCCAGTACTCCCAAGTTAATGATTCTCATAGATCGATCAATCGCCCGCTCAGTTTATATATTACCGACAACCATTATAAAAAGTTCCCATTTTGATGTCAATAAAATAATTACCCGTTTTGGGATATTTCTTATAAATCCATTAGCTCCAAAACATAACTTCATATATTACAATAAGTTAAGTTTAAATATCCATTAAGTCGCCTTATACCATAAGGTTGTCAGAATCAAAGTGTTATGATTCAACTATACAATTCAGGCAAGATCATATTTAGCGCCGGCTGTAACTTACTACACCACCCTCAAATACGCCGCCACCTGCCCCCGGTGGTGAGCTTCGTGGTCGAGGTTGCCGCGCACGATAACCCGTTATTCCAAGATGCGGGGAGCAAGCTCCCCGCCTACAATTTCCCTTCACCCCGCCCCCCTGGATTCCGGATCGAGTCCGGAATGACAGGATGCACCAGGGTCTCTTCAAGTCCCCGGCTACGGATTCATGTATTCATCATTCGCAAATTCGCCGCCACCTGCCCCCGGTGGTGGGCCTCGTGGTCGAGGTTGCCCCGCACGATAACCCACCAGGCGGTGACCATATCCCCGAAACGGTCGTCGAACAGTTCCTCGGAAAACTGATCTTCATTCATACTTGCCAGCATCTCCGCCCGGTGTGCTCCCAGGCTCTCCAGTTTGGCGAGCATCTCGTCATACTCGTTACGGCTCTTTAGATCCTCTATGATGATATCGTCGCGCATGGTGGAGCGGTTTTTAGTCTCCAGCTTGCGGAACATCTTCAGGTCGCATTCTATGAGATGCCGCGCGGTATCGGCGAAACTCATGGCGTCGGGAGATACCCGCCAGTTCTCCTTGCCCGGCGGCGCCAGCCTCAGACGTTTCAGTGTCGATTCCCGTACCGCCCGGGAAAATTCTGCGAGTCGTTGGCCGGTTGTTGGATCAGGCATGGATCAAATTTAGCGAATTTCCAAAAGATATTCACCATAAAAATACCAACTGTAATTCCCCCTTGACTTTGCTACCGTGAATTTCTATCTATCCCCATTATGAAAAAAGGCAATTCGGAGGAGTTATGAAAAAAACGATCTTAATAATTATTTTCACGCTAACAACGCTTGCATCATCGGCGCTGGCGGGAAAAACCACTTTCTACACTCTCGATAACGGCATGAAGGTTATCCTGAAAGAAAACCACGCCGCGCCGTTGATATCGTCGGTGATAATAGTGAAGGCCGGCAGTAAATTTGAAATCGAGAGCAACAACGGCTTCACGCATCTTTTGGAGCATATGCTCTTCAACGGCACCGAAACCAAAACCCGCAAGGAGATCAACGAGGGGGTCAAAGACTACGGCGGCTATATCAACGCCTTCACCCGACAGGAGATGACCGGCTACCTGGTGGTGATGCCCAAAGAATTTATCGGACAGGGATTTGATATTCAGTCCGATCAGCTATTCAATTCCATCCTTCCCGCCGACGAGTTTCCCAAGGAACGCGACATAGTGGTTGAGGAAATCAAGATGGGCAACGATGTGGTGGGCAATATCGCTTATGATTATTTCAACTCCGTAAAATTCAAAGATACACCTTACGCCCGTCCGGTAATCGGCTACGAAGAAATCATCAGAAATGTCAGCCGCGAAGAGGTCATGAAATACTACAAAGAATACTACGTGCCCAACAACATGACTGCCTTTATAACCGGCGATTTCGAAACACCGGAAATGAAAAAATTGGTTGAAAAATATTATGGTTCGGTTGCTAAAGGAGCTGATCCGGTTCTGGGTGAGTTTACTATCTCACCGCCCTTCGGCCCTGAAATAAATATTAAAAAACATCCAACCAGGGTGTCGTACATCGATATTTCTCTTCCCGGCCCCCTGTACAGCGATAGCGATCATTTCGCTTATGACGTCCTTACCCAGTATCTCAGTTCCGACACGTCGCCCTTGAGCGACGCCCTCACCAGCGGCGAGGATCCCCTGGCGGTTTCGGTTTCCGTGGGCCTGGATATTCAGTCGGAATTCACCATGTTGGATATCTCCATAAGGACAAACAAACCCGAAAATATTGACATGATTGTGCGGGAAACGCTGAGGGTATTAAAGGAGATTACCCAAAAGGAATTCAGCGAGGCCGATATCAGGCGGGTCGTTATTCCGAATAAGGTATTCGAAATAAAACTGGAGGAAAAACTTCACTACTACGGTATAATGAAGGCCCCTTACCTGGCCACCTGCGGATACGAATTTCTCGAAAAGTATACCGATAACTTATCGAAAGTTAAACCTGGCGATATCAGCGCGGTAGCAAAAAAGTATTTCGCCGAGCCCGAGTATGTTGCCAGCGCGCTGGCGCCCGGGAAGGAGGGGAAATGATGCGAAACGGAAATAGAATTATGGTTATCCTCGGACTGGTTCTGGCGATCATGATATCATCTTTCGGGATCGGTTGCTCACAGAAAAAAGATTATAATAAATTTATACATGAAACTCTCCCGAACGGATTGAACCTGATAATAAAATACAATCCCGACAGCCGGGTTTACGCCATCAATATCCTGGGGAAAAACCGCAGCTTGCTCGAACCGGACGGCCAGGACGGCATAACCGATTTTGTCAACCGGATGCTGGTGTCCGGGGCCGATGGAATGAACGCCAGCGACGTGCAAAATGCTCTCGATGATATCGGCGCGGAAATCACCGCCAATGACAATCCCTATATCCCCTACGATGACAGGTATACCAGCAGAGCTTATTCTTTTATCAAATTCGAGACGATTGACGAATACGCCGACGAAGGAACCAAGCTTTTTTACCGGATTGTATCAAAACCTGATTTCCCCGAAGAGGAAATCAAACAGACATCGCAGAAGGTGATGGGGCTACTGGGCATGAAATCCGGGTCTACGTATCAGAACGCGCGGGACCTCTGCTACGAAAAACTATTCGCCGATTTCCCATTCTCCAAACCAGTTATGGGAAACCGACGAACCATAACGCGGTTTACCGGAGATGATCTTATCAACCATCATAAGGAATTTTACGCGCCCAACAACATGATTATAGCCATCGCCACCAATATCGATCCCGATACGGTGAAAAACTGGATTTATGAGACATTCGGGAAAATGGAAAATAATAACAGCGATTACGCAACGTTGCCTCAGCCATCGGGTGTGCAGGGCCGAATCGAAGTCAACCACGAGATGGATAAGGAACAGATCTATATTTATATGGGAAGTTTATGTCCGGGCCTGAATTCCGCCGACGCTCCGGCCATCGATATGGCGGCCTCGATTATATCATCGCGTATGAAAGAAAACCTGCGTGAAAAACAGGGACTCGCCTATTCCGTGGGTATGGGGGTAAGCTTTATGCCGGAATTCGGATGGCTGATAGCCTCAATGGGCACCGGTTTCGAAAACTATGATATCGCCCGCAATGGAATGATCGCCGAGATAAACAATCTGAAAAACGAGCTCCCGACAGAGGAAGAACTTAAAAAGGCCCAGAACTCCACCTGGGGCTCCATGCTTCTGGCCAGAGCATCGAGGATCAACCAGGCCTATTACATGTGCAAAAACGAGTTCCTGGGCGTGGGCTACGATTATGAGGATGATTATATATCAAAAATAAGAAAGGTAACGCCCGCCGATATACAGCGCGTGGTCAGCGATTATTTTGATACCGAAAATATCGTTATCGCGAGCGCCGGTAAAAAGGTCGGTTGAGATTATTCTCAGGATTCATTTATTAGGCCAAAGTCGTAATCGAGATAAATTTCCCGTCCCCCTTTGGATAGAAGATATCGATTGCCGGGGGGCGGGAT
>CBFCYP010000047.1:0-19929 GCA_965602185.1 uncultured bacterium
CCGAAATGGTTAATATCCTGCGCATAATTTTCCCCCTGGTATAAGTTATTAAAGACCGCCCAATTTGATGCGTATCTTCGATGCAACTTAAATATAATAAAAACCGCAAATATGGCAAGGACAACTGATTATTTTCAAATCTAAAGATTTATATGAAATGGGCATCGAACGATTAGCGGCAAGCCGTAGATTTGTGCGCACTCATCTTTATTAATACTGCCCCAATTTTTATCTTTGCATGACATTTTTCAAAAAAAACCTTGACAAAATTCGCAAAATTGCGAACTTTAATTAAAAGTGGAGGTATAAACTGTCGAAGGTATCGGTAGTTTTTTACTGCGACGAGGATGGCAAAGCTCCTTTTCTTGAATGGTTTAGTGGATTGCCGGAAAAAGTACAGGATAAATGTCTGGTTCGGATTGAGCGGCTTAAGGAATTGGGGCATGAGCTCAGGCGACCGGAAACCGATTACCTTAAAAATGATATTTATGAGCTGCGATTCAAGCATCAATCGGTTAATTTCCGCGTACTGTATTTTTTCCATGGCAGGCTGCTTGTAGTGTTGTCTCACGGATTCGTAAAACAACGCGCCGGCGTCCCTGAGAAAGAAATTTTAACCGCGATGACACGAAAGAATAAATTCAAAGCATCGCCATCGCGGCATACATATAAGGAGTAGATAAGATGAAAAAGAAATCAATAACAGACGCAGTTAGAATAATTAATAATCGTTTTTATAAAGGCAAGTCGGAACGGCTTGCCTCCCTGGAGCAGGAGCGAGTGAATGCCAGAATTGCTCAGGAGTTGTATTCTCTTCGTGCCAAAAGTGGGCTGACTCAAAGACAGTTGGCGAGGCTGGTAGGAACAACACCATCGGTGATTTCACGCCTTGAAAACGCCGATTATTCCGGTCATTCGCTTAATATGCTCCAGCGAATAGCAGCGGCCTTGAACCGCCGGGTCGAGGTCAGGTTTGTACCTGCCGGCAAGAGGGCCAAAGTGACTGCCGGCGAAAAATAACGTTGTATCATCAACAAAAAAGTACGCCCAGGAGGATTTGAACCCCCAGCCTTCTGGTCCGTAGCCAGACGCTCTATCCAATTGAGCTATGGGCGCACAAAAGCGGGCCTCTAAAGGCCAAAATTCGGTTGTCAAAAAACCCGCTATTTAAACTATATCTATATTAAATCGGGTCCCGGCGCAAGCACTTTCACACCGCATATTTTTTGGATTTGCGGATATAATTGAATATTTTTATACTGTAACCTGTATTAAATTTCTGCGTAACTAAATAAGACTATTTGAAATATGAAACCGGGAGTAGACAAAAAATGAAGAAATTTATATGGATTGCCGTAATAGTGATTGTTCTGGCCGCCGTGATATTCGTGATCGTCAAATCATCGGGCAATAACGACCCCGGCTATAAGCTCGTGGAAGTCACCAGGGATAACATAGTGGAAAAAGCGCTGGCCACGGGGCAGATCGAACCGCTGCAGGAGATCCAGGTCAAATCCAAAATATCGGGAATAGTCAAAACCCTGCACGTGGAAATCGGCGATGATGTCAGAGCGGGGGAAAAGTTGATCACCATCGCTCCCAATCCCACGCCCCTGGAGTTCGCCGAGGCCAAACGCAACCTGGAGCTGGCCCAGGTAGATTTCGACAACGCAGAGAGCATCTTCAACCGCAAAAAAGAGCTCTTTAATAATAATCTAAGCAGCCAGGAGCAGTATGATATCGCCCGGGCGGAATACTCCGAATCCAGGTTGCGTCTGCAGATGGCCAATGAGAAATTCGACCTGCTTCAAAAAGGGGTAACTGTCGACGGTAAAAACGAAAACACTATTATTTCTCCTATTACGGGAACGATTCTGGAAAAACTCGTGAATGAAGGCGATCCGGTAGTCCCCCTCACTTCTTACCAGGCCGGGACTCCTCTATTATCGCTGGCGCCCATGGAAAAACTTATTTTTAAAGGTACCGTGGACGAAATCGATGTCGGCAAGCTAACGGAGGAGATGCCCTGCGATATCAAGGTGGGAGCGCTTCCGGGCGAGATGCTCAAGGGCAAACTATCCAAAATATCACCGAAAGCCAAAAAACAGGATAATACGACCTTATTTGACCTGGAGATACAGATCACAGATATGGGCGATAAAACGCTCAGGGCCGGGTATTCGGCCAATGCCGATATCATAATCAGCAAAAAAGACAGCATTCTGGTAATCCCGGAACGGCTGGTCGAATTCAAAGGCGATACCGCCTTCGTCGAGATAGCTGATTCAGCGGGCGCAGTAGAATCCCGAAAAATCGAGGTCGGATTATCCGACGGTTTGAATATTGAGGTGATTGACGGTCTCGCGCTGGGAGATAATGTGGTGGAAAGACCACCCAAGGAGATCGAATAGTTGAAAACCCTGATAATTTTCAAGCAATTCTTTCAGGATATCCGCAAACAGAAACTCCGTACTTTTCTTACCACTTTCGGAATCGTCTGGGGGACGGCCGCTATTATTTTTCTGATCGCTTTCGGCGAGGGGATTTACAAGCATAATGTCAAACAATTCAAAGGATTGGGGGAGAGGCTGGTAATCGTATGGCCGGGTCGAACCTCCATACCGTATAAGGGATTGCCCAAAGGACGCGTTACCCGGTTTACCGAGGACGATATCGCCATGCTTAAAAAGGATATCTCCGATATCGTGGTGGCCTCACCCGAATATTCCGGTCAAGGTCCTTTAACATATGAAAGAAAAACTCTGGCTCAAAACGTCATCGGTGTTTACCCCGAATTCGCCGTCGTTCGCAATGTCATCCCGGAAGACGGCGGGCGGTTTCTGAATGAAATCGATCTGGAATACCGAAAAAGATCAATGTTTATCGGTTCTGAAATTCGAAACGATCTTTTCGGCGAGGGCGCCAATCCGGTCGGAAAATATGTAGTGTTTAACGGCGTACCGTTCCTGGTGGTGGGGGTGATGAAAGATAAAGATCAGAATTCGTCCTATCGGGGAAGAGACCGATATAAGGCCTGGATTCCGGCTTCGACATTTAAGGCGATGTTTAACCGTAATTATCCCAATAACATGGTCTACCAGGTTACGGAAGAATTCAGGTCCAAGGCGGTGGAGAACCGGGTTTTCGAAATTCTGGGCAGAAAATATAAGTTCGATCCCGCGGACGAGCAGGCCTTAATGATCTGGGATACCAATGAGGATATGAAAGAATGGCGGCCTTTTTTCGAGGGTTTCAAAATCTTTCTGGGCATTATCGGATTTTTTACTTTGATCGTCGGCGGTATTGGAACGGCCAATATTATGTATGTTGTAGTCAAGGAAAGAACCAAGGAGATAGGAATAAAAATGGCACTGGGCGCCACGCGGGCGCAGATAATGTCCCAGATTATTGTGGAATCTCTTCTGATGACCGCCATCGGAGGCGCTTTCGGATTTTTGGTCGCCAAATTCCTCGAGACGATCTTCCCGATGCTGAACCTTACCGAATATATCGGGGATCCGATTATCGCCATGGACGCGGTTATTGCCACGATTTCAATAATCGGCACCATCGGTTTCCTGGCGGGATTTTTCCCCGCCAGGCGGGCGGCAAATCTAAACCCCGTTGAGGCTTTGAGACTCTGATATGAAATTGATAACGTATAAATTCGTTCTGTTTGTAAAACTCGTTTTAAGGGAGTTTAAAGCCCAGAAGCTGAGGATGTCTTTAACCGTCGCCGCAATCGCCTGGGGGACCATTTCCATAACTCTGCTGATGGCCTTTACGGTCGGGCTGGAACAGCAGATGAGGAAAGCAAACTCCGGGCTGGGAGCTAGAATCATGATTCTCTGGGGTGGACAAACCTCCAAAGTATTCCAGGGATTGCCTCCGGGAAGGAGAATCCACCTTCACCCCGAAGATGTCAGTTTATTGAAAAACAGAATCCCCGAAATAGAATTGATCTCGGAGGAATATCTTCGCTGGGGAGTTACCCTGGATTATAACGGCAAACAGATCAATAAGTTGGTTTCCGGTGTAGCTCCGGCATTTAAGGATATGCGTGCCCATTATGCTCAGATGGGAGGACGGTTTATCAATAAAATCGATTACGAAGATAAAAAACGGGTGATATTCTTGGGAACCAGAGTTGCCGAGGAGCTTTTCGGCGAGGAGGACCCCGTGGGAAAAAGAATTCTCGCCAATAATATACCGTTTACGGTAATAGGCGTAATGGTGGATAAACTGCAGAATTCCAATTATCACGGTCCCGACGAGAATTACACCATCATTCCGGCCACGACCTTCGTGGCCATTTTCGGCGACCCCTGGCTCGATAATATCGTATTCTCCATGAAGGAGGGCGTCGATTCCGATCTCGTGGAACAAGAGCTTTTCAGGGTAATGGGCGGCAAATACCGCTTCGATCCCACCGACAGCCCCGCTCTCTGGACCTGGGACCTGGTGAAAAACAAGGAGATCGAACGAAAAGTATTCCTGGGGATAGTGATTTTCATGTGGTTCATAGGCGGGATGACCCTCCTCATCGCGGGAGTAGGTGTGGCCAATATTATGTATGTCGCCGTGAGGGAGAGAACCAGAGAGATAGGCACAAAAATCGCTCTCGGCGCCAAAAGAAAACATATTATCTGGCAATTTTTAACCGAGGCTTTGAGCATAGCCTTCGCGGGCGGATCGATAGGGATATCGTTCAGCGTTCTGGTCTGCAGTCTGTTCAGGGTCCTGCCTATGGAGGGAGCTCTGGAATTTCTAAGCAAACCCACGGTCAATATGCCGGTGGCGTTTATTACTGTCGGCACTCTCGCCGTAATTGGACTTTTCGCCGGCATATTCCCCGCCAGGAAGGCGGCATCGGTGAACCCGGTGGAAGCGTTGAGGTATGAATGATGAATAACGGAACGTTGATTTCGCTTTCGGGCATTACAAAACATTATGACACCGGAAAAGTGAAGGTCCGGGCACTGCAGGGAATAGACCTGAATATCAAAAGAGGGGAGTTTATCGCCATCATCGGCCCCTCGGGCTCAGGGAAATCAACCCTGATGAATATTGTGGGATGCCTGGATACTCCCACGGCCGGGGATTATTTGCTGGACGGCCAACCGGTGGCCAATATGGGGATTCATCAATTGGCCGCAGTCAGAAATAAAAAGATCGGGTTTATATTTCAGAATTTTAACCTGCTGCCCTACGCCACCGCCTATGAAAACGTGGAACTCCCCCTGATTTTCGCGGGCGCCCCCGGGGCCGTCCGTAAAGAAAAAATATTGCGAAACCTTTCCATGGTCGGTCTTTCAGAAAGAGCCGATCATAAACCGACCGAACTATCCGGCGGGGAAATGCAAAGAGTTGCAATTGCGAGAGCCCTGGCCAACGACCCCGAGGTCATCCTGGCCGACGAGCCCACCGGAAATCTCGATACCCGATCCGGAAAGGAAATTATCGAGATTTTTCATAAGCTCAACTCCGAAGGGAGATCGGTCGTAACGATTACTCACGACATGTCCATTGCCGAAAGGTGCCACCGGATAGTACGTTTAAGAGACGGCGTTATTGAATCCGATACGCGTAACGGTAATAAAACATAATTTATATCATAGATTTAGGCGAAACGCTTCAACTGGCTACATGTCAATAGGTTAAGTGCGTTAAAGAAAAAGAAAAAGGAGCAAATATGATGAAATTATCTATATTGACGGAATAAAATCATTGATTATATTGTTAATAGATTGGAGATGAAATTAATGATCGTAATGATCGCAGTGATTGGAAGTTAAATTGCCGGTAAAAGTTGATACCAACTAAGAAAGGACCGAAAAGTCTAAATCTCTTTAAATTTATGCAATTTTTAAATCCATTTTTGTGAAAGGGGCCAATGTGCGTAGTTTTAAAAATTCCTTATTTCTGGCGCTGACTTTGGGGATTTTAATGGGAGCAAACTCACCATTTTCATTTGCGGCAGATTCTCAATCCGATCCGCCGCCCGAAATAAATAGTGTTGACACTCTACTTATTGAGGACTTCAGCGGACCTGAAGGACCATTTGCTCTTAACCCGTTGCCCGGCTGGGTTGTTATCGACAGCGGCGTTCCGGAATGGGATGAAACCTCATGGTCCCTTTATGAAAATACATCCTACCCGCAATACTGGAATGGAGATCTGTGCAGGGTTATATTTTCGGGCACAAACTCCATCGGAGATTGGCTGATCTCGCCCATGTTCGATTGTACCAACGAACTGGCGGTGTCATTATCGTTTAAACATCGCCACCAGAATAGATCGTCCTCCGATAACGATACGGCGTTTGTCTATGGTTCCACGGACGGCGGCGCCAGTTGGGATCATCTGATTTACATGGCCGTACAGAGTGTCGGCGCGATGACTGATCCGGATATAGTGAACATCGATATTACTTCCTGGGCCGCAGGCTATGACAGCGTAAAAATAGCCTTCTATCTGAAAGGGGATAATGTCTTAACCTGGTATATCGACGAACCATTTGTAGGCGGAACTGTCACGGATACCCTGGTGTACGAGGATTTTAACGGCTACTGGGGACCATATGGCAATCTGCCGCCCGCCGGTTGGCATATAATTAACGAGGTGCTACCCCTTCCCGCCGACGCCAACGACTGGAGTAGATGGTATTATTCCACCTGGCCCGATACCGTTGCCCTCGCATATGATAATTTCAATAACGAGACGGCTAATGAATGGCTGATAACCCCGGTTTTATCGTTTTCGGAGAACGCTATTTGTAGCCTGTCCTTCTACAATAGTTACTGGGATCACAATTCTGATCCGAGCGATTCGGCTTTTGTATTGGGTTCGACAAACGGGGGCTTAACCTGGGACCATCCGGTGGTGTTGTATACTATGATAGATGACAGAAGCACCGTTAAAGCCAACAGCTGGCGTGGTTTCGATATCAGCTCCTGGGCGCAGAATCATGACAGCGTGAGGATAGCCTTTCACTACGTCAAGGATGATCCATCCTATCTGGGATGGTGGTTTTTTGACGATTTATTGATTACTCAATCGACAATCACATCAGATAACGTAGCCGCGATATCATTCGATTATCCAACGGAGTTTGTGGTTGTTGGGCGGGGTTGTTATCCTCAGGCTACTCTGCAAAATTTAAGTATTGAACCTCAAACCGTTGATATGAACCTAACCGTCCTGGATGCCAGCAATACCGAGGTATATAATTATACCGAAGTGGGAATTATACTCGATTCCGTCGAAATAGCTCAGTTTACGTTTGCCTTATCTTTTGTGCCGCAATCGACGGGCAATCATACCTTCACGGCGACGGTTATAAATCCCGGAGACGAGAATCCCGCCGATGATACCGTAAGAGTGGTTTTGCCCTGCTACGAGCATGCCGGTACCGCCGGTCCCGATGCGTTCGGCTATTCATACATAGATAATACGGAGCAAAACGGCCCGACTTTCAACTGGATCGAAATATCCAATTCCGGGACCCGGATTGAACCGAGTCTGCATTACTTCATGTCCGAAGAAATACCGCTGGGATTCTCCATGAATTTTTACGGTTCGACCTATTCGTCCATCTGGGTAAACTCCCATGGAGAAATCCATATCGGCTCGAGAGACACCTGGCTTAGCACCAATGATTGCCCGCTGCCCGATCCGTCCACGCCGCACGCTCCGCTCCTGGCTGTTTTCTGGGACAGGTTGTACATTCATCATGAAATCGGGGCGGGAGTATACTATCAATACTTCGATAACGGCAACAATGATTATATGGTGGTCGAGTGGCAGGCCAAAATATATGACGCCAGCTCCGATACGGTTGTGTTCGAGGCGATTCTATATGAAAACGGGGAAACCATTTACCAGTATAATTATGTCAACGATGGAGACGGGGGTCAGGGGCAGGAAGCGACTATCGGAATCGAATACGATCAAATTCCGTCCGGGCTGTCGTTTAATTGCAATGACGATAATCCTGCCAACAGACTGGTAGAGGGTCTTGCTATCAAGTGGTTCCTCGGACCAACTTCTGTTGACGAGCCCGTAAATATACCCTCCGATTATGTGCTGAATCAGAATTACCCCAATCCGTTCAATGCCCGAACCACCATTTCTTATAATCTCCCGGGAGAATCCGACGTCAGGATAGAAATTACCGATATCCTGGGCAGAATCGTTGACGTTCTGGTGGACGAAAAGCAAGTCGCAGGAACGCATAAATTAACGTGGGATGCCGATGATAAACCATCCGGCATTTATTTCTACAGAATCAAAGCCGGGGAGTTTAGCCGGGCAAGAAAAATGATTTTACTTAAATAAAAGATATGAATTCCGAAGCCGCCCGAACTGAAATTTCGGGCGGCTTTTTTTATCTCAATAGCCCGCCATGAACAATAAAACATCTTGACTTGTAACAGGTTATGTTTATCTTGGTAGCAAAAGCGCATACTGTAAGTAGAGTTAATGGAAGATGATAAATAAAAAGACTCATATAGATGTTAAATTGCCGGAGGAAATTTTCGCCGATTTGGAGAATCGGGAAAGAAAACTCCGCGAAATAATAGACATGCTGCCCGAGACCGTTTTCGAAATCGACCTGGTGGGAAGGGTGACTTTTGTAAATGACGCCGGTTTAGCGCTCTTCGGTTATTCAAGGGATGATTTCGCAAAGGGATTAGAAGCCAAGAATATGTTTTGCGCCTACGAGATGGAAAGAATGTACGCAAATTTAAAAAAAATCCTGGACGGAGAAAGAAACCAGAGTACCGAATATATGGCTCAAAAAAAGGACGGCACCGTTTTCCCGGTATTAGTCCATTCCCGTCCGATTTTAAAGGAAAACAGCGCAATCGGTACACGCGGTATACTGATCGACCTGACCGAAAACTATAAGATCCGGAAACAGCTTGAGCGTGAAAAGAATTTTATCGATTCTTTGTTGGATACAGCCAACAGCCTGATAGTATGTCTCGATAGCGATGAGAAGATACTGGTGTTTAACAAAGAGTGTGAAAAGATAACCGGTTATACGTTTGAAGAGGTTCGCGGAAAAGACTGGCGGGAGATGTTTATTCCCGGGGAAAACCGACGACCGAGCAGCCTCAATTTTTCACAATGGATAAAAAAACATCCCGAGGACAGGTATGAAGGCCCCTTGATGACAAAATCGGGCGAAATCAAAACGATATTGTGGTCCAACACTGTTTTTTCGCCTCCGGATTCCGATGAGATAATGGCCGTAGCTATCGGTCATGATATTACAAAAAAGAAGTCCGCGGAATCGGCGCTCAAAGAAAGCGAACAGCGCTATAGTCTACTATTCCAGAATGTAAGCGAGTCGGTTGTGGCTCTGAATAAAGAAGGCGTTTTCGAGATGATGAATATAGCTGCCGCGAATTATCTCGGCGGAAAACCGAAAGATTTTATCGGCAAGAAAATCCGCGATCTGTTTCCTCCCGAAGCTGCCAAAAGACAGATGGCAAATACGTTAGAGGTAATTAATGAATCGAAACAAAAGTCCTTGTTTCAGGATTATGTGTTTGCGAATAATGAAAAAAAGTGGTTTAAAATCGTTATATACCCTGTCAAAGATAAAAATAATGTTACATCCTCCGCGCTTTTAATCGGTCGTGAAGTTACCGAAGAGGTGCGAAAAGAAATAATTTTAAATGCCAGGTTTAAGCTTTTCGATGAGCTTCGAAAGGCCCAATGCATCGATGATTGCCTTGAATTAGGATGCAGGGCTATCTTCGAAGCGGAGCTTTACAGGCGCTCGGTCCTTACGCTGCACAATGAGAAAAGAGAAATAAGCAACCTGGGTCATATGGGGCTTGACGATGAGCAGGTCAGCGGAGCGAGAAAAGGCAAAGCCCCGAGCCAGATGCTTTCAAAAAAAATAACCCGGCGGAAATTCAGTGTCAGCAATTCTTACTTTATCCCCGCTGAAGCCGCGTTGAATTATAAGACTACCAATAGATATATCCCGGAGGATACAAATTACGCAAGCTCTGAGGATTCCTGGCAAAGTGGCGACGAACTATTCGTACCGGTATTGGGATCCGGCAACGGGATTGAGGGGTGGCTTTCGGTCGATACCCCGTTTGATGGGAAAAGGCCGACATATGAGATAATTCGATTGCTCGAAGAAATTACCGATATTGTGACCCAGAGGGCCAGGGAAATATCCAATCAGAAAACCCTGGCTAAGGAACGAAAGTCACTTGCAGAAAAAAATGTCGCAATGAAAGAGATCCTGGACCACATCGAGGAGGAAAAGGCCGGATTTAAACAGCGGATAGCCGAGAATATAGATCAGGTTCTTTTGCCGGTTTTAAACCGCATGATTGATGATTCCGGAAATATCAGCAAATCCAGCTTGTTTATTCTCAAAAACAACCTTAAAGATCTGGGCGCCCTGTCCGGAGGAATTACCCAATTATATTCCAGGTTGTCGACCCGGGAAGTGGAGATCTGCAATTTAATAAAAATGGATTGGACATCGAAAGAAATTGCAAACAGGCTTAAAATATCAGTTGCTACAGTGCATAAACATCGTGAGACCATCAGACGTAAACTCGACCTGACAAATAATGAAGTTAATCTGCAATCATATCTTAAGAATCTCTAGAATCCACACCGTCGGCGCATGAATATATCGGATCCCCAAACTAATATTATTTTTTGATCGCGTGGATCTATCTATTTCGTTCTATATCAGTTACATACAGAAGGCGAAGCAAATTGACAATGTCAATCAATGTTAACAAAAGAAGGTTTTTTTACATAAATAGCGCAAATTACCAATATATTGCGTATGTTTATATACGTATTATATAGGCAATGTTTTCGTATTGACTAAAAATATCTTTGTTCGTAGTATGCTTTCACCTTTGCTTCTTTCTTAAGGTATTGCTTACACGGGGATTATTCCCCGGGGGGGGAATACCAAGCCAGATGGGCCGTTTCATCAGCCGAAACGGCCCATCTTTACTACTAAAATTTCATCATAATCACCTATTATGTTGTCCTTATCGTTTTAATAATGGGACGCAAGGCGACTAATCAAAATTATATTTGAATCAGGATCAAAATATTCGCTTGATATTGATGATAAAGTCAGCTATCATCACCAAAATTTTTTCGTGTTGGAAGTTTGGCTTTTGGCGGCGGGGATATCTAAGATGCTTAAAAAGACGGCGATACTGATAATAGCAACAGGCGCGTTTTTCATTTTGAGTTCGGTGTTATCGATCGGACAGGAGATGAATAACTCGTCTCAAGTGAGACCAGCCCGGGACGTTGATTTCGAGCAGAGGATGGATGACTCGTCTCAAGCAGTCCAAAACCCGCATACCGATTCCGGCCTGGAAGCGGATAACTCAACGCACGTAGATCAAGCTCATGATATCGATTCTTCGCAGGAAGAAGAAGTTACCGAGGAGACTGACGATCATGGCGCCGATGTAGGACCGATTTTGTTTGGGCTTATTATTATCCTTCTGGCCGCCAAGTTCGGCGGTGATCTCGTCGAGCGGTTCAAGCAACCGGCGGTTCTGGGCGAACTGATATTCGGAATGATTATCGGCAACCTGACCTTGATAGGCATAAGTTTTCTGGAACCTTTAAAACACCATATCACCATAGAGATTCTTGCCGAGATCGGCGTTATAATATTGCTGTTTGAGGTCGGTCTGGAATCTAATCTCCGGGAGATGCTCTCGGTGGGATTGACATCGATTTTCGTCGCTCTTATCGGAGTGGTGGCTCCGTTTTTTTTGGGGTGGGGTGTATCAGCGCTTTTCTTTCCGCAAGAATCAATATTTATCCATATTTTTGTCGGAGCCACGCTGACCGCGACATCCGTGGGGATTACCGCCAGGGTATTGAAAGACATAGGCAAAATCCGCACCCGAGAATCGAAAATTATCCTGGGGGCCGCCGTAATAGACGATATACTGGGCCTGGTTGTTCTGGCGGTGGTAGTAGGGATTATTTCGGCTCATAATACCGGCAGCACGCTATCCTCGTTGAGTATCCTCTGGATAATTCTCAAAGCGTTCCTGTTTATTTTCGGTTCGATTTTGATCGGGACGATTGTGGCTCCGCACCTGTTTAAATTTGCATCAAAACTGAGAGCTCAGGCGGTCCTCATAACATTCTCGCTTATGTTCTGTTTCTTTTTCGCTTTTCTGGCCGATAAGGTGGGGCTTGCCCCCATAGTTGGGGCCTTTGCCGCCGGAATGATCCTTACGGATGTCAATTTTAAAGATATCTTTAAACATGAAGAGCGAAAACTGGATGAGCTGCTGGGACCGATATCCGCGTTTCTGGTGCCTATATTTTTCGTCTATATGGGAATGAACGTCGATTTGTCGACTTTCGGTAATCCCCAGGTAATTGGATTCGCTCTCGTACTTACCTTTGTCGCCATTCTCGGCAAACAGATATGCTCGCTGGCGGGAATTTTTGAAAAGAAAATTAATTCCTGGGTTATAGGAGTCGGGATGATTCCGCGGGGAGAGGTGGGTTTGATTTTTGCGGGTATTGGCGCGAAACTTGTGGTTGATGGCAATCGGGTTGTCGATCCCAACGCTTACTCCGCCGTAATAATTATGGTTGTAATCACCACTCTTGTGACTCCTCCGATCTTAAAGATTATTTTTGGCGAGCGCGCCTGAAAAAAAGATTATTTCTATAATTATATTGTCGATATAGGATTAGAAGAGGATTCTATATGATTTTCACAGTTAAGGTAAGAAATCTTTACTCTTATCTTCAGGGCCTTATTTTGTGCTCCGGGCTTATTTGGCATTACGCCTCACCACTGAAATATGGTCCCAAAGATATAATTCTTTATATTTTAGTAGGTTACGCTTTCATGACCGTGGCTTTTCGATGGCTGCGCAAAATAAAAGTATTCAAAACCGACTATCTGATCTATGCCGGACAGCTTCTTGAGGCGTTTGTAATAATGCTTATCATAAGATATACAGGGGGAATAGAATCACAATTCTTTTTGGTCTATTTCCCTTTAATAGTCTTCATCTCCGTATACTCCAGCGGCTGGCGCGCTATTTTAGGAATTTTCTGGTATGGATTGTGTTTTATGCTTGCGGTTTATTTCGGAAGTTTCGCGTTTGATTTCTGGAATATCGCCCTAATAAAGCTTGGATTTATCTGGGTCGTCGGTTCGGTCTCGTTTGCGGTTGCGCATCAAATGAAAACATCCGAAAAAAAGCTTCTGAAAACCCTTGATGCCCTTAACGAGAGAACCTGGGAGCTGGAATCGTCACAGGCGCAGCTTTCGAATATCTACGAAACCACCCGGGCTTTGTCGGGTATACTGAATCTTGAGGAATTGTTAAAAGAGATACTTCGTATTGCCCGAAATATTTTTAGATACAAGCATTGCAGCGTCTATCTGGCCAAATCGGGGAGCGACCAATTATATCTATATGCCAACCTCCAGAATGACAACCGCCATATATATGAAAAACCGACGCCTTATAATCGAGATATAAGCGGCCTGAAATATCTGCAGGATACCGGGTCGATGTTGAAACAGCTGGCCGGAAGCGGGACAAATGGAATGTCCAAAAGTGTCGATGTGCCCATGATTTCCCGCGGAAAAGTAATAGGAATCATGCAGATAATCCCGGAGTCGGGCGACACCATTACGGCAAGGGAACGAAAATTATTGATGATTTTCGCCAATTCCAGCGCCATCGCCATAGATAATTCCATGTTGCATAAAAAGACCCAGGAACTTACAATAACCGATGAGTTGACCGATCTTTTCAACTTCAGGTATTTCAGATCGAGGTTGACCGATGAATTGAGAAGGGCGGACCGTTACAGGCAGAAACTGTCAATACTGATGCTCGATATCGATCACTTTAAAAATGTTAATGACCAGTATGGTCATCAAACCGGAAATGTGGTCCTTTGCGAAGTCTCCGGCATCATCAGCCAGTGCGTTCGCGACGTGGATGTGGTGGCCAGATACGGCGGAGAGGAGTTTACCGTTATTCTCCCCCAGACCGACAGGACGGACGCGGAAATCATCGCAGAGAGAATAAGAGAAACCGTTGCCAAAAACTATTTTCAAAACAATAACGGCAGAAGGGAAATACAGATAACTATCTCAATTGGAGGGTGTACCTATCCCGACGGAATCCATTCGCTGGAACAGCTTCTGGAAAAGGTTGATGGCGCGCTTTACAGGGCCAAATCGGAAGGCAGAAACGCGGTGTTTTTCTCCGGAACCGAAAAGAAAAGAAGCACCGAATTTACTGTATGATAAATAATATAAATCCGGGACTATTCGGCATATTGGGCTTTGAAGGAATAACTCCAGACAAGGACTTTCTTTATTTAATTGAAAAATATCCTCCCGCCGGCTTTCTTTTATTGGAGAAAAATTATGAATTCCCCGAACAGTTGGCTTCTCTTATTTCCGGTCTAAAAAAAATCGCAGGCGCAAGCGCCTTGTTTGCCGTGGACCAGGAACCGGGAAGGGTTCAGCGTTTTAAACAGGATTTTCCAGCTTCCCAAAAACCGTCAGTATATATCGAAGACGGATTGGAAGAGAGATACCGTTTATGGTGCGCCGAAACGTCGTCAAAGCTTGCCGAAACAGGTATTAATTTGAATCTCGCTCCGGTCCTGGATATAGCAACCGATTCCGGGTCCAACCCCGCGCTGGCCGACAGGATTTTCGGAGAAGATCCCGATATCGCCGCGTTTTATGCGGGCATTCTTATTGAAGAACACAAGAAAAACGGAATACTCACCTGCGGAAAACATTTTCCGGGATTGGGTTCGGCCAGGTTCGATCCTCATATGGAACTGTCGTTATCCGACGAACCAATGGCTCGGTTTCAAACTTATCACTGGCATCCATTTATCAGAGCCGTCGAATCCGGCGTGGATCTGGTCATGACGACACACCTTAAAGCCGCGTCTCTCGATCCCGAAAGCGCCGCGACCTACTCCCCGAAAGTTATGAGCTATCTGAGAAACATTGTTAATTTCGCCGGACCGGTTGTTTCTGATGATTTAGTTATGGGGGGAGCGGGAAATGTAGATTCCATAGGCAATTCTGCCGTAAAGGCGATTGAGTCGGGGCACAATCTCCTTATCGTTTCTCGCGATATTAAACTGCAAACGGCAGTTATCGATTCCCTGAAAAAACGCTATGCACAGGATCAATTGTTTAGTAAAATAGCCCACCAGAATGCGGAAATTGTCAGACAGATTCAGGTCAAAACTCACCTTTCAGATTCTCGGAAATAAAACGAAGCCGCGTCTTATTATAGGCGTTAATTCGGGCACCAGCTGCGATGGTCTGGATTTGGCTCTTGTTGAATTTACCCCGGATAAGCTTCCCCGCCTACTTTTTTCGAAAACCTATTCTTATCCGCGGAAATTCAGGGAGTCTTTATTATCCGCCGGCGATCCCGGTTTTACAGACGGCGAACGTTGGATGAGGCTCGATTCAGAACTCGGGAAGTTAATGGGGAAGTTCACGTCCGGTTTTGTATCCTTAATAAAGAAAAGAAAACTGATGCCCCATTTAATAGCATCCCACGGGCACACCATAAGGCATTTGCCCGGCAAAAAAAGCGGCTCATTTTCCCTTCAGATCGGAGACCCGAATCAAATAGCGGTAATTACCGGTCTCCCGGTAATATCAGATTTCAGAAAATCGGACATAGCCGCCGGAGGGCAGGGCGCGCCGCTTTCGCCGTTATTGCATCAAAAATTATTCCGAAGTCGAACCCGATCCAGGGCCGTTGTAAATATCGGCGGGATAGCCAATGTCACCATACTTCCTCCCGCAAAATCGAGAATGAGACCTTTTGCGGCCGATTGCGGCCCCGGTAATATGGTCATTGATGGAGCCATGAAAATTCTATACGGCAGGCAATACGATAAGAATGGAGAAACGGCCCTAAGGGGAGATGCGGATAAAAAAATTGTCAATCAGGTCATGCGGCTGAAATTTTTTGAATCACCCCCTCCGAAATCCACGGGACGGGAACGGTTCGGGAACCGATTCGTTGAAAAAATTATCGATAAGTGTATAGAGCGCAACCCGGAAGACATGATCGCCACCATATCGGAGATTACCGTGCGAGCCATAGCCGATTTTATCCTTAAATTTGCCCCGAATATTGAAGAATTATATCTTTGCGGTGGAGGCACCGCTAATAAATATATAGTCTCGAGATTAAATAATCTCTTAAGAGGCATTGATATTTTATCAACCTCCGACATCGGGTATGATCCCGATTATATTGAGGCCCTGCTGTGGGCTTATCTCGGATACTGCTTTATCGTAGGAACAAGGATAGACTCAAGCCGCTTTACCGGCGCCAGAAAAACATATATTCCGGGAATGCTATGCCTGCCTTGAGAATAGCTTTTTTATTGCTGCTTATATTTTCCGGCGGAGTATTTGGATTTTCCGGCAAAAGGCCGGAAGTCGCTCCCATGCCGGATTTTAGCAGACGTATCCCCGTGCAGTTGTTTGCGGGGGAACAAGCCGAGATAGCCTTCAGCCATAACGGTGTTATAGAATGTTTCCGACAAGGTGAATTCTCCGAAATCTATTATATGTCTTCTCGATTAAATCTCTCGGCGAAGAACAATGGTATAACGATTTATGATGATAACGGTGAAATTACGTCGGGCCTTTCGGCGGTCAAATGCAAACCTCGCGGAGGTTCTTCCTATGTTGAATTCGACGGTATAATTTACCGGGGTTTTTTCCGGGCGACTTATGATAGTCTTTCATGTGACTTGATCTTATATAATATCGTTGATTTAGAGGACTATCTCAAAGGCGTGTTGCCGGCGGAGATCGGCGAGAGATCGAAAGATGAATATGAGGCCGCCAAAGCTCAGGCGGTGGCGTCTCGGACATACGCGGTGTGGAAGCTTATTTCGGACGGTGAGGCCGGAAAACTCTATCCCACCGTTGCCGACCAGGTTTATACGGGTAAAAGCTCCGAACTCGGTCTTTTGAATAAAGCCGTGAAAGATACCGAGGGAGAGATATTAATGTTCAAAGAGGGTCCCATAGCCGCGTATTATCACGCGGTTTGCGGCGGCGAGACTATTCCCATAGAAAAGGCATGGCCTGAAAAAGACAGATTGCCATATCTCGTGGGCGGAAAAGACCGCGATTATTGCCGGTGGGCCAAGACCTACTCCTGGACCGAAATTTTTGACCTCGAAACGCTGTCCGGCAATCTCGAAAATTATTTTGTCGAAAGAGGTTCGGCGTATCCCGGAGACATAAACAAAATAATCGATATCGAATTTCATGAGGATGATAAGACGAATCGCGTTCTCAAAATGGATATTATCACGGAATCGAATATATTTACGGTTGAATGTGACCAGATTCGATGGGCGCTGGGCCGGCCCTCCAAACCCGGCGCCATATTGCCGTCAACCAGGTTTTCCGTGGTGAAGATTATAAATGAAGGGCTTCTGCACTCCCTGGAAATTACGGGAGTCGGCAACGGACATGGCGTGGGGGCCTGTCAATGCGGCTTTATAGGTCGTGCACGCGAAGGTCAGAAATATGATAATATGCTTGAAGAGTATTACATAGGCGCCAAACTGGTAAGAATATATTAATTCTGTTTTGGCCCTATGATAAACGCCCGCTTGAAAATCGCATTAATTCAGGATCGGTGCGGCTCCGGGATAAGGGAACCGTATATGGAAGTTCTGCTTGAAAAGAATCCCGATATTGTCGCTTTCCCGGAATACTACTTCGTTAATCCCGATGAAAAAAATATCATAGCGTCAAGCTTCAGACACGATATGATTCTAACGCGGCTTAGAGACTGGTCGGCAAGTCTGAATTGCGCCATAATAGGCGGCAGTATCGTGACCGAATCATGCGGAAAACTGTATAACCGCTCGTATTTCATCGATAGGGGGGAGGTTGTCGGTTTCTATGATAAGATTCATCCTTACAAAAATGAAGGCCGCGGCTTAATCGAAAAAGGAACGGAGTACAGGGTTTTCGGTTATCGAGGATTGAAAATAGGAATATTGATATGCGCCGACGTTTTATATCCGGACTCTTACTCGAATATACGCGGATTGAAGCCGGATATAATTTTTGTCCCGACCACCTCTCCCTATCGCGAAAATGAAACGTCGCAGGTCAAGTTTGCCCGGGACGATAAACTTTTCGTTAAGGGAGCCGAGATTACCGGGTCGCTTATTTTTAAAGTGTGCGCCCCCGGTAAAATAGGCACCAAGCGTTTTCAGGCGAGAAGCCTTATTGCGACGCCCTCGGGGATCGCCTGGCGAAATCCCCCCGAAGATGAGGATAAATCCGCCCTGATCTATACTGAATTAACGAATCCTCAAAACGATCCCCGGCTTGACATAGAGGTTTTCCGGCTTTAACTTGCGCCCATGAGCTTTTTCAAGCCCGCGGAAGTTCGCTCCATTTTGATCCTTTCCGCCCTGGTGTTTATCGGTTCGACATTAACCCTTTTAAAACGACAGGGCAGGTTGTCGAGCCTGGAGCTTGATACATTTTTAAATAACGATCGTTATAAGTACTCCTATAATGTCGCCGATTTTGCAAAAGAAAAAGCGAAAAGCGATGTTGAACCGGTAAATTTTGATAATACCAATACAAAAAACGGTTCTCAAGAATATCAGATAGTCGATCTGAACAGTGCCGGCTATTTTGATCTTCAAACCCTCCCCGGGATTGGCCCGGTTTTGGCCGAGAGAATAATGGCTTATAGAGACAGCGTCGGCGCTTTCCGCTCGAGCGATGAGCTTCTGAACGTTACGGGGATCGGCGAACAAAAATTCGCGAGTATCAAAGACAGGATTACGGCAGAGTGAATGTCGGCGTATCTATTGAAAATAACCTGCTGTACCTTGTGGCTATAAATGGCGGCGCCGAAAAACCGTCTTTTTATAAATCAAGCATCAACCTATCAATATCCGGCAAGGACGGGCTTGGTGGTCATATCTGGGACCGGATAGAAAGCGAGGAACTCAGAAACGCTTATATGCAGGCTGACAAAATCGCTTTTACAATCCCCGCGGGAATCTGTTTTTCCAAGAGAATAATTTTAGACGCGAATCTGGATCGCGCCAGACCTGATTACAGGGCTTGGGTAGCCCGGAATCAATTGCCGGGTGAACTTTCTAATTATATTTATGGCTTTTTGCCTCTGGCTGAAGATCAAACATCAAATACAATAGAGACATTATTTTATGCCTCTTTATCTGATCATTTCCGACCGCTTTTTCATGCGATCGCGGGAAAGGATAATTTTGATCGCGTATGCCCGGTGCCGGAATATATGAGCCTGGCCGTGATATTGCGGAATGCAGTCGGCGTGAGCGCAAATGTTCAAGCCGTCATGGTCAACATAGGCAGTAGCGGCGCCACGGTTGTCATTGTAAAAGCAGGATCGATATTTTCAACCCGTTATTTTCCGTTACAATCGGGTAAATCGAACGAGCTGACGTCGGATCTGGAAGCCTATTTTCTGAGCATGATCGATTCTGATGAGGGAATCGAAATCTACATCGCCGGGGGCGGGAAATCGATGCTCTTCCAACCGAACATCGAAGCGAGAATAAAGTATAATAAAATGCCGGCCGGATTTATATCCGCGCTGGGTTCGGTAGAATATATTTCAACGGGCGGGACATGCGAATTACCGGCGGGCGTTTAAAGGGCCGGCGTATTGCGGTTCCCGGCGGCGGGGACGTCAGGCCGTCCACCGATAAGCTGAGGGAAGCTGTATTTTCGATAATCGGGGATGATATTCTCGGAGCCAGGGTCGCCGACCTTTTCTGCGGGAGCGGCGCCCTGGGAATCGAGGCCTTATCGCGCGGCGCGGATTACGCGCT
>CBFCYP010000048.1:0-19714 GCA_965602185.1 uncultured bacterium
TCATAACGCCGGTCACTTTGAACGTTCTGGCGGCGGATATCGACGTAGCCTCCGACTCCGTATCCGAGACTATCACAGAGGGCAACCAGACCGACGTCGACCTGGTAATCCGCAACCTCGGCAGCGCCACACTGGATCTGAACCTCGAAGCAATAGAAAATATCGTGGTGAGCGGTTATGAGGGCGGCGATTTGCCTTCAAAAGCTAATAAAGTGGCTATACCATCTCCGTTGAGTTTAACGAAAGAAAACGATATTCCCGCTCTTCTCAATGTCTGGCTCTTTATCGATCCTGCCTCGGATAACATCGCGCCGGGCGACAGCCTGGTAGCGCAGGTGAATTTAAACGCCACAACTCTGACACCTGACATTTATACCGGTCAGATCAACCTCACCTCCAACGATCCCGCCGATCCTTTAGTGGTTATCCCGGTTACACTGGAGGTTACGGAGGCGGGAAGCGGTTGTGTGTATGTTGTGGGCGATGTCAACGGAAGCGACAGCTATAACGGCCTGGATATAACCTATAGCGTCGCCTTTTTTAAGGGCGGCCCCGCTCCCATGTATGAATGCGAGTGCACTCCGGGGAACGTCTGGTACGTATCGGGCGACGTCAACAACAGCTGCAGTTTCAACGGCCTGGATGTCACCTACGGAGTAACCTATTTCAAAGGCGGTCCCGGCCCCCAACCCTGCCAGGATTGCCCGCCAACGGGAATAACGGTGATATCCGGAGAAAAAGGTCGAAATAATAAGATAACGGCGACGCCTGCTCGGTCTCAGAAATCCGAGTCTATCAAAGGAGATAAATATTAATTTCTTTGAGAAGGAATCGGATTTATTTTTTCCAGAGATACATCTTTAAATCGATAGTATCGGCATCGCCGAAGACAACGCCCTCTTTTCGCAGAAGCTGTTTTTGCATTTCGTAGCCCTGACCGGGCTTTAACGCTATCTGCCCCTTGCGGTTTATTACTCTATGCCAGGGTAAACGATCTTTCATTGATGAGGTATGGAGAATCCTGACTACCTGCCTGGCGCCCAGCGGATTCCCGGCGTAAGCGGCGATCTGCCCGTAAGTCGCGACCTTACCCCTTGGTATGCTTTGAATCAGCCTCTTTGCTTTCTGGCTGAATGAATCGTTTTTTTTAGTTTTTTCGTTCATCAATTGATCTATAATTAATTTCGTCTGACCTAAAAATATATTTTTAAGGGATTAAGAAGCAACATTATTTGTGACGGTGGTTCAGCAATAAAAGCTGTTATAGTAATTATTATAAAGAGCGCTTTCTGTTTTGTCTTTTTAAATTCCCGGTGAGCTTCCCGGCATATTCAATCGATTTTCTGTAAAACTCTATCATTCTTCTTTGAAAAGCCTTGTATCTGTCGATATCGCTTTCGCTCAAACCCGATATGGGGCGGGAAATATATCGGTCTATTATCGATCTGGTTTTTTCCGGGATTTTTTCCATTAAGTTGCAGGCGTAAGCTACGGCGGATAAATCCGTAACGATTAGCGCGAGATCCCTGGAAAAACATTCTCTAAGCGCATCTTTTAGTAATTTAAGCGAGTTCTGGTAGTTGCCTTGAACGTATTCGATGACGACCATTAATGTCGACAGTTCGAGCCGAAGTTCCGGGTAGTTGTTGAGTTCCTTCATGCCGCCAATATGGTTTAAAGCATTTTGGATAGACGTTATGTCCGAAGAAACCAAAAGCGCGTATATTTTTAATATAATCGCCTTTATTTCCAATTCCGACGATCCTACTTTTCCGGCCATATCAATCAGGTTTTCAGTTTCTGCAAGTCGGGTATTTCCCGAATAAGCCTCTATTCTGCCAAACCTGATTTTGGATTCGAGGATCAGTTCTTCGTCTTTTAGTTCCGATGCTTTTTCGATCGTGGATTTGATCATCTCCCTGGCTTTATCGACATCGCCTTCGCGAAATCTGATAAAACCGATGTCGCCCAGGGTGTAGGCTGAACTATGCTGATCGCCGATTTTATCGAAAATCTCTTTCGCTCTATAGAGTTTCTCCGCCGCTTTTGTCAGATTGCCGCGGGACATCAGGTTGGTTCCGAGATTCGCGCAGGCGTAGGCCTCCGATCTTGACGCTCCTATGCGTTTAAAGATTTTTTCGGCCTTTTCATAAGATGATGCCGCGTGATGCAATTTTCCGAGTTCGTCGCTTATTATCCCCAGGTTGTTTATAATTTTCGACTGGCCCCCCAGATCCTTATGTTTCCTATAATGTTTCAATGCCGTTTTATAATAGTCCTCGGCCTCTTTCAGTCGGCCCAGACTCCAGTGACAGATCCCCAGGTTGTTGTATACGGTCGCGGTCAAGTCCCGATCGATCCCATAATTGTTAATAAGATCCAATGCTTCCAGGAGCAATTCACGGCATTGTGGGAGTTTTCCGCCGCGTCGGGCGATCTCCGCTCTGCCGTTCAGACAAAATACCCGGGTCGGGATATCATCCGGTTTTGTCTTTTCCAATTCGTTCAAAGATATCGACGCCTTATCATATTCGCCCATCATTCGATATATGAATGAGAGTTCCCGTTCCGAAAATGATCTGAACTCGGTGTCATCGCCGGCCAAAGTTTTAAGTTTGATGAAATCGCTCACCGCCTGTTGATAATCGGCCGTATCTTTTGCAAGAAGGCCTCTGTTTTTTAAAGATTCGATTACATATTCGTTTTTGTTTAATTTCTCCGCAATATCGAGAGCCTTTCCGTAGTATTCAAAGGCCTCCTTATTCGCGAATTCCGAGGCTGCCTTCTTACCGGATAAGATGAGATAAGGCAAAGCTCTTTTATATTCCTCCGCCATCATGAAATGCCTGGCTATTGTCTCCGGCGTTGTTTTAACCAGCCGTTTTCGGGCGGCGAAATATTCGGCGGTTTTTATGTGCAGCGATTTTCTGGCGGAGAACGATAGGCCGTTATAGGCCACTTCCTGGGTAAGAATATGTTTAAATATATATTCAAGTACCGGTTGTACTCTTTCTAAAGGCGTTAGATCCAGGCGGGCCAATTCATTTAAGTAATCCCTGAGCCTGCCGATCCTGCCGCGATCCGGGAAAATCTCCTTTAATACCTGATAACCGAATATACGTCCAATAACACTCGCTGTCCTTACCGTCTTTTTTTCCATCTCTCCGATATTGTCTATCCTGGCCGTTATTACGGACTCTATCCCGGAGGGGATATTTTCGGCACTGCCGAATCTGGCCTCCCCGAGTTCATTATAGGCTTTTGCCATCTCTTCCAGGTAAAAGGGATTTCCGGCCGATTTATCTATAACGTTCCCGATGATGGATTCGTTCGGTTTCTTATCCTTTAGTACCGCGAAGAAAAGCTCTCTCGAACTCTCCAGGGTCAAGGCGCCGAGTTCGATCTCGTCGACTTTCGCGACGCTTTTTAATTCTTCAGATATATCGCCCGGCCTGCCGACAAATAAAAGCCCCGGCGTATCTTTTGATTTCATCAATAGCTTAATGATATCAAAGGAGGCGGTATCAATCCACTGAATATCCTCGATTATTATGATGCCGTTGTTTTGCCCGGCCGCGCCGCAGATAAGACGGCAGATAACCGATTCGATTTTGTTCTTTTTGGTTTCCTCAGGCAAATTTCTCAAATAAGGCGGAACGGAAGGGAAGTAATCGAGCAAAGGAGCAATCAGGGGTTCCCATTCGTATTCATCAAGCTCTTTCAGCCTTCTTTGAAGCGCGGTACGTCTGTCTTTCTGCGATGATTTTGTGCTGAGGTTAAGCAATTCCAGGAATATCGATTTAATGGGGCCGTACGAGGTTTTCTCCGATTGTCTGTAACAGGCGCCCTCGAAATACTCAATTCCATTTTGCGCGGCCAGGATTAATAGTTTCTCGCAAAGGAGAGATTTTCCGGCTCCGGGCTCTCCTGAAATCAGTAATAATGCCCGGCCCTTATTCCTAATGACATCTATATAACTTTTAACGCGATCTAACTCAGAGTCGCGCCCGATCATTAGGGCATCAGTTTGACGGCGCTCCTTTTCTCCCATCAGCAGGTAGGCTTTAACCGGCTCTTTCTTGCCCTTGACCTGAAGTTTACCGCTACTTTTAAATTCATAGCTGTCGCGACATATTTTTTCAGTCTCTTCGCCGACCGCCATTTTTCCATAGTCAGCATTGGACATTAACCTTGCTGCCAGGTTTATGGCGTCGCCCATGGCCGTGTATTCTCGCCGATACTCCCCCCCCACATCTCCAACGAAACATAATCCGGAATTTATGCCGTAACGATGTTTAATGGGATGGGCGAATTTGAGATTCAACTCTTTTAGAGCCGATTCGATTTCAAGTACCGCGCGAAGACAATTCTGCGCGTCATTTCCAAAGCCTTTGGGCGCTCCGAAAAAGACCAGGATTTTTTCCGACGAAGAGCTGGAGTCGACCCTGGCCAGCGACCCTCCATTTTTGGCTATTATGTCGTTCAGGACCTCGAAATAATCCTGGATCGTTTTGGTTGAGTTATCCAGATTATTTTCTATATTCTTTCTGAGTGAATTAACGCCGATAAACAGGGTCGTAAGAATACGATGTTCGCCATCGATATGGCCTTTATTGTAGTGGAGTTGTTCTTTTAACCTTTTATCGATAAACGCTTCCAGCTTTTTTTCAGTAAGATTTTTTCCCGGGCTTCCGCGATGGGATTGTGATCTCTTGTTTTTTCGGGATTTTTTCGCATATTGAAAAATGAAGAATTCATCATTTATTTCTTTGAAACTGATTCCCCTGAGATTTTTCGTGGCCTCCCGGACTAACACTATCTGGCCCAGATCGGCAACATCTGCCGCGGCGTATGCTTTTTCGACCGTTTTCCCGCAGAAAAGATGGTCTTTTCGCGTTTTGCCTATGATAAAACTGAAAATGGTTCCTTCGCTTATTCCGGCATGAATACCCAGATTAAAATTGCCCATCGGCGTTTCGATTTTGCCGTTTTCGGAAATCCAGCCGATTAAATCAACGGCACAATTTAAAGCTCTGTCCGATTTATCGTCGCCCCGAAAAAGCACCAGAAAGGCGTCACCGCCGAACTTTATAACGTCCCCGCCCCAGGCGAATACAATTTCCAGAAGAGGATTGAAACATCTGTTGATTATTTCTGCAAGCTTCTCGCCGCCGATTCTGCCCATACCGGCAAGCTTCTCCGACATGGCGGTGAAACCGGAAATATCGGCGAAGACAAGGGATCCCTCCAAAACTTTCTCAGTCTTCCCTTTTGACGACAGGGAATTGGTTATAGTATCTGAAACATAGGGCAATAGATATTTGATGCTTAGTTCCCGCATGACTTAATAGTAGGGGAAAATAAAGATTCTGTAAACGTATAATAAGGCCATGTGAATAACCTGATCAATGAAATGTATTTGCCGGGTGCAGATTAGAAACCGGTTTTTTATGTGATCCTGTACCCAGTGCTCGATCAGAAGGAAAACCAAAAATATTATTGTAGCGGTTTTCAAATACAGTCCCGGCAAATATAAAAAAGAATAAATTGCCAGAAAGGCCCAGATGCAGATCGTATAAATCAAAACATGGCGCGTTAAAACGCTCACAGACGATTTTTTTCTTTCTGCGGTTTTATCGCTTTGCAATGCGTAATCGCCGCAGAAATGACCGAGTAAAAGAAGGAATAAAACATCCATAAATCAGCAGCTTTTTACGGTTGCGTCTTGCAGTTTGCGGGCGATTTTTACAGGAAGCTGTACCCGGAAAATCGCTCCGCCCTCGGGATTGTTTTCCGCCCAGACCCTGCCTTTATGATTTTTTATTACTCTCTTAACGGCCAGAAGCCCGAAACCATGCCCTCGCTCTTTAGTCGTGAAATGCTGAGAAAAGACTTTGGTTATGCACTCCTCGGTGAAACCGCAGCCATTATCTATAACGGAAAGAAGTATAGCGTTTTCATCGGAACTAAATGATGTTTTTATTTTTATCTTTCTTTGTCCGCGTTGGTTATTCAGCGTGGCGTCAGTCGCATTATTGAGTAGATTGATGAGAACCTGCTGCAGTTGACTCTTGTCGGCGACTATGGGTGGGAGATCCGGATCCAGCTCGCATATTATATCAATACCGTCAAATCTGTTTTGGGGTCTAAGGAAAAACAGTTCATTCTCGATGAATATATTGAAATTGAACATCTCCTTATTTATTTCGGGATTCGAATACATCATAAGCCCGTCGGTGAATTTCGTCATTTCCTCAAGCCCCGATTGGATCGAATTTAACTTGTCCTCCAGTAATTCGTATTTCCCCACATCAAGATTCATTTTGAGAAGTTCGAGATTTCCCTGAACCAGGGCCAGGTAATTATTGAGTTCGTGGGCGATTTCTCCCGCCATTTCTCCTCTGGTTGCCATTTTATCCAGAAGAATCATCTGATGCTCTATGTTTTTCTCCTCGGTAACATCGAGTCCCATGTAAAGAGACGTGAAGATCTCGCCTTTATCATCCAGAATCCGCGCCCCGATAAGCTCGATGACCCGTTTGGTCATATTTTTTGTGGTGGTAATTATCTCGCCCGACCAGCTTTCGCCCCTGGAAATAGTCCGCTCCAAATCATCCATTATATCTTCAATATCAACAGGTTTTATTATATCTCTAATCTCGCATCCTGCGACTTCATTAAATTCATATTCAAATACCCCTTTAGCCGCGTTATTGAAAATGAATATTTTGCCGGAATTATCCGTAACGACAATAAAGAACTGGGATGCCGATATGATCGTCTCCAGGAATCTATTGGCAGAACGAATGTTTTCATTTGATTTCTGGAGTTTCTGAGTTGTTTCTATTAATTGCCGGTTGGTTTTTTCCAGTTGCTCGTTCTTCTTTTCGAGATCGCGAATCATTTGAAGATCGGCTTCGCGTATCCTTGATGATAGAACACCCATTACTTCCATCGCCATGGGCGGATTTTTGGCAACCAGATTTCTGAAGTCTTCTCTGGAAATCTCCAGTACCGTGGAATCTCGGACGGCTCTGGCATAGGCGAATCGCGGGGAATCTTCGAGTAGGGACATTTCGCCAAAAAAATCGCCTTCGCCCCGAATCGCGAGCCTGACCTGCCTGTTTTTCGATGGATCGCCTTTCAATATCTCGATGGCGCCGGATTTGATAATATAAAAAGCATCTCCCGGATCTCCTTCTCTAAATATTAATTCGCCTTTAGAGAATTTACGCTCTTTTATCGTTTTCTCCATTTTGTAAAATAATTCAGGCGAAATACCGGAGAAAACCGGAATATTTACTAGTAAATTAAAAACTGTTCCACGCATACAATTATCCTGTGCTTGATTATGTATCGACATAATTTAATACTTGTTAACAAATCGGGATAAAATAATTGAAATCCATACCGACCAATAATGATTGTTATTATAATACCATTATTAATGTTAAAGCTTAAATTCGGCTAATGTTAGTTGTTAAATATCAACGAGTTAAAACTATAATGGACATTCGAATTAAATAAAATTTAAGCTCCAGAGCTTAAATTTGGATTTTATGCGGTCGAAGACAGAACATCACGGCTTTAGCCGTGGATGAATGAGCCCAACCTGATATTCGCTGCGAGCCAAGCGACGTAGCGAATACAGGTCAGATCGCAGATATGTAGCGGTAAGGACCCCGGGCTTGCCCGGGGGAATCTATAATAAGACAGGGTTTTTTAAGCTTCCGCCCGATTCTTGAATCCGGGTGGAAAAACAATGTCTTGGAGCTAACTTTTTTTAAAAACCATACGATATAGTTATCAGGAGCAGAAAAACGGCCGTTCTTGAATGAATCGAGGTTTCCGCGTCGGTATTAGGATTTTAACCGTTGAGATTAATAGAATCAAGATCATGATAAGAGGATTTTTAGATTTAAATGTATGCGCATGTTAGAAGTCTGAAGTCGCGCGAAAAATAATCGACCCAAAATGTTATTATTGAATGAAAATATTTTAAAAAAAATATCAAAAAGACTTGACACGAAATTCGAGCGTTGATATAGTTTTGGAGGGAGTTGGCGGAATATCCCGCGAAAATGTGGTATTTTTGGCCTAAATTATTTACTGCATTAGTAAAGGAGGGAATTCAATCTTAAAAAATGGAGGTGTGACTGAGAGTAAAGGCTAAAATTTTTTTATTCTTTAGAGTTTTTAAAAAACAAACTATGGATTTCTAAAGGAGGGATGTAACTTGCATTTGAAACCTTTCTTTAGGCTGGCAGTGGTAGCGGTTTTGCTGATGGCTTGCTCATCGGCGTTGGCGGGAACCGCCGGCAAAATCGCGGGAAGAGTTATAGACCAAGAATCTAAGGAACCTCTTCCCGGTGTGAGTGTTCAGATTGTCGGAACAACCACTGGTGCAGCCACAAACATTCAGGGCGAGTTTTTCATAATCAACATACCGCCGGGTACACATACCTTAAAGGCGAGTCTGGTTGGTTATGGCCCCGTAGAAGTAAAAAACGTCGTCGTTTCAGTTGATCTGACAACCAGTATCGATTTCGAATTGAGTACCGAGACAATCGATATGGGCACTATCACGGTGGAGGCGGTTAGACCACTAATCGAGAAAGACATCACTTCCTCCAGAACTACTATTGCGCCCACGCAGATCACCGATTCGGCGGTTAACGGTCTTGTCAACGCCGCAAATCTGACCGCCGGAGCCGTTGTAGGCTCGTTCCGCGGCGGCAGGCAGAACGAAGGCGAAGTTATTTACATGATTGACGGCGTTAATCTGTCAAATCCCATAGGTTCCACTCACCGTGGTTATGATGCGGGTGACGGAAGCCAGGCTTTGGCCACTACTTTTCCCAACGAAGCCGTCGCGGAGGCGGAGGTCTTAACGGGAGGTTTTGGAGCTGAATACCCCAATGTTCAATCGGCCGTTGTCAACGTGGTAACGAAGGATGGAGGAAGCAGGTACTCGGGCAAGATTAAATCCAAGGCTTCCCCCGAGGTCTTGTTCACGTCGGATAATATCGAAGATAACGTTTTTCATGTGCCGTACTTCGTGGATCCGGTTAATTATCCCGATTCCATCGACTATCAGGATGTCACGGTAAAGAGGGATAAGGTTGATGAATACAACAGGTCCGACTACTACGATATGCGCCAGCATGAGTTCTCATTTGGCGGGCCCGTACCTATTCCGAGTATCGATCTTCCCGGAAAGATGTCATTCTATACTTCGGGCATTTACACCTATCGCCGCAGTATGAGAGATTTCAGCAGTTACACGAGATCCAAGTCGATACACGCCAAAATATCGTACGATGTCACGTCATCGAAGAAAATAACGGTATCCGGTTTGCTGGCCGAAGGTGATCGCAGAAACTGGAACCACAACAGGATGCTCACGTTGACATGGGGAGAGCCGGCTTATTACCATCGCAAAGATGTTGATCTGGCGGCGGATACCCTGATATATATTGATACGTTCTACACCCCGTATCACTTCATTTATGCTCCCGATTACGGGGAGAGCAACGTGCCGCCCGCCCTCGTGGATTACTGGATTTCATTGTACGGCGATGAAACCTGGACTGCTGATGACGTTCAGCAATATTTCGATGATAATTTCGGCGGCGAAGATTACTACGATTGGGCCAATATACCTGATTCTATCAGGGAAGGCGCGGTCCAGTATATCGAGAGCCTGGGATGGGCTCGTCGCTATGAGAACTACAATATGTCTCGAAGCCTGGGAGACCCCGAAACCCGGTCAAATAAATTCCATGTCAGTTTTACCAATAACCTGAGCTCCAAAAGTTTCTATAAAATCAGCTACTCGAGATTTTTGACCGCCCAGGAGGCGTACACGGCGGATCCCTGGGACGGACATCCCCTGGGCCGTACCGAATTCAGCGAATCCAGGTTCAGTCCCACCGGCGGTACCATCCAGTCCTCTCAGCTCGCAGTCAGCCCTATGTTTCTTACCACTACGCTGCAGAACGATAGGGTAGTGACGCAGACATTCAAGGGAGATTTCACCAGCCAGGTTAATTCGTATAACCTTATCAAATTCGGCGCCGAGGTCAAGCTTTTTGACGTTCTCTACGATTATCACGGATTCGCTTCCGGCGATAACGAGTACACCTCATACTATCATCATAAACCGTCCCAGTTCGGCATATACGCGCAGGATAAGATCGAGACAGAGGGAATGATCGTTAATGCGGGATTACGTTATGATTACTTCGATCCCAAGACAATATTGCCGTTTAATCCTGCGGATCCTTTAAATGAAGGATACGACAATGCCAATGATCCGCGGTACACTCAAACGGAGGATCTCGAAGCCAGGCTTAAGAATTTCGTTACCGCCAAAAAGAAACAACAGCTTTCGCCGCGCGTCGGCATAAGTCATCCCATAACGGAGAAAGATGTTTTGCACGTTACTTACGGGCATTACTTCCAGCTTCCCGTTTTCGATGACCTTTACTACAACCATGCCTATGACCTCCGGGGCGCATTCAAATACATCGGCAATCCTAATCTTAACGAGCAGAAGACGATTGCCTATGAGGCCGGAATTGAGCACGGATTCAACGATTACCTGAAGCTGTCCGCTGTTGGATTTTACAAGGATATCGCCGACCTGATCAGCAACAGGAAGTTCAGGGATCCCCAGACCGGGGGCGTATTCTGGGTCAATATGAATTCGGATTACGCGCGTGTAAAGGGTTTCGAGTTCACCTTTACGCAGCGTCCCTGGAATAATATTTCGGGTACCGCTTCTTACACCTATCAGGTCGCGAGAGGCCGCGCTTCAGATCCCGAACAGACCTTCCTGGACGATTATAGAAACAGGAAGCCGAGAACGGAAGATGCGCTGCTTGACTGGGATCAGCCGCACACCGCCAAAGTTAACTTCAACTACAGGATACCGACCAGTGACAACTTGATCCTTGGCGATTGGGGTTTCGATGTTGTTTGGACTTATGGTTCCGGCAGACCGTATACCGGAAGCGAAAATGTCGTTCCGCCGGCTTTGCCTCCCATTAACAATGAGAGATACCCGGCCGTATGGCAGCTCGATCTCCGCGTGGATAAGGGCGTGAATCTCTATAAGAATTACAACCTTAACGCTTTCGTTGAAATACGAAACGTAACGGATAGAGCGGATATCGATCCTACAATCACCTTGCTTACCACGGACGATGTTGTCGACCTCGATATGTACGAAGCGACCGGCGATCCTGCGGGGCAATTCACCGATCCCGGAATCTACACGAATCCAAGAAGAATTCTTCTGGGTATGCAGTTATCGTTCTAAATGGACCCCGACAGATGAAAATTCAAGGAGGTTTTAAATAAGATGACAAAAAAGAAAACCAGAGGGATTTTCGGCGGACTGGTGATGTTGGTTTTGATCGCATTTATCGGTGTGTCGTCTTGGGCTGCCAATAAAGACGTAGTCGAAAATCCCCTGCTCAGATCCGTAAGATCTGCGAAACCGGCTTTGGCCGAAGAGGTCATAGTGGATGTGGGATCTGTCCATTCGCGGGTTACAAACAGCACCGTGCTGCCGGCCGGAACCAATGAATGGACCATTATATTGGGCGATGATTCGTCTGTTCTTCCTTCCATGACTTGGCTTTATCCTTCGATTTACGCCAACAACCTTTATCTCTTTTTCGGGAGCCTGAGGGTTGGAATAGGCGAACAGTTGGTGCATTTCTCAACCGATACGTCCCCCGGCATGGAAACTACTTCAATTAATACAGACCCATCGGCCGTGAGCCATCTCGATACCTATTTCGAGATATCAGATAACTCTCCGCTGGTTTCCCCGACCGATTATATCGGGATTGAGGTTCACGCTTATTCTTATGCCTGGTCTGAAACCTATCGTGATGATTTTATTATTCACGATTATTGGTTCTTGAATCTCAACCCCGCCGCCCTGGAAGATATTTATATCGCTTTGCATGCCGACTGCGATGTATCGGGCGCTGCCGGGGGATCGGATTTACAGGGTTTCTGGCGTGACGACGTTACGGATTACTACAGAGATGATGATACCAAAGAATATATTTCGTATATGTACGATTCCGACAACTCGTCAATCGCCGGTGACGATACCGGCGGTAAATTCCTTCCCAAGGAATCGACCGGTTATATCGGTTCCAGATTGCTTTACTGCCCGCCTGTTATGGGATCGACTGAAGAGTCTGTTCAATCGGGCCATGGCTGGTGGGACTGGAACTCGGACCCCGGCGAGGACGCCGACTGGATGCTGTTGATAGGCGACGGCCTATGGCTCGATCCTCCGCCCTCGCCTCACGATTACCGGTTCCTGCAGAAATTCGGGCCATTCGAAATTCCGCCGGATGATTCCATCAGACTGGTTCTGGCGTTCGGAATAGGCGAAGGTCTCGACGGTATGCGCGCCAATCTGGCCTGGGCGGATTCCCTGTTCAAGCTCGATTGGGTGGGTCCCTCCGCTCCTTCCGCCCCTACGTATACCGCGATCCCGGGAGACAGGATTGTAGAACTGGCATGGGAAACCAACGCGGAAACAAGTCCCGATCCCGCTACCGGAATAATCGATTTCGAGGGTTACCGGGTTTGGAGAAAAACCGGGGAAGGGGGCTCCTGGACTTTATTAATGGAATGCGACCTGATTAACGACATCGGCTTTAACACCGGCCTGGTTCATTCCTACTCCGATACCGACGTCAACAACGGTTTCCAATATTACTATGTGGTTACCGCTTATGACCGCGGTGAGCCCGAAAACGGAATCGAATCGTTTGAATCGGGACGCGGCGGCGCCACGGCTGTGGAACCCGGTTTAAACTCGTTGACATCGGGAGCCGCTCGAACCGGAATACATGTCGTACCTAATCCCTTTGTGAAGACTTCTCCCGCCGGTTTTGGTTTCTCTCCGGATATCAACAATCCGTCCGAGGAGAGAATTCAGTTCGTTAATTTGCCGGAAGAACCAGCCACGGTTACGGTTTACTCGCTTACCGGAGACGAGATTATCGTTCTTGAGAAACCCATAACTGAAAGAAGAGTAAGCTGGGATCTTATCACCAAATCGACCCAGAAAATCGTTGCCGGTTTATATCTTTTTGTGGTGGAGTCCGACGGGCTCGACGAGAATTTCATCGGCAAATTCATGGTCGTAAGATAGAAAATGGAGGTAAGAGATAAAATGAAAAAATTCCTGATTCCTGCGGTTCTTCTGGCGGTCATGGGTCTCTGCCTTCCGGCTCATGCCCAGTTTGCCAAAGTCGGTACCGTGGGATTAAAATTCCTGGATATTGGCGTCGGCGGCAGGGCTCTTGCCATGGGCGAGGCTTACGCTGCGGTCGCCAATGACGCATCGGCGATATTCTGGAATCCCGCGGGGATTTCCAACCTGGAGTCCGGCGATATTTTTCTCGGTTATACCAACTGGCCTGCCGAAATCAATCTGTATTCGACAGCGCTGGTTGCTAAAACCGGATTCGGTTATATCGGCGGTTCCTTTACAATCCTGAATACGGGATTGATGAACAGGACCGATCCCTATGACAACGATGGTGATGTCCTGGGTAATTTTGCCTATGAGGACTGGGCGGTGGGCCTGACATTCAGCCGTTACCTGACCGACAAGTTTGCTTTCGGAACCACTTTTAAGCTGGTTCGCGAAAAACTCGCCGATTGGGATGCTACCGGCTGGGCTGTCGATCTCGGTACTTTCTATAATACCGGCTATAAATCCCTCCGTATCGGTATGGCCATCATGAATTTCGGCCCGGACATGAGATTTGACGTGGAAGATATCGACGGTGTCGCGGGCGGTATCGAAGATGGCATTGACAACGACGGCGACGGAATTATTGACAACGACACGGAAGAAGAAGCCGTACCGTTGCCCTTAACTTTCAGAGCGGGAGTCGCTATCGACGTCATGGAAACCGCGTCGTCGAAAACCACGTTGAGCGCCGAACTTATGCATCCGTCGGATAATGAAGAAAGATACAATTTCGGCGGCGAGTATCTGTTCAACGATATGCTCGCGGTCCGCGCCGGATGGAAGGTCAATGCAGACGAGGGCGGATTCACGGCGGGCGCCGGCTTCAAACTGCCCCTGGGCAGTTTTGACGCCTCGTTCGATTACGCTTATAACGATCTTGGAAAGTTGTCCGATGTTCATCGTGGCTCTTTCAGCTTTACCTTTTAACGGTGTAGAAGACTAAGGAGGGTTTTAAGTGAACTTATTCAAAATACCGTTAGTGAAGGTAATTGGGCTGCTGGCGCTGGCCATGCTGTTGGCGGCGGGTTGTACAGAAACCCCTGATGAGCCCGACCCCAACATTGATCCCAATACCTTCATTACGAGTTACAATATCGGAATCTCGCCGGATTCCAGTACCTATTATCCCACGATCGTATACTGGAGAGCTTCCGATCCGGACGGCGTGGCTCTGAGATATAATTACTGGCTGGATGACGATGGGGGTACGCAAATTATCCCGGACCCTGACAGCGCAGAGTACATTACCACTTTCGAGACAACCGTAAATCTGTCTCTGGATTTCCCGACCGGTACTGAGACATATACGTTCTACGTTCAGACAGAAGATAATACAGGCACCATGGATCCGACCCCGGCGGCAATGAATATCGCCATATCTACTGTAAGACGTCTGGATGAATTCGTGCCCAATACCACGGCAATTACTGTCCCGCCGAACGGCGCCTCGACCTCAAGAGGCGTACCCTTTGCTATCGGCGGCATTGACGTTGACGGAATTGTAACCAGCTTTGAGTGGGCGGTTGATGATATCAGCCATGATAGCATGTGGACCGCGGTTACCCCCGACGTGATTACGGTAAGCTCTTCCAGCGCCATAATCGAATTAACTCCGGACGAGCTTACATTCGGCCCGCATACCGTCTACTTCAGGGCGGTTGATAACGCCGGTAATGTCGATCCCTCGCCGCTGAGCGTTTCCATTGTGTGTGAAGCCGGTTACGCACCCGAAGTTTCCGTTTCTGTTTCGGATGGATTTAACTTTGTAGTTCCTTTTACGGCTCCCACAATCGACACGCTCGAGATTGAAATTACCGCTCTAATGGACTTTTATTATGGGGGCCTGGATCATTTCGATATTATTACCAGTGAGGGTGATACAATAAATACCCCCGATTACTCATTTGTTTTGACTGATCTTTCTTCCGGCAGTTACTGGTTTATTGTAACGGCAAACGACCTGGGCGGAAATTCCACCTCCGATACAACCAATTTCGGTGTGGTTGAACTGGCGGCAGGAGATGGAGTCCTCTGTATAAACGGCGTTTCCTGGTCCAGTTACAGCGAGGCGATTCCCGTATGGGAGGACGGAGCCTACTGGGGCAACAGAACCCATTTCAAAATCTGGGATCTCTTCAGCGACGCGCCTGCGGGCGGTGATTTTGCCGATAGCCTTTTGGGCTCCGGGGAGCCGCCACTCTGGATTATCGATACGCTGTTTTTCGATGCTATTGTATGGGCATACAACAGCTACTCCGGCGATAACGAATACTGGGAAGACGACGACATGCAAGCGGCCATAATGGCTTACCTGGAATCCGGCGGAAGTCTCTTAATAATGGGACGGTACGGAGCCTTTATTTTCGAGGACGGTTCTCAGGAATTTGCCGATTACGTTCAATATTCCAGCGCTGTCGTTGGATTAGATCCGGGATTCCTCGATGCCATTCATTCCGATTTTACCGATATAACTCTTACCGGCAGCAGCAGTTACACAGATGCTATCACAATAGACCATCCCAGTAAGATTGAGATTTACACAGACGACGGAGGTGCACCCGGGTTCGGCTGGATCATTGAACCCAACGGAGCTGACGCCGGCGGAAAGGTTGCCTTTATCGCAGGCAGGCATTATCGCTTTACCATTGCTGAACTAAAGTCAAACGTAGACGTAATCCTGGCGGATTACTTCGGGATTGAAAACTAACCATTAACCGGAGAAAGGAGTTTAGAGATGAAGAAATTATTATTACTGCTCGCGGCCGGTTTGATGGTTGGCGCCTTCATATTCGGCTGCAGCACTGAAGATCCCTGGAGCCCTGAGCCTTCAAGGCCGCTTGTTCTGGAGATGGTTTCCGGGCCTGCCGACTCTGCCACTGTCGCCTATGGATCGAACGTTTCCTATTCCTGGACCTCCAGAGGCGGTGAGGGCGAGGTTCAATACCAGTACCGCATCGATTCGGGAGACTGGTCCACCTTATCAAATCTGACATCGGTTCAGCTTACTGACAGAACGGCCGACGGTGACTTCAGCATCAGGGCCCAGGATGAGGGCGGTGAGACCGAGACAATCTCACGAGTATACTATGTGGGTACTGCCGAGGGAGCCGATACTACCGCTCCTGCTGTTATTATAGTAAGCTCCCCGGTCGAAGGTAGTTTTGTGGCGACCGGGTCAAACGTTTCAATTACCTGGGCGGGCGACGATGCGGTAGATGGCGACAATCTGAATTACTGGTATTCATTTGCTGGTGTCGATTCGGATACACTGCCTGCGACAGCCGTTACCTTTGACAATGTCGCCGCCGGCGCGGTTACCTTTACAGTATGGGCATCCGATCAGAGCGGTAATGAATCAGATCCAGCCTCCGTCAGCTTCACAATTCAGGACGCTAATATCCTTTATATTGACGATTATCAGTGGTTGGATGCAAATGATAATGTCGATATGCCCAAAGAAAGAGATCAGAAGCGTTTTTATCGCAACGCCTTGGAGGGCTATGCGATCGCGGAATGGGATTGGGCCGAGCAAGGCATACCCGATAGTTCGGATCTTGTGGTAGGTGGTGAACCGGTTTACTCTACAATCGTATTCGCATCCGATGCCTTTCTGGACGACACGCCCGGAACCTGGTGGTACGATATCCAGGGACCCGGTGAAACCTCTATTCATTACTACCTTGAGTCCGGCGGAAATATGCTTGTTACCGGCTCGCAGATCCTGCCCTGGATGTGGAACAGCATCCCACCCGCCGCCGGAGACTTGGAGTTTGATTATTTCGGCGTGGATTCTGTCGAAAGCGACGTAATTAGTGAAGCCGACTCCACATGGTGGCTGGGTGATTCGGCTTATACCGAACCGGTTTTGTTGCCCGACTCAATCACAGTTGAGTATTCTTATTATTCCGCCTGGGAACAGGATCCTTACGCTAATTTCACCTGGGCTATCAAAGACGACGGCACCATGCTGGACCTGCCGGATTCAATGAAAATTGACGTGGCGAAAAACGGCGATCAGGATGATTACGCCGTGGGAGTCCTCAGCCTAAGAGACGAACCATCGGTGAGAACCGAAGTGCTATTCAGATGGGGACTCTGGGTTGATGGCGAACCACCTTCAGATCCTTACTATTTGAGTCCTGTTGGTCACATCACCAGCCTGAATAGCGGTCAGCAATGGACGGCAATGCTGAATTTCGATACGTATTCGATGCCGTTACTGCTGATAAGGCAAACATTCCAAGCCATACTTACGGAATTCGGTGAATAGCAGAATTTGAACCTCGAATTCAGAGCCCGTCCGCAACCCCGCTAAAGCGGGGCGGGCGGGCTTCTTTTTAAGAAAAATGAAAAATTTAGCGGTTTTTTGCCTGATAGTATTATCTTTTCAACCAGTATACGGCGCCGATGGATTTATCACCGAAATCGACAGTATCCTGGCCGATTCCGCTCTCTCCAACGCACTGGTCGGTCTGGCGATATACAATATTACATCTGACAGCATGCTGTACGGTCTGAATGCCGACAAGCTATTTTCTCCCGCCTCCAATCTGAAGCTGTTTACATCCGCCGCCGCGCTGGAATTACTGGGGCCGGAATACAGGTTTAAAACGAAATTCTCCCGATCCGGCGAAATAGAAAAGAAAGGACGCCTGAAAGGCGATCTGCTCATCGCCGGCGGGGGAGACCCGCTTATTTCCAGGCGGTTCCGCGACAGCATCACCGAGGTTCTATATCTCTGGGCCGACAGCCTGCTGTTTTATGGCATAAAAAAGATTAAAGGCGATATAATAGTTGACAACTCGTTTTTTACCGGTCCCGAGTTGGGCGCCGGGTGGTCCTGGGACGATTTATCCTACTGGTACGCTTGCCCCGTAACGGCCCTGGCATTTAACGATAATTGTGTCGATCTGAAATTCCTGCCCAGCGATAGAGTGGGGGATAAGGCAAAAGTATTCATCGATCCGGAAACCGATTACATTACAATTACCAATAATACCGAAACGCTTCCTGCGGGCTCCGAATTCACCCTCGATTATTATCGCACGCCCTCCACAAACTATGTTGAGTTTTTCGGCGGTATCGCCATCGATGACTCCAATCAATTGGATTATGTGTCGGTACACAGGCCTGAAGTATACTGCGCCTATATTTTTTCCGATGTTCTAAAAGCTAAAAATATCAATTTTAACGGGGATCTTTTTAATATAGACGACCTGAATGACGAAAAACAGGCCGATATCATGCAATCAAAAAAGCCTGTTTTTACCTGGCAATCCGACTCATTGGGAGTTGTGGTTACGGTTATCAACCAAAGAAGCCAGAACCTGTTTGCGGAGCTTGCCCTCTTGACAATCGGGAAAGAGATCGGCGGCGAGGGGAGTTTTTCTAAGAGCCTTGAAATCGTCGAGGCGTTTTTCGATTCAATAGGAATAACATCCGATGATCTGGATATGAATGACGGCTCCGGGCTTTCATATATTAATCTTGTAAAACCTGACGCCATAATAAGGCTTTTGAAATATATGTATAATAGCAATTATTTTGAAACCTATTATAATTCGCTCCGAACTCCCCGGGATTTCAGGCTGGTGGGCGTGGAAAACAGGGAAAATGTCAGGGTCAAAGGGGGCACAATAGCCAATACCAGGACCTATTCAGGGTATCTGACAGGACCGGCCAGCGGTCATCTGTTGGCTTTTTCGATAATGGTCAATAACTACAGTTGCCCCAGGAAATATGTTGAGTCCTGGCAGGATTCAATACTTGAGGTATTGCTGAAGAGATTCTGATGGATTTTTTTAAATACTCAAAAGGGGAGTTGTATTGCGAAGGAGTAAAAGTCTCCCGTCTGGCCGAGCAATACGGAACTCCCTTGTATGTTTATAGTCTTAAGACCTTCGTACGGCATTTCGAAGTGATCAACAGGGCTTTTGGCGAAAAGCCGCATATCATATGCTACGCGGCCAAAGCCAATTCCAATCTCGCCATATTGAAAACCGCCGGGCTTCTGGGCGGGGGAGCCGACGTGGTTTCCGGCGGAGAGTTGCGGCTCGCCCTGAGGGCCGGAATAAAGCCCGAAAAAATTGTGTTTTCGGGCGTGGGCAAGAACGACGATGAAATCGAATTCGCCCTGAGTTCGAAAATACTCTTTATCGCCGCCGAATCAATTCAAGAACTGGAATCTATTGCCCGGATCGCCAAAAAACTCAAGATAAACGCTCCGGTTTCGGTCAGGGTCAATCCTGATATAGATCCCAGGACTCATCCCCATATAGCTACTGGACTGAAGGAAACCAAATTCGGATTAAGCGAATCCGAATCAAAAAAAGCCTACGATTTTATCAACTCCAAAAAGTGGCTGAATCCCATCGGGATTTCCATGCATATAGGCTCCCAGGTCGCATATGTCGAACC
>CBFCYP010000049.1:0-19650 GCA_965602185.1 uncultured bacterium
AATAGATATCTTTCATAATTTATTTTATATCCTATGGAGGTTGATTTAGCAATTGAAAAAGGGCCGGAATCCGGCCCTCATTCTACCAAGCTAAGATATCGCCAGGTTATTTAAGCATCGTCATCTTTCTGGTTATACGATGCTGTCCGGAAGTCAATCGATAATAATATACTCCGGAGGCGACCTCCTTATCGAAATCCGATTTGCCGTCCCAGACTGCGGTATGATACCCGGCCTCGAAATGCGAATCTACCAGGGTTCTGATTTTGGCGCCGGTCAGGCTGAAAATCTCGATTTTAACATATCCCGGATTCGGCAATTCAAACTGTATGCCGGTGTTGGGATTGAAAGGATTGGGATAATTTTGACACAGGGTAAGTTTCCGGGGCAAACCGGATATATGTTCAACCTCCAGGCCCGTAATAGATTCCTGAAGCGTCAACCTGATCATCCAGTCTCTCCATGTATACTCGTTCCAGCCCTCGCCATCAGAGTACCAATACGATTGCAGTTCCAATATCCCTGTCTCATCCCCCCCGATAAAAGGCCCCATATCGTCGCGATCCGCCCAGTGGAGCACCACCCAGAGCGGTCTGTTATCTGTCACATATTGGTTAAAATCGACGCTGGTCCAGCTCCCCGGGCCGGACAGGGGGGGATTGGCCTGGTAAGCAAGAAAACTATTCGTGTCGGGCAACCCCCCTAACTCCTTTGACACTCCGATATAATCGAAAAATCCTGTGTAACTTACATCCCCTATATAAAATCGTACGTTTGTTATGTTAAACGGAGCCGGGATATTGAGTTCAAACCTCTGAGCGAATTTCCGGTTAACTGAATAAGGATAAAGGTTAACCCAGATATCGACCTCAGGAATTCCGTCGTCATAAATCATCTCATTCATAACCTCGAAATACTTAACGGCTACATTATCATCGGGGAAATAATCATCGAACACGAACGCTTCAAACTCAACTCTATAGGTACCGTTTTCTTCCGGACTCCAGTCTTCTACGAATTGAATTTCCTCTTCCACGTAAGGCATAAGATTATAGACCGAAGCCTGAGTTGAAAACACCATAATGTCAGTTGAGTCGTAGACGTTTACAAGAATATCGAAGCTCTCCGTATAGGAACCAAAATTCTTGCATAAAATTATGGGGAACATGGACCAGTTATAGGTAACCTCATCGAAGGGGGCGACAACATCCAGAATTTTAATATCGTGCCAGCTTCGAAGTACCAGCGAAAGATCGTTGTTCGAAAGATCCTCATCGTTTGCCATGTCGGCTACTATTTCCATCCTGTATCGTCCCTCCGCGGGCATGGTGAAATCCGGCGAAAAATAGACCACGCTGGTTGAAAACGACGGCAGATCGCTTATCCCGAAAGAAGAAGAATACACGACAATTCCGCTGTCAATATCGGTAATAGTGCAATTCGCGGTGAAGCTCGCATTATTTTCGCCAACGTTAATAAAAGTGGCGGTCGGAATCACGGACTGCCCCGGGTTGAGAAATTCGCCCGGCTCGTCAATTGACGCGGCCGCGACATCATTATCGAGAGGATCGTTAATTTTTATTGAATAAACCATACCGCCGTTGCCCATAATCCTGGCGTGAATCTCTTTCCCTCCGGCGGCGGCATAATTTCCCGAATCCGAAATAGCCACACCCATAATCGAACCCGATTCATCTATATCGTCAAGGAGCTGGAATATCGGTATGTTCGTATCTCTTGTGAAACAGGTGACAACATCACCGTATGTCCCGTCTAATAGCCCGTAGCATGCCGCTATGGCATACTGGCCGTTCGCGGATATGTCGACCGCGCAAACCTCATCTCCATACTCGTCGTAATCAATAAGGACCGTGCCGGAATCAGCGTCGATGAGCATGAATTTACCGCCCCAGCCGCCGCCGCTTAAAAAATCAATGGTCCCGCATCCGAACGTCGATCCGTCGGTCGAAATGGCCAGGGCTCGCACCCAATCGTGACCGGTAGGGATACTCCATCGAGTAATATACTGAGTTCCGTTCCACTCATATAGTATAACGTTTCCCTGGAATGTGCCGATGACAATTCGAGTCCCGTCCCCGGAAATTTCCGCTTCATTCTGGGAATAGTTATAAAGAGAACCGATCAAGTTTCCCGCCGGCACGTCATAAACCAGCAGCCCGCCATAATTGGAGACTACGATGGTAGAGCCATCGTGTGAAAAGTCGACTCCGTATAATTCGGTGGTGGGTACGAATGTCCTGGTGAAAATCGTGTCCCCGGCGATCAAATCATAGACGATAAGGATGGCGGATAGGGTATTCTTCTTGGCTACCGCGGCCATGAGGTTCCCGTCGCCGGAAAACGATATTCCCTTTCCTTTAAATCTCTCACCGTATTCGAATTCATTTATATACAGGGGGGAATCATGCTCCCAGACATAGGCCGGCATCTCGTTTGCGGTACCGCAGAATTTACTGTCGGTGGCGTCGACCGGCAGCCACCAATCTGTTTCATGTCTGTAAGTCCATATAGGTGAATTCATTCCGGCGGAGGCATAGGCCGAGAATCGTTCGTGGTTGAGCCACCATCCGACGAAAAACTTAGAGCCGTCAGGCGCAAAAGCGAGATTTTCAGCAATAGCATTCTCGTGATTGCGATCCAACCACAATACCTGACCCAAAATACTGGGATTACGAATCGGCCGTTTGGGCCTTAAGGTGGACTCGATACTTCCGTCTCCAGGAGTATCTATCCTGACAACTCTGCTGCCGTTTTCGCTGGAAAACTGGTATTTGTGAGCCATGTCATCAGCGAATGAAACGGCGCTGAAACAGTAAAATGAGATAAGCAAAATAATTGATGATAATTTCATTTTTCCTCCAAAAACGATTTTTGCCAACCTACACCTTTAACAAATCCCAAGTTGAATAAATAATTCTCTCAGGACTTATTTTAATATAAGACCAATTTCCAATTTTCCAAGCAAAAAAGCAATTATATTTTATTGCCGGTATTAAAATGATAATTATATTTACTACGATTTATAATTCCGGCTTATATCTTCGATCTCAATTGATGATATGCAGTAAAATATTTTCCCGTCGTAAGTTCCACCGCTATCACGGAGGAAATTGTTACGGAGCTTAAAAGCATATAGGCTACTATAAGCTGCCAGAAAACCGCCTCGAGAGGCTCGGCGCCGGCGAGAATCATACCGGTCATAGCGCCCGGCAGCGCCACAATGCCGACCGTTTTCATGAAGTTCAAAATGGATGTCATTCCGGCGACAACCGCCTGTTTCTGGTACGGCCTGCTCGATTCGCGCTTGTTTTTACCCAGCGAAAGGGCTGTCTCGATTGCGAGCTTATTCGATCTTATATCGGATGACAGGCGATTTATAACCAATGCGGCGGCATTCATGGCGTTGCTTATGATCATGCCGGAAAGCGGAATAATAAACCTGGCCTCAAAGGTTATAATTTTTAAAATCAGCATAAAGCCGATCGTAACCAGCGATCCCGCTGCGATAGCCGCGAATGAGATTAAGAAAGCGCCCCGCACCTGTTTTGACATGCTGTAGGAAGCGTGAGAACCAACCAGAATCATCACCAGAATAACCGCCGAGATCAACCAGATAGATTCCAGATCGAAAACATATTTTAAAGCATAACCCACCGCGATAAGCTGAATGAACGAACGGACGATGCCGATGCTCATGTTCTTTTGCACCGGGACTTTCCAGAAATAGCCGATTGCCAAAGCTATGGCCGCCAGAACCAGCGAAATCAGAACATTCTCGATTCCCACTCCCGTCATTCGCTATCTTTCTCCAGAAAAGATCTGCCGGCTTCCGTTTTAGGTTGAGATATCAATTCTTTCGCGGGACCATGTTCCGCCAGCGTCCCGTTTATTAAAAGCAAGGCCTCGCCATTGTAGGTTAATGCTTGCCTGGGATCATGCGTCACAATAATCGCGGTTATCTCACTTATGGAAACCTTATTTTTTATCAGTTTCAATACCAGCGATGAATTTTTCTCGTCCAGGGCGGATGTCGGTTCATCCAATAATATTATCTCGGGTTTCAAGGCGAACAATCTGGCCAGGGCTATTCTTTGCTTTTCGCCGACCGATAGAATCTCCACATTGGACAGCAAATAATCCGGCCCCAGGTTCACCTCCGACAGCATAGATATCATAAGATCATCCGTAAGCGACGAATCGACAAAGAGCAGGTTGTCTTTGACCGTTTTTGGAAACATATGCGGCGTCTGAAATAAGTAGGCGATTTCTCTGCGTAGCTGGCAGGGATTATACAGTTTCGATTCTTTTCCATTAAAAAGGATTTTCCCCCGGGTTATTTCGTCCAGTCGATTAAAGAGGCGCAAAAGCGATGATTTACCGGCGCCCGACGGCCCCAGTATATTGTATATTCTACCCTCATAAAAATCGAACGAGAAATCGGTGATGATATTCTTGGGAGTACCGCCGTTATTTACCACAAGAGATATATTTTCGGCCTTAAGTATTGGATTTTGAGATTCTGTAAGATTTGCTTCAGACATAAATAAACCTCTCTCATGCGAATAATATTAGAATTTGGGCATTTTAGCAAAAAAAATCCCCGCCGGAAATCGGGCGGGGATAACTTATAATTAATATCGGCTTTACTTTAACAACGACATCCTCTTAACGTGGCTTTTGGAACCGGATTCAAGGCGATACAGATAAATGCCGCTGGATACGACCTTACCATTCCGGTCGGTACCGTCCCAGATAACCTCATGTATGCCGGTCGGCAATTCCCCGGAAATCAGGGTTTTCACCTGCCGGCCCAGAAGATCGTAAATGGTCAGCCTGGTAAACTCGTTATCATCCAGTGAAAATGAAATCCTGGTTTCGGCATTAAAAGGATTGGGATAATTCTGAAATAGGTCGAAACTAACGGGGGTAACAGGGGTATCGTCTTCAATATCAGTAGGACCTAAGGTAATGGTGAAATCGTCGATAAATATACCTTCGCGCCGACCCGAGCCGCTGGTTACCAGATGAAATCTCAATCTGACATCGGGCTGCCCGCCTAAACCGCTTAGATCGGCCGTGTATTCAGTATAATTGAAAAACGATCCCGTAATAGGATTGGGAAGCTGTTCCCAGCTTGTTCCGCCATTGGTGGAATATTCGAAATATAGAAAATCAATGCCGTCTTGAATTACACCCTGGTAATAAAAGGAGACTTCAGCCCCGTAGTTATTGAAAAGATTCAATTTGAACTTCGATTCCAGCCAGCTGTCGGTGTTGTCAAGATAATATATATTGGGCGAATCGGAAATACTGAGGTCTCCGGTTCTGATCTGCATGTGCGTCAATCCCCAGCGATCATTGGTGCCGCCCGATTTCCAGAGAACGACGCCATCCTCGAAAGAATCCTCTATTATGCCGCTTTCAAGATCAATTTTATAAGGATGCGTAGAGCCGCCGAGGGGATTAAAAGCGTGGGTGTTCGCATCGATCGCCTTAAAATAGTACTGTAGAGTCCCTGTCTGGGGCGGAATGGAAGCCGAAAAGTCTATATTATTACTGCTGTTCATGAGTATCTCGGTATAATCGCCGGAATTGCCGGTACGGAAATAAAGGTAAACGTCGGAGATATTCGTTCCGCCCGTAACGGTAACATTGATATTCACGGACTGCCCCGATCTGGCCTGAACCGCCGGTTGATGATCGAACAGGATATCGCCCTGGGGATGATAGTAAAGCGCGCACGCCAGATTGACTATTCCCCAGCCGTAATCGTTCGTTGGCGCTTCCGCGTTGCATCCGGTCATCATCAACGCTTCCCTTACCATAACGGGCGTCCAGTTGGGATGGGCGGAAAAAAGTACGCCGCATGATCCTCCGATAAGCGGAGTTGACAAGGAGGTTCCCCCCGCCGAAGTAAACCCGTTCATATCGTTGGGATCGGCGCATATAGTATTGACGCCCTGCGCGCAAACTTCCGGTTTTGTCCGACCGTCATAAGTGGGGCCGAACGACGAAAAGCCGGCGATATAACCGTTGCCGTCAACCGCGCCGCATCCTATTACCGAATCGCCGTCGGCCGGCGCCAATAGCGATCCCGCCCAGTTTCCCTCGTTGCCCATGGCGGTCGCCACGGCGATACCATTATAAGCAGCAAGGTCGGCCGCGATGGTAACTATGGTGGTGTTGCCGTCGAGATCCTCATACTGATAATCTCCCTGACCCGCGTCAAACCATCTATATCCCAAAGACGATGAAATGACGGAGGCCCCGATGGAGTCGGCCCATTCGGCCCCGGCCGCCCAATTATCCTCCTCGATATGCCTTTCGGAGGATATATCCTCGCTCTTTGATAAAATAAAATGAGACATATAGGAGGGACCGTAAAGATTACCCTCGGATTCGCCTCCCAGCGTCGACCAGGTTAGAGTCCCGTGGTTGGGCTGATTCGGAACATCCTGCGCCGGATCATAGTCCGTATTGGCATCGCCATTTATAAAATCATACTGAGCAATAAGCCTTCCGCTGTTTATTATATTTTGAAACGCCTGATGGCTCTGCCGATACCCGGTGTCCATCATGCATATAATTACATCCTGGCCTTTGAATCCCAGTTCATGCGCCGCTATGGCGTTTAACTGTTCCAGCTGACCGAAAGAGGGGCCGTAATTCAGCGTAACCGTCGTTAAATCGGGTTGAATGGGATTGAATTCCAAATCGATATTCGATTTTGCACCGGCGACGGTTTCGACTAATCTCACAAATGGAAATCTTGAAATGGCCTGTATCTGTTCACCGGTAGCGTTAAACGTGGCTGCGTTGAACCATTTCAATCTATGCCTTAATTCAGCGCCCATAGATAAAATCCGTTCGACATACTCCGGATAAACCGGAAGGTCACGAAAATCAACCAGGTTATCACTGCCCCGGGATTTCATCCGTCTTTTAGACGCTTCCGGTGTGAGATTTATCTCAAGTTCTGATAGGCGCGAATATAACTCCGATCTGGAAAAAATCCCCTTATCGGTAAAAAATACCCAGACCGCAATTTGATCGTCGGTATTTAAAACTGGTAATCGGTTATGGAGTTTGGCATCAATAACCGGATTCTGTTTTGCCATACCAATTATATAAGGACCATCCCACGTGGCGGGATTTTCCGACGCTAAAACAGGCAATGAGAAAACCAGGATAATAAAAATTGAGATCATCGGGCGCATTTCATCCTCCAACGGCCAACTTGAAAGTTAAATTTTCGTTCAAGTTAAACCTTTTCCGAATGATTGTCAAGGCTATTTCACCTCTAAAACAGTATATAACCTTTTCCGAGTTCCTTGTTTTTATCCTTGATCTCTATCTCAAGATTCAGATCGGTTTCCGAAGATATGGATGGCATTTCCGACAATCCCGTTATCGAAATGTTCTCTTCCGTCGGGACCCAGCTAATTTTGAAAGGGATCTTTTTCTGGAATCCGATAACAGCCCTGAATGAGGAAATCAACTCTCCCGATATGAATTTCTTTTGAGTTACCTGGTATACGACAACGGCGCTGTCGGATAATATTTCGAACCGGATACCCTTAAAGCTTTTATTATTGGCGTCAATAAATCGAAGAAGAGCCAGTAAACCCGCGTATTGACATTCAAACAATGTTCCGCTGAATTTACTTCGAAATACTAACCCCAAATCCGGAATAGCGAATCCGGCCAATCCGGTGGATTTTGACAATTTATCCTTAGAAAAATTCTGCCCGAAGAAATAACATCTTAGATTTTCTTCAAATTCGAATTCTTGACTCATGTTTTCTTTTAAAGCAAACCCTATGCCTTAGAAAAAACATTCGTCCCGGTTTTATAACTCGCTGTTATTTAATTGATTACCCTCAGAGGCGGGCGGGCGGACAGCCCGATTATTTAACAATGAAAAACTGAATATGCAACCGCTTGCTTAACAATAGGAAATTGAAAAACCAAAAATAATTCCAACTCTATTTCAATTTCGTCTTATACCTCTCCATCCCCGCCGCATATCCGGCAATCGACCAGTTTTTTCGAGTTTGAATGCTCTCCTGCCGCCTGAAGGCACTCCTGGCATGATGTCAGTCTTACTTTGGCCCCGAACATCTGGCCATGAGTCTTATCGTACGGTGAACCGGCGGCGCAGACCCCGGTGCCGTCGCAATGTTCGCAGGGGATTCCCTTTTTTTTCGGTTTTTCGGGTTTTTTCTCAATAACCGGTTTTGCCTGCGGTTCAGGTTTGGGTTCGATTTTTTCCCTTTTCTCAACCGCCTTTTTTACGGCTTTCTTTTTGGCAACCTTCTTTTTGACCGCTTTTTTTGGGGCTGTTTTTTTGACGGTCTTTTTGGCGGGAGCCTTTTTGCTTACTTTCTTTTTGGCGGCCGTTTTTTTCTTCGCCGTTTTTTTACCGGATGTTTTCTTCTTTGCCGGCATAGTCTCTCCTATTCTCAATCATACTTCCATTTTTTCCAAAAAATAACGTTCACCCGGATTCCGTCTCCGCCGGGGCATCAATCATAGCAAGAAAATCTACTTTATAATTGTAGCAGTATTCGGTCATAACGGCAATAAATTTTTGGTTTCAAGGCCGGAAATCAGATGCCGATACGATATATAACACCGGCCCGGATTCATTAAAGGCCATATAATTTGGAGGAAAAAGATGATAAAGAATATAGCTTTGATATTGTTTTTGTTGTCGGGTTCGATATTTGCTCGAAACCATTATACCGGATATTCGGGGGCGCAGGGCTCGAACGGCACCTGCACGAACTCGTGCCACGGGCAGTACAGTTTCCGTCCAACGGTTACAATCACCGGTTTTCCCGATCAGTATGTGCCGGGCCAGTTTTATTTTATCAGGATAAGCCACCGCGGCGGCAGCGCTATCAATCAGTTCAATGCTTCGATCCGAATAGGATTAACGGAAGAAAATGCCGGGGAGATTATAGCCGGTCCAAATACGGAAATTTATAATACTCCCGGAGAGACAAATGGCGTTCATTGGTCTAACGCAAATTCTGACTCGGGCTTATTTGCCTGGATTGCGCCCAATCCGGGAGTTGGCGAGGTAAGACTATATTGGGCCGGATTGCAGGGAAGCCGGGTATACGGCACCGACGTGCAGTTCGTGGAGGTCTCCGAAGACGTTACCGCGGACATAGAATACATCCCCGGTTCGCCGGCGGAATTTTCGTTGGAACAGAATTATCCCAATCCTTTTAACGATGGAACCAACGTGGAATTTACCATAGCTAAAACGGGGCCAGTCGAATTTATAATTACCAATATCCTGGGCCAGGTGCTTTATTCCTGGATCGACGATTACGCTCAACCGGGAACGGTCACCGTTCATTGGGACGGTTTTGACACGAACCGCAGAATACAGCCGTCGGGAGTATATTTCTATCGATTGAAAACGCCTGAAATTACCCTGACGAATAAAATGATGATATTGCGATAGGGGATTTTTGGATAACGTGGAAAAATAAGCCTCCCTTGATCAAGGGAGGTTTTTTTATGAATAGAATAAAAAAAGGGGCGTATTCAATACGCCCCAACCAATTGATTTTATTATATGTTTGTTATACGTCATGATGGAATAAAATGACATCATGACGCCCCCTCGCCATTGCGCCCTCATGATGTCGCTTGCTCCATCATGAGAGATAAATGTCGGGTTTCTCTCCCCGACTAATAGTCGGGGATTCGGAACGCCGACCTATGGCCACTATTCAAGTATTTCTATTTTTTATTTAAAAAAGGGGCGAATTCAATTCGCCCCTACGGATAGATTTTAGTAAGTTTTAAAGATTATCTATTAAATGCGTAGCATACTTGGAGGTGGAGACCTTGGTAGCGCCTTCCATCTGGCGGTGCAGGTCGTAGGTTACGGTCTTATTCAATATGGTTTTTTCCATGGAATCCTCGATGCTTTTAGCCGCCTCTTTCCAGCCGAGATAGTTCAACATCATTACAGCCGAGAGAATGAGCGAGCCGGGATTGACCATGTCCTTATCGGCGTATTTCGGCGCGGTACCGTGCGTCGCTTCGAACAGCCCGATAAAATCGGCCATATTGGCGCCGGGCGCCATCCCCAGCCCCCCGACTTGTGCCGCGCAGGCGTCGGAAAGGTAATCGCCGTTTAGGTTCGGCGTAGCCACCACGTCGTATTCGTCGGTGCGCGTAAGAATCTGCTGAAACATGGAATCGGCGATGCGGTCCTTGATGAGGATCCTGCCTTTCGGTATTTCCCCCTTGTATTTGCTCCAGAGTTCATCCTCGGATACAGTCTGCGTGGAAAACTCCTTGGCCGCCAGTTTGTAGCCCCAGTCGCGGAACGCGCCCTCGGTATATTTCATGATATTTCCCTTATGGACCAGGGTCACCGAAGGGCGATTATTCTCGAGGGCGTATTTAATGGCCTTGCGAACCAGCCGTTGCGTGCCAGTAACTGAAATCGGTTTGATACCGATACCGGAGTCGCTTCTGATTTTGGTTTTCATGTTCTTATTGAGGAAATCGATAACCTTTTTGGCGTCCTTGGTTCCCTTGGCCCACTCGATACCGGCGTAAACGTCTTCAGTGTTTTCCCTGAAAATAATCACATTCATTTTTTCGGGATGTTTCACCGGAGAGGGAACTCCCTGGAAGTAGCGAACCGGCCGCACGCAAGCGTAAAGCTGGAGCACCTGCCTCAAGGTTACATTAAGGGAACGGTATCCTCCCCCTACGGGCGTCGTCAAAGGCCCTTTTAAGGCGACCATAAACCGTTTTATGGCGTTGAATGTATCTTTCGGCAAAACCTCGCCGTATCGCTCCAGGGCCGCTTCACCGGCGTAAATGTCGAACCAGACGATTTCTTTCTTGCCACCGTACGATTTCTCAACGGCGGCATCGACGACGCGGCGGGTCGCTTTCATAATATCCCGGCCGATACCGTCGCCCTCTATTACCGGAATAATGGGATTGGAAGGCACTTTGAGTTTATTGTTCGCGATCGTAATCGGTTTCCCGTCTTTGGGAGGCTCAATCATCTTGAACTTCACGTTTTAACTCCTCCTGAATCATCAATTAACATCATCTATCTTAATCCTGTTTACGTTCGAATCTCCGATAATGCCGTTAACGGTTAATAACAGCTTCTTTTCCGATGATCCGAAATTATCATCGGTATGATGGAGTTTCTGAAAAAAACCGTCCCTTCGAAGGTCATCAAATCCTATATCCCCTATGATAGACCGCGAAGAAATTTTTACCGGTAATTTATCCGGAATCTTTATTCGTATATCGCCCACCAGCGACGACGCGCTGATTTTATTTTCGCCAACTTTAAAATCAGCACCTGTAAGATCGATTTTTATATCGCCGATTAAGACGGAGTAATGGCGGTCGGTTACCTCTTTACCGCTTAAAGCAATATCCAGGTCGCCAAAAAGCCTGTTTTCGGCAGTAAAATCGCCCGATTCAATATTACCTCTAATTCTTCCCTGGTTTTTAATTATATAAATGCCCAGGACTATCAGCGCGACGGGCCAGAGTTTCCAGATGAAATCCCAGAAGTCGAAACCGCCGAAGATATTGTCTATTAAAATGAGCGCGCCAACAGCTATAATCAGCCCGCCGACAAGCCTGTTCGTTTTTGATTTCATGCTACAAACCGATACTCAAGTCATTATTTCTTGCTTGTATTGCGATCAGCGATCATTCCGATACCGATGATTATCAGGGCCAGCGGCCACCAGGTACCGATAAAATCGCCCAGATCAAACCTGACGATACCCAGGTTGTCGCCTATCATCAAGGCGCCGACGATGATAAACGCCAATCCCCACAGGATACTCGAAGTTTTCCGGCGCATTTTTGACTCCCCAAGATCTAATCAGTCCAGTTTAAAATCGCCGTGTTTTTTGATATGCGATACCAGGCCGCCGTCGTTTAGAATTTTTATCATGGTTGGAGGCAGAGGTTTAAACTCCAGTTCCTTGCCGTTGGTCAGGTCTTTGATCCTGCCGGTTTCGAGATCGACCTCGAGTTCGTCCCCGGCGTCAATCTGATCGGTATCGCAAATTAAAACCGGCAAACCGACATTTATCGAATTCCGAAAGAATATCCGGGCGAAAGATTTCCCCAGCACCGCGGATACTCCAGCCAGATGAATAATTGTCGGCGCGTGTTCTCTCGATGATCCCAGGCCGAAATTGTTGCCGCCTACCACAAAATCGCCGGCTGACATTCTGGACGCGAATTCCGGATCGGCGTCCTCCAGAACGTGTTTGGCGAGTTCCGGCAAATCCGAGCGAAGATGAAAATACCGTCCGGGAGCGATATGATCCGTCGAAATATCGTCACCGAATTTCCATGCTTTTCCTTTCAGCATTTGATCTCCTCCTATCTTCTGCCGGTTCTTTTTGCGGTTTTCTTCACCGCTTTCTTCTTAACAACCTTTTTAGCGACCTTCTTCTTGGCGATCTTCTTCTTCACCGCTTTCTTCTTTGTCGCTGTCTTTTTCGCAGCTTTCTTTTTCGCGACTTTTTTATCGGCCGCCTTCTGCGTAGGATTCTTAGGCGGTTTCAAACTCAATGCATCTTTAATAGCCCTGGTCGCATCGGAAGCGAGTCTGGTCAGGGTTTTTTCAAAATCCTCCGCCGCTTTTCGTACTTTGGGGCCATATTGATCGGTCGCTTTTCGCGCAGCCTTTTCGACTTTATCCGAAGCCTCTTTTGCCTTCGGACCCAAAACCGTAGCCGTATCCGAAGCGACTCTCTCGATCGTTTTCTGCGCGGATTGCGCCACCGCTTTCAAAGCCATGGTGTCAACGATTTGCGGTTTACCAACGGTTTTTAGTTCTTTTACGTACTTGCGGGGATCGGCTATCACACCTTCGATCGCCGTCGCCGCGATAACCGCCGGTGAGCCAAGGTATATCTCGGCGTTAGGATTTCCCATCCTGCCGTGAAAATTCCTGTTCATGGTGGTAAGGCTCACCTCGCCGTCGGCCGGAATGCCGCCGTGAATCCCCACGCAGGGCCCGCATCCGGGCGGCACCATTACGGCGCCGAACTCCACCAGCGTCCTATAATACCCCAGGTCCATTACCTCCTTCATCACCTCGACGGAGCCGGGGATGGCTATAAACCGCATTCCCGGGGCGATTTTTTTCCCTTTAACGATTTTCGCCACGACTTCCCAGTCTTCAGTCCTGGAATTCGTACAGGTTCCCAAAAATACCTGATCGATTTTTATTCCGGCGGCCTCATCGATCGTATGTGTATTATCGACGGTATGAGGATAACTGATCGTGGGAGCCAATGTCGAAACGTCGATTTCAATAACGCGTTCGTATTCCGCATCGTCATCGGCCTTAAGCGGTATCCACTTGTCTCCCCTGCCGCGGGATTCCAGGTATTTTTTGGTGGTCTCGTCGGATGCTATCAAACCTGCTTTGGCCCCCGCCTCTACTGCCATATTGGAAAGGGTAAACCTCGACGACATATCCATTTCATCAATGGTCGGGCCGCAGAACTCGAGAGACTTATATGTTGCCCCGTCCGCGCCGATCATACCGATCAGATGAAGAATCAAATCCTTGGGGAATACACCGAGAGGGAATGTTCCGGTAACGTAGACTTTAAACGATTCCGGAACTCTGAACCAGGATTTGCCGAAAGCCGCCCCGATAGCGACATCGGTCGAACCCATTCCTGTTGAAAAACACCCCAGGGCGCCCCCCGTGCAGGTATGGCTGTCGGCTCCTATTAATATCTGGCCCGGCACCACGTAATCCTCGTTAATAACAACATGGCATATACCCTTGCCAACTTCCGAACAATTAGCTCCGGTTTTTTTACAAAAATCTCTGATGAACTTATGATCATTGGAGAGCTCTTTACGGGATGACGGCGCCGAGTGATCCAGGAAAAATACAACTCTATCCGGATTAGCAAGTTTCTCCATGCCGAGTTTCTCAAGCTGCCTGATAGCCAGAGGACCGGTTCCGTCCTGAAAGAGGCAAAGATCTACGTTTGCGATCGCTATCTCTCCGGCAGAAACGTCATGTCCCGCGTGAGAACCAAGGATTTTTTCAGCAAGAGTCTTGCCCATATCAGGTCCTCCTTATTTTATGAAAAACAGATTGCGCAAATGTCGCCCTTTAATTTCCGGGCGATATTTTTACCGCCTAATAACCGATAATTTTCAGCGTCTCTTTGTATGTTTCCGCTGAATGCTGTATCGATTTCAATTCCTCGTCATTCAATTTCACTTCAAGAATCTTTTCAACACCGTTCTTGCCGATAACAATCGGAACCCCGATATAAAGATCTTTTATACCATACTGGCCGGTCAAGTAAACCGAACAGGGCATAACTCTCTTGCGGTCGCGAATAACCGAATCGACCATTTCCGCGGTGGCCGCCGCGGGAGCATAATAGGCGGAACCGGTTTTCAACAGCTTGACTATCTCGCCGCCTCCCACGCGGGTTCTATCGGAGATGGCCTGGATTTTATCCTCCGGCAGCAACTCGGTGATCGGAATACCGGATACGGTCGTATACCGGGGCAACGGAACCATGGTATCGCCGTGCCCGCCGAGCACCATGGCCTGGACATCGGCCACGGATACGCCAAGTTCCCAGGCCACAAAGGTCCTGAAGCGAATTGAATCGAGAACGCCCGCCTGTCCGAAAACCATGTTATTTTCGAACCCGGTGATTTTCCAGCAGTGATAGGTCATGATATCAAGCGGGTTTGCCACCATGATAACCATCGCTTTGGGGGCATACTTTTTGATATCTTTAGAAACAGCACCGATAATACCGGCATTTGATGTTATCAGATCTTCACGCGACATACCCGGTTTGCGAGGTAATCCGGCGGTATGAACCACTATATCGGAGCCTTTGAGATCCGCAAAATCATTGGAACCGGTGATTACGGTTTCATAACCATGAACGGGACCGGCCTGGCAGAGATCGAGCCCTTTACCTTTCGGCATGTCTTCAATAACGTCGATAATCGTAATATCGCAGATATTCTTTTCTGCGAGGTACATGGCGGTGCACTCGCCTACATGTCCAGCCCCAATAACCGTTACCTTCGGTCTCATCACATTCCTCCTTCTAAATCAATCCTTTCAGGAACCAAAAAACAAGCATCTCTCAAAACAGCAATATTCGCTGTGCCGCCGAAATAATCAAGAGCATCTCTTAACGCGTCCCGTGGCGAACATTTCGGCACAAAATACACTTTTCTAACTACGTTGTCATCCAATTTCGTAACATACCAGATTTTTATTTTTTTAAGCCGCCGGGCGGTCTTGATAAGTTTGTGAATTCCAAAGCGATTATCGCTCAATACCGCATCCGACAACGCTGATTCAGGGGCAGGATAATCATCTGCCAATTTCATAAAATAAGGCGATCCAATGCCTTCGTCACAAGCCCCGACCACAACGAGTATTCCACCATCGGATACCGCCTCCGCGCCGTGCTCCTGCGCTTTTTGCAGTTGATATAGATTAATATCAAGAGGATATTCGCCAATAGCAAACACGATATCAAATGTCTTTGCTATCGGTATAGAATATATATCCCGCGCCAGTTTCGAGGCCTTATGGAAGCTCTCCTTAATGTTTCCGCAAAATAGGTCTACGATTTCACCTTTTCGAGATAATACAAGCTGGATCGAAAATATCGGCGCTTTAATGGCCATGTCGGCAGCCTCCACGAGGTCAAGGTGAACGGGATTATTCTCGAGATTAAGACTCTTGGCCTCCTCCGATTTGGCCAGGCTGTGATTGGCGATTACGGTATCCCGCCCCGCCAGTCCGGGAACAATCGATTTTCTGCCTCCGGTAAATCCGGCGAAAAAATGGGGTTCGACGGAGTTAATGCAGATAACTGCTTCGGCCTCCAGGAATTTCCGGTTTATCTCCACCGGCGTACCGGACGATGTTATTCCGATTCTCTCTAAAACGTTTCTATCATCGCAATTGTGACATATTATTTTAGCATCCAGTTTTTTATAGGTGTCACCCAGAATCTGTTTGAGGTTCTCCTCGGTAGGAATGACATGAGTGCCGGTCGCCACGAGAATCTGGACGTTATCGACCGATAGAAAATCAAGCAGGATTTTAAGGATTTTCTCGGTGGGAATTCTTCTCGTTATATCGTTTATAATTATTGAGACTTTTTTACCGCCGAAATCATTATGGCGGTCCAGATACTCTTTTTCGATTCTGGCATATACCTCGCTATCCGGAATGGCGCTATGATTATTGCCCGACAATATCGTGGTGTTGTCGGGAAATTCCATCCCGATGATTTCACCGCCGTATGGGAACTCTATTGTCATATTTGACAGATCAGGAGAAGAAAAACGCTATTTCGGTTTTCGCGGATTCCTCACCGTCGGAGGCATGGACGGAGTTTTTGGTGAGGCTCAGCGCAAAATCATGGCGAATGGTGCCCGGGGCCGCTTTCGCGGGATCCGTGGACCCGATCAAAGACCTGATTTTCGATACGGTATCACCATCGGATTCCAGAACCATGGCGACGATGGGGCCGGAGGACATGAACTTACATAATTCATCGAGGAATGGCCGCCCCTCATGGACGGCATAAAATTTCCTTGCTTCGTCATAAGTCAATTTAACCATTTTCATGGCAAGGATTTTAAATCGGGCCGATTCCAACCGGGAAATAATCCGGCCAATAAGATCCCGTTCGACCGCATCCGGCTTAATTATCAAAAGCGATTTTTTTCTCACTCCAGACTCTCCTGGATTCTAAACCGAGCTTATAACCGAGATCGCAGGCCAATTTGTTTTTTTCCTCGGTTCCGCGCGGCGCACGATTCAATATAGCATTCTCAATAGATTCCCTGGAACAGATTCCTGAAATGGCCGCTACCGCCGCAAGTGAAACCACGTTAGCGACTACGGGAGTCCCAACCTTATCTCTTGCCGTATTTATAAAAGGAAGCGAATGCGCTTTCTGGGTTGGAAGCTGGCGGACTCTATCCGAATCGACAATCAATAATCCCTCTTCCTTCAGGTCCCTGAAATACTCGTCGCAGGATTCCTGAGTCAAACATAGCAAAAGATCGAGTTCAGTTGTTTTGGGGTAATAGATTTCACCATCGGAGACTACTACGTCCGATCTTGACGCCCCTCCGCGCGCCTCGGGGCCATAAGACTGCGTCTGAGTCACGTTTTTCCCTTCATAAACGCCCATAGCTTCCGCCAGTATAACACCGGCAAGGACAAGCCCCTGCCCCCCGGAACCCGAGAGACGAATTTCATATCTGCCGCTATCTTCCTCGGTTTTTTTCATTATCTTCTCATTCGTTCAAATCAAAATCGGATAATTCAGGATTCCTGCGACTGTTGATTTTCTTCCTCTTCCTCATTAAACTTGTCGATAATTTTTTGATATTCGCCTACATATTCAGGCCTGAATACCTCATGGAGTTTGCCGATAGTAAATTTCCCTTCCAACTCCTCTTTGGACATTTTGGCGGCGACCGATAATGGCACCGCATATTCCTTCTGCCATTGAATCATCTTAACCGCGGATCCCTCTCGATTGAGCCGACCGTATTGCGTGTGGCAATTCGATATCACTTCCACGAACGAAAATCCATTATGGGAAATGGCCTGGCTCATAAGGCGGGACAATTGCGAGGCATGATAAACCGTACCCCTGGCAACAAAAGTCGCGCCCGAGGATTTGGCCAGGTCCGAGGGATCGAATGATTGTTCGATCATTCCATAGGGGGCGGTGGAGGCGTTTTTAGCGAAAGGCGTCGTCGGAGAATACTGCCCGCCGGTCATTCCGTATATATAATTATTCACGAGGATACAGGTGATATCAATATTCCTCCTGGCGGCGTGAATAAAATGATTTCCGCCGATGGCCAGAAGATCTCCGTCTCCCGATATGACTATTACGTGCAGTTTCGGGTTGGCAAGTTTTACGCCGGTGGCAAACGCGATTGCCCTGCCGTGAGTTGTATGCAGAGTATTAAAATCGAGATATACCGGGATTCGAGCGGTGCAGCCTATACCCGAGATTACGGACACATCATCTTTTTTAAAGTCCAGCGAATCAATAGCCCGGATTAAAGCCCCCATGGCTATACCTATCCCGCATCCCGGGCACCAAACATTGGGAAATGTCTTCTTGGGTCTTAAATATTTATGCGTAACGTTGGAAACCTGGCCAGCCATTAATGACGTTCCTCTTTTATCTTATCGAGTATCTGTTCAGGAGTAATCAACTCGCCGTCAAATCTGTTCAAACCGATAATTCTTACATGACGATACCGTAACCTCTTTATCTCCCGTATGATCTGCCCCTGGTTCAACTCGGGCACTATGACCAGATCCACCTGGTCAAGGTATTCTCTTACAATCTGATCCGGGAACGGCCAGATGATCCTGGGTTGTATCAAACCGACCTTAAAGCGCCTTTTGCGCGCTATCCTGATAGCCTGCCGGGCGGCGCGCGCCGTCGAACCATACGCGAATATCATAATATGGGCATCGTCCATCATTTCCACTCTGACGTCGGTCAACTCGTCTAAGTGTCTCATAGTTTTCAATCTGAGTTTTTCGAGTTTTCTGACTATTTCGGTCTTGCTGGCCGTGGGAAATCCGTATTCATCGTGAGTTAAACCGGTTAGATGAAACCTGTAGCCTTCCCCGAAAGATGCCATGGGCGAAAGGTAATCCGGCGTAATTTCAAAATGCTTATACCATTCGGGAGGTTCATACGGTTTCGGAACCGTTACAATATTCAGTTCCTCCGGGGACGGCAACTTAACTATTTCCCTCATATGCCCCAGAACCTCATCGCCAAGCAAGGTAACGGGTATCCGGTATTCCTCCGATAGACTGAACGCCTTAATTGTATAATCAAAACACTCTTTTACCGATGAGGGTACCATAACGATAGGGAAATAATCACCATGCGTACCCCATTTGGATTGCATAACATCACCCTGAGCCACTTTTGTGGGAAGGCCGGTAGATGGGCCCCCGCGCATAACGTTAACGATAACGCAGGGAACTTCGGCCATATAGGCGTAACCGAGATTTTCCTGCATCAGGGAATAGCCCGGTCCGGAAGTCGATGTCATGGCTTTGGCGCCCGCGATAGAGGCGCCGATGACGGCGGCGATGGATGCTATTTCATCCTCCATCTGAATAAACTTTCCGCCGAATCTTGGCAATAATCTGGAGAGTATCTCGGCGATTTCGGTCGAGGGAGTAATGGGATAACCGGCAAAGAAACGGCAGCCGGCGGCCAGAGCGCCGAGTGCGCAGGCCTCGTTACCCTGCATCAAAAGCGGAACATTTTCTTTATATATCGATCTTTTCTTTTCCCGCTTCGTTTCAACTTCAGCCAAGTTTTACCTCACCTATATCACTTACTTTTCATTAGACGTTATGGCAAACTCCGGGCAATGCAGCCAGCAGATGGAACACTGGGTGCAGTCAAGACCTCTTGACACTACGGGATAACCGTCACGATCCGTGTCGAAAACTTTTTTGGGACACATTTCAACGCAGATATAGCACGCCTTACACCATTTCTTGTAAATAACAACGGG
>CBFCYP010000050.1:0-19448 GCA_965602185.1 uncultured bacterium
AAAGCGGGAGACGAGGATCGAACTCGCGACCAACAGCTTGGAAGGCTGTGACTCTACCAGCTGAGTTACTCCCGCTTACATTTTCTTGTAATGCTATGCGCAACAAGGTGATATGGAATGATCCTATTGGTGTTTCTTCGGATCAATTCACTTTCATCCTTTATCAAATACGTATCTAATTAATTCTGTTATGGTACAATGTCAAGTCAAAAAGGTCCGCCGGCTTTGGTCCTGTCGGCCTATTCTCAGAAGTGAGCATTTTCATAAATGCTCATAACCGGAAGGCCGGTGTGCAAATCCGCCCGCATTTTCAAATTTAACATCTGAATTTCAAAGACCTTGGGAGTATTATTTTCACCGGATTTTGCTTCGAAATCCAGGTTTGCCAAATCCATTATATATCAATAGTGAAAGTCGCCAAGGTATCGACCTGCGCGGTTAGACCGGGATTTAAGGGCAAGTCGAACTCAATGAACCGGTTTGTTCACTTTACTTAAAATGTGCACTAAAATTCTACGGTGATACCAAGCGTCGTTGTTTCATGTAATTTATTAGCCGTAAATTTCTCTCCATTCAGTTCAACATACGGCGGTGCATTATCATATCTGAGGTCATAACCAAAAGTAAGGATAACCTTATCATTCCCTTGCTCATCTTCAGATAGCTTCAGTTTCGCCAGGAACTGGGCGTCGACACGATAGTCAATTTTATCATCTACTCTAAATTGGCCGAAAACAGGCGCCTTCAGGTAGCAAAAACCCGATAGCGAGATGCCATTTGCCGCTTGATATTCAATTGAAGGACGAAAGACAATCCGATATCGCTCTTCAGGCTCATGCGAGTAAGTTGTATCATTCGTAATGTCTTTTACCTCGAGCTCCTCGAGCTCTTTAAACAAAGTTGTGGCGATGCTAAACTTCCATCTACTGCTTCGTTTTTTCATGGAGGTCAGAGCCGTCTCATAGTCTTCTTGCAGCGAATCTTTCTGACTATCGGATAACTGTTCGAATGCTCGTCGCAGCGAAACTTTCTGACTATCGGATAACTGTTCGAATGCTCGTCGCAGCGAAACTTTCTGACTATCGGGTAACTGTTCGAATGCTCGTCGCAGCGAATCTTTCTGGCCATTGGATAATTGTTCGAATGTTCGTTGCAGCGAATCTTTCTGGCCATTGGATAATTGTTCGAATGCTTGTCGCAGCGTATCTTTCTGGCCATTGGATAATTGTTCGAATGTTCGTTGCAGCGGATCTTTCTGACTAAAGAAATAACGTACTGAGTATCGTTGCAACATCTCTTCCCGGTCAACGGATATTTGTTTGAATAATTCTTTTATGTCCTTTTTATTATCTATTTCTTTCTCGTTAACCAAATCGCCAAGCGTCCATTCAACCAGCCCACCAAAGCCTATTTCAAAGCGACGTTTGACTCCCATGTAACCATCTTCAAAACGCTCGAGGAACGCGTAGACCTCGATATGGGGCGTGATATAGTAATCGTAATTGAGTAGAAGCCTTGTCACATCTTCCTCAAACTTATCATCAGCAAGCTCAATTTTGCCTTCTTCCTCGAAACGAAGCTGTCGGGGATATATTCCTTTTTTGATCGTCGTGGATGTTATCAGTTCCGACTTATTTTGGTCTCCGGCTTCGTCACCTGAGAAATTTGCGGTTAAGCTCACATCCCACTTATTACTTGTTTTTTGCTCCTCTTCCAGCAGGTTGCGTAGACTTTTAATTTTCAGCAAAATTCGTAGATCGTCAATTAGCAATGAGTCTCCGACCTCGATATTTGTCCCGTTGACCGTACCAGAGGTCTTTTCTTTTGTGTCGCTCTGCTCAGCGTAGCACAATACGTGCATAACTACCAGCGCCGTAGTCAGTAAAAAAGCATTAAACAATTTTCGCATAATAGATCTCCTACTTTTTATGTTTAAAGAAAGCCAAAAATAATGGACTTTCCCTATGATGAGATTAATAATAATTTATCGGGCTAGAATATTATGTCAAGAAATCTTCGATAAATATTTAAAAAATAGTGCCCATCGGGCCGCTATTATCTACCAGCTGAGTTACTCCCGCCTAATAAATTAAATAAAGCGAGGAGGAAGCGTTGTCAAGTATGATTCAAAACTCGCATCCAATTAAAATCAACCATACTTCTTAATACTCTTTCACATAAGCTATTTGAGGATTATCCATAATCGAACAACATGTTCGATTTCGGGCGATTTAATAATTTTCCCGTTTATCTAATCTCTTATAAATGAATGGATTGCAGGTTGGCACAAGAATTGAATGTCATTAAAACGAGGTGTAAACCATGGACAAGGAACTTAGCCGAAATGAGATACGCAAAATAAAGCTGAGGAAAGCCGCTTATTTCCTGCTGCCGCTTGGTCTGATTATAATTGGCGTTCTTGCCTTTCGCTCCATAATTAATCCGTCGGTTAAAAGAAGCTCTATTTTAACCGCTTTTGCCGAGATCGGGTCCATTGAGGGGACTGTTTCAGCCTCCGGTATCGTCATTCCCGAACACGAGCAGGCGCTCGCCTGCCCGGTTCAGTCCCGGATCGAGGAGATATATTTCCGAGTCGGAGAAAGCGTAAAATCGGGCGATTCGATTTCGAAACTAAATACCGAATCTCTGCAGAATGACTATGATAAGCTATTAAATGAGATGGAGTTGAAAAAAAATAACAAAGCCCAGCTTAACCTGAAACTGGAAAGGTTGAGGATAGATCTTCAGGCTCAATACGATATTAAAGAACTTCAGGCGAAATCCATAGAAACCGAAGTCCAGCAAAAAAAACATCTTTATAGTATCGGGGCGGGGACAAAGCTGGACCTGGAGCAGGCGGAATTAAAACTGGAAATTGCCAGGCGCGAGCTGGCCCAGTTAAAAAACCAGATGGTAAACCAGCAGGAACTACTGGCCGCTGATCTTAAGGAACTGGATCTGCAAATAAATATTCAAAATTCTAGAATAAAGGAAATAGATCGTAAAATTGAACTTGCCGGGGCCAGAGCTGACAGGGACGGAGTCATAACCTGGATTAAAGACGATATCGGCTCATCCGTAAATCCGGGAGATGTGATCGCAAGGATCGCCGATTTGAGCAGCTTCAAAGTCGAGGCGGAAATATCCGATATCCACGCGGACAAACTTATAATCAATGGACCGGCAAAAATACGTCTGAATGACATTCAATTAACAGGCCGGATATCCGGTATCATGCCTACCATTCAAAACGGTGTGATTACATTTATCATAGAATTAGACGACAAAACCGATAAATCTCTTCGCTCTAATCTCAGGGTCGATGTTGACGTCGTAACATCGATTATAGATGATATCATTAGAGCGAAAAACGGCCCCTATATTAACGGTTCCGGTCTCCAGGAGATCTTCGTAATAGAGGGCGAAAAGGCATATAAACGAAAAGCGAAAATCGGGGCGACAAACTTTTACTTCGTCGAAATCCAGAGCGGCGTTAAAAAGGGTGAGGAAGTCATCATCTCCGATATGGAAGACTACATCCACCGAGATGAGATAAAAATAAAGTGAATCGAATAAAAAAGGACATGATTATGGTTAAACTTAAAAATGTGGAAAAAGTCTATCGTACGGAAAGCATAGAAACCCTGGCGTTACATGACATAAATTTGGATGTGGATCGAGGGGAATTTGTATCTGTCATGGGGCCGTCAGGATGCGGTAAGAGCACATTACTCAATATTATGGGACTTTTAGACACCCCTACAAAAGGGGAGGTGGAAATTGACGAACAGGCGGTTAGGAAGTTCGGCGATCGAAAACTCGCGAGGCTTAGAAACGAAAGGATTGGATTTATCTTCCAGAGCTTTCACCTGATAAATGATCTGAATATCGTCGACAACGTTGAAATTCCGCTTTTATACCGCCGCGAATCCTCATCCAAAAGAAGAAAGCTGGCGTTGTCAGCGCTGGAAAAAGTGGGGCTCTCAGCAAGGACGAAGCATTTTCCGAGTCAGCTTTCGGGTGGCCAGTGCCAGAGAGTCGCCATAGCGAGAGCGATAGTGGGAAAACCGGATCTTATACTGGCGGATGAGCCTACCGGGAATCTTGACTCGGTTATGGGTGGCGAGGTGATGGACATACTGACTAACCTGCACGAGAACGAAAATACGACTATAGTAATGGTTACTCATGATGAAAGGCTCGCCGGCAAAACTGAACGGCTCATCAGGCTTTTTGACGGAAGCCAGGTGGATTGAGGAGGTTTGAATGATCAGAAACTATGTGAAGATAGCCATTAAAGTCCTGCTCCGCCATAAGCTGTTTACTTTTATCAGCCTGTTTGGAATCAGCTTTACGCTATTAATCCTGGTGGTGATTACATCTCTGATCGATCACTCTTTCGGTACCATGCCGCCGGAGAAAAAGCTGGATAGGACATTGTCCGTGACCATGGCGAAATTGGAATCGACCAAGGGGGGGTTGTGGACCGGCCCCATGCTGAGCTATTGGTTTCATAACAAATATGTGAAAAGCCTTCAGGCTCCGGAATACGTTTCAATCGCATCATTCCATAACCCGATTATTACTTACAACGGAAACAAAAGACTGGTTCTGGGAATGAAATTTACCGACGGCGAGTTCTGGAAAATACTGGATTTTGAATTCCTTGAGGGAAAGCCGTTCTCCAAAGAAGATGTTGAGAATAGGAATCCCGTTGCCGTAATAAACAAAAAAACCAGGGATGAATACTTCGATGGTGAACGGGCTTACGGAAAAATGATCGAAGCGGACGGCACTAATTACAGGGTCATTGGAGTGGTCAAAAATGTTTCCATTCTGAGAATAATGCCCTATTCTGATATATGGGTTCCCATAACATTCCATAAGGAAGATCTGTACAAAAAGACTTTGGTCGGAAGTTTCCCTTCATTTTTCTCTATGATCCTGGCGCCGGACAAATCGGATTTGAAAGCTATCAGAGACGAATTCCGGCATAATATCGCAAACGTTGAGTTTCCGGAAGGAAGGTTTGAAAAACTGACAGCTGAAGCTTCGACCTACGGTGAGGCGCTAGCCCGAACGCTTTTCCGAACAGAGGAGGGTAAAGTCGGCCCGCTGCTTCTTATTCTTCTTATCCTGATGATCCTCTTTTTGCTTCTTCCCACGATAAACCTTGTCAATATCAACGTAAGCCGCATTATCGAAAGAATGTCGGAAATCGGAATTCGCAAATCGTTCGGGGCTTCCTCGCCAACCTTGGCAGGGCAGTTCCTTCTCGAAAATATTATAATTACGCTGATAGGCGGGGCCATCAGCCTGATTCTTTCTTCAATTGTCCTCGCCATGATCAATGAAAGCGGTCTTATCCCGCATGTACATCTTGTCTTAAACCACAGGATATTTTTCTATGCTATTATTATATGCCTTATTTTCGGGATAATATCCGGCGTATATCCGGCATACAAGATGTCCCGGTTGAAACCGGCGGAAGCGCTCAGAGGAGGAAGAGAATGATCAAGCAATTCTTTAAGTTGATATGGAACAGGAAAAGAACGAATTTTCTTATGATCTCAGGAATTTTCATCTCTTTTCTGGCTCTCTCTCTGGTGGCGACATCTATAAGCTACGCACTATTTAATTATGCCAAACCTCTAGGTTTTAACTATGAGAACGTATGGATTCTTAACATGGATTGGAAAAATCTGAGCCCGGAATCCGTGGGGAAAACCTTAACCCAGATAGAGAAAACTCTTGAGTCGACAGAGGAAGTTAAAACTCACGCCTTGTCCGCAAACTATATCTTTCAACCCATGGTTTACAGCGGAAGAAATTTATATTACGAGGGGAAAAAACTCAACTGTTTTTCCGGTGAGGGGGGTCCTGGTTTCTGCGAAGTGCTGGATATAGAGTTGATTGAAGGTGAATGGTTTAGTGAAAACGATCGAGCAGGGCATAGAACTCCACTGGTTATCAACACCGATTTTAAAGATAAGTTTTCGCCCGATGAAAACGCGGCAGGGAAAATATTAACCAATGACGACAATAAGGAGTTTGAGATCATCGGGGTCATAGGCGAGTTTCGGCGATCGGGTGAGTTGGCCGGTTCCGAATCCGCGGTATTCCGGAAATCGTCGTACCACGATGAGAAAAGCTTGAAGAAAATGGCATCCGATAACTGGTACCGCATATTATTTAAGGTCAAGGAGAGCACATCCGTTGCCTTCGAAGCACAGCTTCTAAAACGATTGAAATCCATCGCCGGGGGGTGGACATTAAGAATAGATACACTGGACAAAGCTCGAAAAAGAGCCTTTAAAACCACTTTGATCCTTCCTTTAATACTGGCAGTGATATGCGGTTTTTTAACTATTAATGTCGCTCTCGGATTATTCGGGATAATCTGGTACAGTACCAACCGGCGGAAAGCCGAGATCGGACTCAGGCGGGCGCTGGGAGCCAATACAAAAACAATTTACGCCCAGATAATAGGCGAAACCCTTGCCCTGGCCACCGTCGGAATAGCCGCCGGATGTTTCCTTGCGTTTCAGTTCCCCTTTCTGGACGTTATCGGTTTCATTGAAGACAAGGTCTATTATTTCGCCTACGCCGTTTCAATCGTCGGGATATATTTAATATCTGCGCTCTGCGCCCTGTATCCCGCCTGGCTGGCGGCCAGGATACAACCGGCCGAGGCTTTGCACAATGAATGATTGATATTTCAAATCCGGTCTATTAAATTGTGATGGAGATGACTTCGCAAGCTATCCTGATAATCGATGATGACGTTGCCGTCAGAACCTCGCTGGAACTCTCCATGAAACAGTCGGGATTCCGGGCACTCAGCGCCTCCTCCCCCGAAGAGGCGTTATCAACCTTAAAATCTCAACCAATCGAACTCATCATAATGGATATGAACTTCTCAGTGGAGACATCCGGTGAGGAGGGATTAAAACTATTAAAAGATATAAAGAGGGATTCACCGAATATCCCCGTAATCCTGATAACCGCCTGGGCGTCGATCCAGCTTGCCGTCGAGGGCATGAAAACCGGAGCCGCCGATTTTATAAGCAAACCCTGGAACAACGATCATCTTCTGCAATCGGTAAACACCGCGCTGGCCATTTCAAACAGCAAAAAAACGATCGATAAGGTGAAACCTGAAAGAAAGAAGCTGGACAGTCTCTACCGCCTGAAAAATCTTGTCGGTGAGGATCCTGAATTTCTTTCGATACTGGATACTATCGGCAAGATCAGCTCGACCGACGCGTCAGTATTAATAGCCGGCGAAAGCGGTACCGGTAAGGAGCTTATTGCGGAGGCGATCCACAACAACAGCCCTCGAAAAAACCAGGCCTTCGTTAAGGTCAACCTCGGCGGTATCGCGTCGACATTGTTCGAAAGTGAGATGTTCGGCCATAAAAAAGGAGCTTTCACCGACGCCAAACACGATCGCATGGGACGATTCGATATGGCCGATAAGGGCAGCATTTTCCTCGACGAGATCGGGGATCTTTCCCTGAACGACCAGGTTAAATTGCTCCGGGTACTGCAGGACAGAAAATTCGAAGTCCTGGGTTCAAGCGAGACCAAATCCGTCGACGTTCGGGTAATATCGGCGACCAACAGAGATCTCAGCGAATTGGTAACAGCCGGAGACTTTCGCGAGGATCTTTATTATAGAATTAATCTGATTACCGTCAAAATTCCGGCCCTTCGAGAGCGTCCGGACGATGTTCCGCTACTGGTCGATCATTTTTTGAATAATTTAAAAACAACCTATAAAAAGCCGGACTTGAGGGTAACTCGCGGCGCCCTTGAATGGCTTAAAGATCTGCCCTGGCCGGGTAATATCCGCGAATTAAAAAATCTCATTGAAAGATCGGTGCTGGTAACAAATAAAGACGCCCTCGATATAGATGATTTTGCCGGGCATTACCACGTTCACCGCAAAAAACCTGTCGAAAAGAACCTCCCCCCAGTCGGATCGGCAACTCTTGATGATATGGAGATATCGCTGATAAAACAGGCGCTGAAATTTCACGACAATAATATCAGCAAAGCCGCGAAATCTCTCGGCTTAAGCCGGTCGGCACTTTATCGCCGTATGGAAAAACACGGGCTGGATAAATGAAGCTCCGGCTGAAGTTTATCTTATTCATAACCATACTGCATATAATTCTGGTTCTTTTCTCCTTACGAGTCCTGCGGGAATACAAACTTTTATTTATGGGAATAGAACTACTGATCCTGGTGTCCGTGGTAGTATCAATATATCTGTATAAATCTTTCATCCGGCCCTTAAATTTAATTTCGGCCGGAATCGAATCCTTAAAAGACAAGGATTTCAATACCAAGTTCGTGGAGGTCGGTCAGCGAGAGATGGATGACCTGATAGATGTTTACAACCGTATGATCGACGAGCTCAGATCCGAGAGAGTGAAGATTAAAGAACAGCATTACTTTCTGAACAAGTTGATCGATGCCTCCTCTTCCGGAATTATCGTGCTGGATTTTGAAGACAGGGTCTCTCATTTGAATCCCTCGGCCCTTTCGTTATTGAACTCGGGCGGAAAGGAAATTATCGGAAAACGCCTGGCCGAAATCGGCGGAATCCTCCCCCGGAAGCTAGGCCAGCTTAAAGAAGGCCAATCGGCCATACTGAATATTGACGGACTGCATTCATACAAATGCAGACAATCTCATTTCCTGGATAGGGGCTTCCATCATCATTTCATCATGATCGAGGAATTAACGGAAGAGATTCTGAAGACTGAAAAACGGGCCTACGGTAAGGTTATTCGCATGATGTCTCACGAGGTAAGTAATTCCATAGGAGCTATCAACTCGATCCTGAGTTCTTCGCTCAACTACGGGGATCAACTGAAAGCCGAGGATAAAGCGGATTTCGAAAACGCTGTCAAAGTCGCCATTGAACGCAATTCCAGGCTTTCACAATTCATGTCTAACTTCACGGACGTGGTCAAAATCCCGCCGCCGGTTAAGGAATCGCACGATGTAAATAAATTGCTGAACACGGTTAAAGTGCTAATGGATCCGCTGTGCGAGGATAAAAATATCACTGTCAATATAGACTTTGCCGAATACCCCCTACAGGTGGAAATGGATTTCCGCCAGATGGAGCAGGTGGTGGTGAATATCATCAAAAACTCCATAGAATCTATCGGTAACAATGGAGAAATTCAAATACACGTTGAAAGTAAGACGATCAGAAAGCTGCTAATAAGAGATAACGGTAAAGGCATTCCCGATGAGGTTCAAAAAAATATTTTTGCCCCGTTTTTCAGCACTAAAAAAGAAGGACAGGGATTAGGACTGACAATAATCCGGGAAATATTGATAAACCACGGTTTTGATTTCTCGCTGGATACCAAAGCGGACGGCTATACCGATTTCACCATCTGGTTCGAAAAAAGGCATCATTAAACTTATTTTAGAAGAATTATTTTTTAAAATTCCCTATATCATAAAAGGTATAGGTGGGCCGTGATTATTTTAAGAGCGTCATTCTCCTGGTAAGCGAGCGGTTATCCGTTTTGATTCTCAGGTAATATATTCCGGTGGAAGCCTCCCCGGCATCCCAGATCGCATGATAGTAACCGGCGTTTCGAAATCCTTTATTCAATGTCGTTATTTTCCGGCCCAGAATATCGTAAATATCAATGCCTACAAAAGAGGGTGAATCCAGATGATATTTAATTGTGGTCAAGGAGTTAAAAGGATTAGGGTAATTCATAATGTCCAATTCATAATGTGAGGGGACTTCCGAAAAATCTGTGAGGGTCGGAGAGATTTCGACAAAATCAATATAGTTCCCATAGAAAATAGGCACCGCCAGGATGTTGTGAACAGCATTATAAGAAATATCCGCTGGTTCAGGAGAGTGAACCGAAACCTGTTCCGGGGGATTTGTGAACGTGGAATCATACTTATAAACGGAATGAGCGTTCCAGGACGAAAAATAGACATTACGCCGTTCGTCCATGGTCAGGCCGTCGAGAACTGAGACGCCCGTATATACAATCGTCGTCAATGACGAGTCATCCAGGCTGATGGCTTGAAGCGGCGATAGATTCCTTGAGGATACAAGCAAAAGCCGATTGTGAGGTTCATCAAAATAGATACCGTTGGGAGAATTTAAACCGCCGGAGACAAACGTAGACCAGTTCTCGGTGGCTAAATTTATTTTATAAATGCGGTGAACGTTTACATCAGATATGTATAAGTTTCCCATATTATCGGACGTTATGTCATTCAGCACTCCCGATCCGGGGATAGAGACATGCATCACCAACTGCCCGGTTTCAAGATCAAAACCGCTCACTCCCTGGTTCCTACCGGCCACATAAACGACATCATCGACGATGTGTAAGCCGGCGTAACAATGCTGACCAACAACAAAGTAATCCTGAACTCCGTTGCTGTCGATCTGCACCATATGTCCGGTGTTCCAGTTGGATACCAGGTATCTATCACGCAGAGAATCATATACCACGCTTTCGGGATTGTTTAACAGCTGAGCCTCAACTGCAGAAAAACCTGCCGGCACAACTATAAACACTGATAATAAAATTTTTAAAAAATTCATGGCGGCCTCCCCGGTTATTAGATCCGATCGCTTATTTTACAAGTAACATCCTTCTCGTCGATGTCTGATCATCTGCCGTAATCCTGTAAAAGTATATCCCGGATGATTTATTTTCCGCGTTCCATATTAAGCTGTGATAACCGGCCGATAGGTTTTTATCGATTAGCGTCTCGATTTTTCTTCCCAGGATATCGTAAACATCGAGCCTGACGTGCGATCTGTTCGGGAGATTGAAACCTATCGCGGTTCCGGCGTTAAACGGGTTCGGATAATTCTGCAGCAATGAAAATTCGTAGGGCAGGTTTTCATTCTTATCAATGGACGTTACGACATCCGTAAAGCTGTTGGATCTCCAGATATCTTTGCCGTAATTCGGCCATTGCAATCCGGCGGCAAGAGCATTTGCTTTATAATCGATAACCAGCAGGTTCTGATTGGGGATTCTCAGGCCAACCACTATCTCCAGATCCAGGTCACCGTCAAGATTTCCCAGCGCGGGAGTGGCGGTTATCTGCGCGGAGACCTCCGGGCTTATGGGGAAGTTGGGGAGGTAAGTATCGGCTCCGTAGAAGCAGTGAATATCGCCGTTTCCGGTTACAGCGATTATATTGGCGCTGCTGTCGCCGTTTATATCTCCAACCACAAGCTGAGCCATTATTGAGCCACCGATATAAAAGGGATAGCCGGGCAAGGTGGCGCCGCTATGATCGAACACATACAGGTTACCGTCGTTGCTTCCGAACAATATCTCCGGAGCGCCGTCCTCGTCCAGATCGGCCAGGGACGGGGAGGATCTCACCACGCCACTTGACGCTACCGGAAACCCGGTGGCAATCGAACCGTCATGATTAACCACGTATAAATTGCTCGATGATGTAACAACCGCGATTTCCATATATTGATCAGGAGTTATATTTCCAACCGCCGCGGAACCCCAGACAACGTGATCCAGCTGTACGGGGAAACCGGAAACACAGCTTCCGTCGGAATTGAAGGCGTGCAGGGTGGAGTCAAATCCGGCGTATATAATTTCCGCTATTCCATCATTATCGATATCCCCGGACGCCGGCGAGCCATACCATTTTCCACTTCCCGTAAAGGGCCAGCCGGGGTAATCCGTGCCATCATGGCTGAGCACGTAGATATTGTTGTCGGAAAACGATCCGGCTATGATTTCGAGATCGTAATCACCGTCAATATCGGCCAGCATAACGCCCGAATAGAAAATGCCGCCCTTATCTACCGGGAAATTCGGCAGAAGCGAGCCGTCGGTATTCCAGGCGTAAAACCTGCCATCTTTGGTCACCGCCACGACGTTCAAATGATTGTTTATGTCCATATCACCAAGGGCCACCGCGCCGATTACGTCACCGGTTACAGGCTGCGGCCACCCGGGACTGTTCTGGCCGTCCTGTTCAATGGCATAAACGTTGTTATCGGAAGCGCCGAACACAATCTCATTCTGTCCGTCGCCATCAAAATCGACGATGACGGGCGACGATTCTATGTTATCCGGAATATCTATCGGGAAGTTGGCCTGATATAACGATACGAATATGGACAATTCCCTGTCTACTTCGTAATCATCCGCCGTTATATTCATATTTAAAGTCTTGGTTCCCGGTATCGCTAGGAAATTAACCGTAATCACAAAAGGATCGGACGAATTGTTATTCGTCTGCCCGTTGGGAATATTACCGAACGAGGCCGTAGAATCGACCATTATAAAATCATCATTTCCGGATAAAGTAACATTAACGTTCTGAGCGTCCGCCCAGATATTTTCGAGCATAACAACAAGCTCGAAGGTCTCCCCGGGATTCAGGATGCCGTCGCCGTCGCCAGTTGTAATATTTACGGTCTGGCTTCTCTGTATGATGTTAGGATAATGGATAGACGCCAGCGCGGCATAAGCGTTAATTCTCCCAGCTCCCAAAAGGCCGCTGTAATTCGGATTTAACGAATCGATATTATCCGCGGTGGATAATATCCTCGATATCACTTCCATATCCGTAAGATCGGGCTCGGACGCCCAAATCAACGCCGCCAGGCCCACAACATGGGGCGTCGACATGGAGGTACCGTCCAGAATAGAATAAGTATCGTTAAAATAGGTGGAATAAATCCCGGTTCCCGGGGCCGAAATATCCACCCAGGTGCCATAATTCGAAAATGATGATTTAAAATCGTTCTGATCGGTCGACGCCACCGCGACAACATCGGGTCTCGAACCCAGGTAGGACGGATTCTGGTTGTTGCTGTTACCGGCGGATGATACCACGATAAGGCCGTTGTTGGTTGCGTAGGTGGTCGCTACTCCCAAGCCGCCGGAGTTTGACGATCCCCAGGAGCAGTTGATGGACCTGGCGCCGTTGTCAGTTGCGTAATAAAAAGCCTGGGCCGCGAAATCCATCCTGATATAACCCTGCCCGGTGGGATCCTGCCATCCCACTCTTAAAGGCATGACGCGGCAATTGAATCCGACACCCGCGATACCGACACCATTATCCGTCACCGCGGCCGACACGCCGCTGCAGTGAGTGCCGTGACCATCGAAATCCATGGGGTTATTATCGGGATCCATATCGTCCTCGCCGGGAGCGCCGTTTACGCCGTGAACCCAATCCCAGCCGCGATAATCGTCAATATAATTGTTGCCGTCGTCGTCAAATCCGGTAATCCCGTTTACTTCAGCCTCGTTGACCCAAATATCATCGGCCAGATCGGGATGGTCCCAGTCTACTCCGGTATCGGCTATGCCTACCATGACCAGTGAATCACCCTGCGATATATCCCAGGCCCCTCTCGCCTCGATTTTATTTATCGCCCACTGCTGGCCGATCTGGGGATCGTTGGGATCGTAATCGGTGGGGTGAATCCCGATCGGCTCCACATGATCCACCTCTATCAATGCATCATAGGCTTCAAGTACGGGGATCATCTCATTTCGGGAATTAAATGTTATGGTATAATATCCCGAAAGCGCGGTTTCGCCCTTTTTTTCAGCGCCGGGAAAAAGCTGCCGGAATTCGGAAACGCCGAACCGTGAATTATGAATATCAATCGCGGCATTCCCGGTAATTACATCGCCGTTCTCGGCAATAATGTTCAGGGGAAGAATATGCGACGAGAACGCAACAACAATTGCGTCGGGTACATATTCAATTCCTTCTTCAAAATGAATTTTGCTTCTCTCCGAAAGTGCGAAAGCCTTCGAAATGATCGCCAGTATAGCGATGAAAACCACCGCTATAATTAATCCTGCTTTGTTCATCTCTTCTCCTTTTTATTTTAACAACATCATTTTCCCTGCTTTAAATCCACCCGCGGTATTGATTTTATAAAAATATATCCCCGAAGGATTGTTATGAGCCTGCCAGACTACGTCATTGCTACCGGCGGGTTTTATATCTCTAACTATATTTTTAATTTTCTGTCCGAGCACATTATAAATATCAATTTCGACAAAGGTTTCATAGGGTAAATCATATTTAATGGAAACCGATGCGTTAAATGGATTGGGATATATAAAAACGGAGAGGTCATGGCTCGAAGGCATTTGAGCGTATTCATCCGTATTCGTCTGCCCCATCGGTGCCCCCACCGCCCACTCCGTGGCTGTTAACGCGCCATGATTGCCGTTGCCCGTAAAATCGTCTACTAACTGGCCATTGCCCTCGTTCATACGCCAGTACCCGACCAGGCCGGGTTCATTGCCATTTAAATATTGATTCATATATGATTGAATCTCGCCGCCGGTTCTTACGATATTCCAGATCCTGAATTCATCGATTATGCCGTCGAAAGTATCGTCCCGGGAGTTGGAGTTACCGATCGTCAAATCGACCGTTGAATTATCATTCAGAGCGCCCGAAGGCGGTACGGTTTGGGTTAACGTTTGCCCTGAACCGTTAAGATACATTTTTACCTCGCCGGCGGCCCCATCGTATGTAGCCGCGATATGCTGCCAGGTATTGAGCACGATCGAGCTTTCGGGAATCGCTGAAAAGCTGCTCCCGCCGCTTTGAGTGAATAACCAGAGACAAAGAGTATTGTCCCCCAAAAGCGGATTAGACCTCAGGGTAAAAAATCGGATCGCGTCTTTATCCGCTATCCTGCCAAAACCGGTCCCGGGATTCTCCCCCCATCCGGACGGATTTATCCAGGCTTCTATGGTAAACAGATCGGTCAGGCTAAGTGTGGGAGATGAAGGAACTTCGACAACGCTCTCTTCTCCATCAAACAATAGGGAGCTTTCACCGTTGAAAACGCAAATATATTCTTCCCTTACCCTGCTTTTTGAAACTGAATCACATCCGATGACGAGCTCAACGCTGTATAACCCCGCGGAGTTATACGTCCATTCGGGATTCTGAGCATATGAATCCACAATTCCATCGTTATTAAAATCCCACTCCCATGACGTTATGCTCCACTCGGGATTTGAAAGATCATTGAATTGAACTGTTAAAGGAGACTGACCCGTTAACGGTTCCGCGGAAAAATCGCAGTAATTAATAGCTCCCAAGGCATCGGCCAGGAAGGTCAATGAGATGGGGAAACGATCCGGATTATAATATCCGCCGGGGAAAATCGGGAAAGCGTAATCCAGATTCAGCAGGGCCAGCGAATCGGCGAACGCCATATTCATACTGATTTCCAGAAAAGGACCGCCATATCCGCAGTCGAAGTAAATAGCGGGTTCCTGACCTGAAGGGATCTGGGCGGCGAGTGTCGATAGGTTGTGTTGTTGCCACCTTGCGATAACGGTATCAACCACATTACCCGCAGAATCCAAGGGAAAATCCACCTGGTAGGGCGAATTATTCAGGTTCGGAGAAAAAGCTCCGGCGCAGGTAAAAGCCATATTCGTTATTGTCCCATTGTTATAATTATATGTATATGGCGGGCTGGAACCGCTCTCAAGAAGAATATAATCTACCCAGCTGTAAAGACCGAAAACGATCTCCAGAAGGCCGTTGTGTGACACTACAGCCCCGAATTTATCCGTATGTTTGAACGCGAGCTTCATGGCGCCGTAACCACCCATGCTGTGCCCCATTATCGCCCTTTTCGAACAAACCGGATCTGTGGAATAATTGGAATCGATAAACGCAATAAGATCGATGGCAATATAATCCTCAAAATCACCATACAGCTCGGAATTTGTATAAAAACTGCCGTCAAACGGGCCGACACTGCCATCGGGCATTACCAGAATCAACGGATCAATACAACCGTCATTGATCATACTGTCAAGACAGCCGTATATCTCGGTATAACCGGTATAGTCCACCATTGTGCCGTGGAGAAAATAGACCACCGGATAATGCAATGTATCGCCGGGATCGTAACCTTCGGGCAGATAGATACACAAATTTCGCATTTCCTCCAGAGAATTGCTGTAAAAAGCTAATGTATCTATGGTTCCCTGGGACAGAGTTAATGTTGGAATGAATAGAAAGAAAATCGTAGCAATCCGCCTCAATAAATCCTCCTAAAAATCAACTGCTTACGGCGATCGTGCGGCTGGTTTAACTTGTTCATTCTCGAAATACTGCTCCCTTGCCATATAGTCTATTCCAAAGATGTACCGGGCGACCAACCCAACACCTCTGAAATACCTACAATATTATCTACGAAATGGTTCCAGAAATGTTAGGCACTTATAACAAAGTCGGGGAAATTTATTGCCTCAAGATTGGTCTGAGATTAGAGCCGAACAGTCTTATTTTAGAAGTACCATTTTCGCTGTTCTAACTGAATTACCGGACTCCAGCCTGATAAAATAGACGCCGCTTGAAAGCTCGGAACCGTCGAAATTCACGAAATATTCACCGGGGGCATAATAGCCACGGGCGAGAACGGTTATCAGCCTGCCTTTTAAATCAAATGCCTCAAGCCTGATCTGCGCGGGTTTGTCAATAACATAGTTGATTTGGGCTCGATCGTTAAATGGATTCGGATAGACAGGCCCCAGGCTGATTGCATCAGGTAATTGATTATAACCTTCTTCGTCCATTCCCGTCGGGATTGAAATAAAATCAACCATGTTAGAGTCCATTAACGGGACCGCGAGCACACAGTTCAATTTATCGTAGAATATATCTGCCGGCCCTCCGGGATTCTCATAGAAAAATTGCGGCGGATGAGTCATGGTACTGTCATAGTAATATATTGTTCGAGTTCCCCAGGAAGAAAAATATACATTGCCGCCATTATCCTCGGTAATCCCATCAAGGCTGTGCAGGCCCGTGTTGACAATTGTAACGAGCGATGAATCCTCCAGGTTAATCGCCTGGATTGAAGAATAAGTTCTGAGAGAGACCAGGAGAATACGGTTGTATCTTTCCTGAAAATATATTCCATTGGGAAATGTGATTCCCGAATCCACAAAGGCCGAAACATTATAGTCGCTCAATCGGATCTTGAAAATTTGATGAGCATTTAGGTCGGATACATATAGATTCCCCGATGTATCCGCCGTGATATCGTTTAAGGTTGCCGCGCCATCAATTACGATGTGAGCTGTGAGCTGCCCTGTATCGAGATCGAACGCTTTCACGCCCTGATCATTGCAGGCGGCATATACCGTGTTTCCTTCAATATGAAGTCCGTTTTGACAGGACTGATTATAAACAAAGAATTGCTGGTTTCCCTGTAAGTCTATTGAGACAATATCCCCGGTCAGGTAATTTGACACAAGATATCGTTCATGTGAGGGGTCGTAAACTACGCTCTCGGGAAACCACAATAAATTCTGCGCCAGGCCGGTCGACGAGACAAAAAAGACCGCAATTAAAACCACAACCAAAAACCTAACTCTTACTTTCATGCTTCCTCCCTTGTAAGATTATATTTTTTTGTAATGGTTCTCCCAATAAAACCCTCCGAAATCCGGGCAATTAGCTGACCAACCGAATAGATTCCCGCGTTTATGGGGCCGGCTTCCCAACTCTTATAAGAAAGCAGATTTAGATTTCGGGGCGGCCAACCCAGCAACACTTTAAAACCTCTAATCTTATCTACGGAATAGTCCTAAAAAGGTTGAGATATAAATTTAAATTTGACAGCTTTAATAATATAGCAAACTTATTTTCAAATATCATTCGCAGATTCGCAGGCTTATTGTTGACACAAGTCGATTCAATCCTTATAATCCAAACCAGATTTCGCACTCCAGATTTGCTTCGGTTGTATTTTTGAATTGACAATTGAATACTTACAGGGAGTCGCCATGAAAAAAACTTTATTGCTTTTCACGGTAGCATATTTTTTGGGTTTACATACTATTGTTTTTTCGAGCGTTTGGCAGAGGGACGTGGCGGACAGCACCGGTACAGATAAAGGTGAATTTAATGCATTAGCTATCGACAGCGAAAACAATCCTCATATCGTTTATTTCGATGGAGATTTCAATGATCTTCGCTACGCAAATTATCGTGATGGTGAATGGTTTATTGATGTTGTCGATAGTATTGGTGATGCCGGAAGATACTGCAGCATCGCTCTGGATTCGCAGAACCGGCCTCATATCAGTTATCAACAGGAATATCTCGGTTACTACTGGAGTCTTAAATATGCCACGCTGGCAGATACCGGCTGGTTTAAGGTTATTGTTGATTGCCCGCAGGATACGAGTATAGGTGCAATCGGGGAGTACTCCAGTATAGCGGTCAATAATGAGGGATATCCTCGAATCTCATACTTGCAGGACGATCCCGATGAAGTCAAATATGCTTATAGTGATAGTACGGGATGGCATATAGTCGTCGTTAAAGACAATATAAACTTACCGCGTTATAATAGACTGAGATTGGGAAATTCTGATATCCCGATCATCGGCTATCATCGATTAGGTGACCAGAACGCGGATGTATTGGAGGTTGCTTACTATAATCCAACCGATTCCAGCTGGAATATTGTCACATTTCCTGATTCAGTGGATCATCTTAATTTTGGTCATAATGTAGGTTTTGATATCGATAGTCAGAATAATGCCTATTATGCCTATTTCAATCCGGCTTATGACCTCATGCTGGCGTCTTATGATGGCCAGGATTGGACTATTGAAACCGTACTGTATGACCCCTATTTCGCCGGCAGGCCGGCGATTACTCTTGAGATAGACCGTGAGGATCAGCCTTGCCTGGCTACATTTCAGAGAGATGAAATATATTTCTACTGCAAAACCGGCGTTCAATGGGATACAAGCCTCGTTGATGATTGCTTTAGCCCCGGCTGGTACTGTTCTTTAAATTTCGACAGTTATAACCTTCCACGTATTACCGCATATTGCAGGACACCCAGCTACAGCGTCGACGCCCTATTTTATTACCGGTTCTGGCCGGGAGATCCGCAAATCTTCTTACCGGAAGGATTTCATAATTATGGTCTCGTCTGGACTGGAGGATATGCCGATTGGGAATGTCCGATTGCCAATACCGGAATTGCCCCGCTAATAATTAGTGATTTATATTTGGCAGTGCACTGGTATGACTCGACTTTTCAAATTGTCGATCTGTCTGTTCCCTACACCATTTTACCGGATGAAGTCGATTCATTTACAATTCGTTTCCGGCCCGATGCTGATATTACTTATTTAGATACACTAATTATAACATCTAATGATATAGTAAATCCGGAAACCTTGGTCACCCTTGAAGGCACGGGTACGACAAGCGGTGATTTCGGAAGTTTAATAGTTGACGCAAAGAATTCTTATGCCGCGCTTGAATACCATGTCATCAACGAACCTCCCATATCCGGAGCGGCTATTTCCCTTTTTCAAAATGATCAGCTTATCTATGGTCCATCTGAAACCGGATCCGGCGGTTCCGTT